>CBESOE010000111.1:0-14656 GCA_965531145.1 uncultured bacterium | reverse complement strand
CACCACCACCTCGTCACGGGCCAGCATCACGGCGGAGTCAGCCGCCTGCTCTTCGTAGTACGAGACGAAGCGGGTGATCTCCTCGGCATCCCGGTCGGCCAGGTTGTGCGCCCAGCGGTAGCCGATGGGCTGATACCACAGCTCGGCGGTGACGGTGAGCGGCCCCGAATCGGCTTTCACATCCACAGCGTATTCGATGCGATCGGTGCCACCTGTGAAGTCAGCGTCTTCGAAGGCTGCACCGTTGACCGCGACCTCCTCATGGGCGGTGGCCTTGTCAAAGCCCACGGGCAGGATGCGATTGTCCTTGAGGTAGGTCACGCCGGTGAGCAACACGGTGGTGGGTTTGCCGTCCGGATCGCCCAGAATCGGCTCGTAGATCTGCACCTGGCCCGCATCCTCGATCACCTGGTAGTGCGGCTCGTACACAGCCCCGTCGGCATCGTTGTCGTTGCCGGCAATGGAACCGTCAGCCTGGAACGCCCCTGACTCGAACAGGGGTTCACCCTTTTCGTTTCGCACGGTGAGATGGATCCAGACCCGCCGTGAGGGGTAGGCCGTGGGCAGTTTGTGCCCGGCCAGATTTTCCACCAGCACACCGGTCCGCACCGTGTTGCCGGACCGTTCGGCGCCCTGCAGAACGAGTTTCGCCGAAGCGTTGGCCAGGTTTTCTTCCGCGCTGGCCGAGGTGCCGGCCAGCTCCGCCGGCAGGGACTTCACGCCCAGTTCGCCGCGGTGCCGGCTGAAGATCCGGGGCATGAAGAAGTTGCCGCCGCGGAAGCTGTGCTTCGACACGTTCTCGTGTTCCAGACCCATCACCCCGGAGACCATGGCCTCCCCCGCCACTTCGGGCATGTGGCACGACTGGCAGCTGCGCTCGTTGGCAAAGGCACTGTGCTTCCACTCGAGATACGGCACCTGCTCGGCCAGTTCACCCACCACCTGGCCCTGATCGTCCAGGGAATGGGTGATGACGGTGTGGCAGGTGGCGCAGAGTTCCGACTCCTGCAGGTGCCCTGCCTCCTGCTGGGTGTAAAAGGTGGCCGAATGCATCAGGTGCTGCCGGCCGGCGTCCACCTCAAAGGGCCCGTTGATCGTCCGCTGGCCCCAGGGGGTGTTGGTGTCGATGGAAAAACCGGCGGTGAAACTCTCCTTTTCGCCAAAGTGATCGACGGTGATCTGGTGGCAGAGGGTGCAGGAGACGCCGTCCACGGCGAGGACGCCGCGGGGCGACTGCTGCTGGTTCACCGGCAAATTATCGAAGACACTGCCGTGGCCACCGGCGATCTTGGAATGGAAGCGCGCCATGGGCATGTGGCAGGCCGAGCATTCATGCTGAATCGCCGCCGACGCCGTGGGGTGAACCATGATCTCCCGTCGCACCGCGGCGTGCCAGTAAGGATCCCGGGCCGCATTGGCCATCATCGAGGATCGCCAGTTGGCGCCGATGGAGATGTCTTCACCCATGGCCGAGGTCAGCGAGTTGTGACAGCCGATGCAGCGGTCGGCGGTGACGAACAGTTCAGGCTGTCCGGACAGGTCTTCGGGCAGGGCTTCAGCCGTCGCTGCGGTTGAGGAGGCCGATGCTACCGAGTCAAAACAGACTGTCGCCAACACCAGCAGCACTGCCATCAGAATCGTTGCAAGTTTCATGCTCTTCATATCACCACCCCTCGGAGAAACCGCCGTCGAACCAGTCCCACAGCAGGTAGGCCGCTATCTGCGTGGAGCGTCCTTCGGTATTGTTCAGCGGCGTGCGCACGCCGATATTCAGCATGACGTGCTGCCGGGTGTTCAGGGTCACCTGGATCTGGGGCGCCACGTCCCAATTGCTGTCGGCTCCGGAGACGAACTTCTGGCTGCCCAGTATCTCCACCATCGGTGACCAGGCGCGGCCCCAGGTCCCCACGGTAAAGGTCCGGCCCAGGGCCAGCCTGAGGAATCCCTCGTAATCCGCCTTGTCCGTATTCAGCGGCAATTTCGCACCGGTCTGGGCATGAAGGAAGAACGAGGCGGGCAGGACCTGGCCGAAGGAGACGAATGGCTCAAACGCCATGGTGTTCTCGCCGAAGCCCTCATCCGCGTCGCCGGTGGGGAAGATCACCTCCCCCGCCACGCTGAAAATACTGCCGCGCTCCTTGCTGTGATAGAGCACGTGCTTCAGCCCCACGGCAATGTTACCCACCGCCGAGGTCCAACCGCCATCGTCGCCCTCGCCATCCCCGGCATCATCACCCGGCTTCTCCTGCCAGCCCAGGGGCACGATCAGCTCGAACTGGCTTTTGGGGCCGAACCGCTGTTCGTAAACCACCTTGGTGAAAACCGCACCCTCGCCCTCAGTGGGTACAAACACGGAGAAAACCGCCTCATCCTCCACAAAGGCCTTTTCGGTGTAAAGCGCCCGGGGAAGGTTGAGGTCGCCACTGGGCCAGCGTTTGTCCTGGCAGAAGTCCTTCACGTAGGCGATGACCAGTTCCAGTTCCGCCTCGGTGAGCACTTCGCCAAAGGCGGGCATCATCTCGGAAAACCCCCGGGTGGGGCCCCCTTCGAAAGCAATTCCCACCCAGTCCGCCGAGGGTTCCCGCATGGCGAAATCGCAATCGGTGAAGTCGGGCACCTGCTCCGCGAAGGCCAGCTGGCTCGGGGGCGCTCCCCGGCCGTCCGCGCCATGACAGTTGGCGCAGGCCTTCATGTAGAGCTCTGCCCCTGTTTGTGGATGACCTGCATCTTCGATTGCGGCCAGGGTCAGCGCCGGCAGCATCAGGACAAACGCCGCCGTGATGACCAGGCTGCAATACCGGACAGGCCGGCTGCTTGGTCTTGCCATGTTTTTGTACTCCCCAGGTATGATAAAGACTGTAATACTGGTCCGCGGTCGGCCCGCCCGAAAGACTGCATGGACGAACACTCCATAGCTCCAGATTCCCTAATACTATCCGGATTATTTGCAGAGTGGAAGGCGAAGCGGCGGTTGGTTTTCCTTTTCGACAGTGGGGCCAGACACCGAAAGATTTTTTGTGACTTTTTCAGTTCCAAATCATCATATACATCGAAACAAGTCCCTATTTTTAATGCTTGACTGTGCCCAGTTATTAGATAGAATTTGTCGATTTTCTTTATCGAATCAGGAATGAAAACGGGATCGGGCACTACTCCCCTCAGCCCGAATTCCATGAATTAAATCCGAACAAAGAGAGCGGAGGAACGCAAGATGGACAACACAGAAGCGATTATCACCATGATCACCCAGCTGGTCTCCACCTGGGGGCTGCGGGTTGTTGGCGCCATAGCCGTATTGATAATCGGACGGATTGTCGCCGGCATGATGCGCGGCTGGACCCGACGCCTGCTCAAGAAACGCAACACCGACGAAACGCTGGTCCCCTTCTTCTCCAGCATTGTCTACTACCTGGCGATCGCCTTCGTGGTGATCGCCGTACTCGGCATCTTCGGCATCCCCACCGCTTCCTTCGTGGCGGTGCTCGGCGCCGCCGGCCTGGCCGTGGGCCTGGCCCTGCAGGGGACCCTTTCCAGCTTCGCCGCGGGAGTGATGCTGCTGGTCTTCCGGCCCTTCAAGAAGGGCGACCTGGTGGAGGCCGGCGGCACAACCGGAGTGGTGCAGGAGATCGGCCTCTTCACTACATTGCTCCGTACCCCGGACAACGTGAAGAAGATTGTCCCCAACTCGGAAATCTACGGGGCCACCATCAGCAACTACACAGACATCGAGAGACGGCGGGTGGACATGGTGGTGGGCATCGGCTACGACGATGACATCGGCAAGGCCATCGAGATCATCACCCGGGTGGTCAAGGCCGACCAGCGGGTGCTGGCCGACCCGGAGCCCCAGGTGGCGGTGTGCGAGATGGGCGACTCCTCGATAAACCTGGTGGTGCGCCCCTGGTGCAAGCCTGAGGACTACTTCGGCGTGATGTTCGAACTGACCCGGAAAATGAAGGAGGAACTGGAGGCCAACGGTTGCTCCATCCCCTTCCCCCAGCGGGACGTGCACATTCACCAGGCAGGCGACACCGCCGCCTGAGATTCTCGAAATTCACCGCGGCTGTCATGACGGTCATGTCAGCCATTGACCTATCGCCGGCCGCCCGAATGGCGGCCGGTACTATTTACAGGAGTGAGAAACAGACCATGAACAAACTGATGAGCCTTGCCTTCGCTGTGCTGCTGATCGCCATGCCGTCCCAGGCCCAGGCCCAGGACCCGGTGGCCGGCGCCGCCGCGGCTGCCGACGACCTGCTGGAAACCGTTGCCACCGAGGAAGACGAAAATGCCGAACCGCGCTGGGACACCTCCATCGGCTTTGGCGGCAGCCTGACCACGGGCAACAGCGACACCCTGGGCCTGAACCTGGCGGTGGACAGCGAGAAGCTGACCGAGCGGAATGAATACCGGCTGGGCATCATGGGCAGCTACGGCGAGACAGACGGGCTGACCTCCACCGAGTTGGCCAACCTCTACTTCAATTACAAGCGGATGTTCGGCAGCTCGTATATCTACTCCGACAACAGCCTGTTCCACGACAAGATCGCCATGATCGCCTACCGCTTCACCGCCGGTGTGGGCTACGGGCGTTATGTGATCGACAACGACCGCACCAGGCTGGGCCTGGAAGGTGGCGTGGCGTATATCCACACGGACTATGAAGACGACCCGGCCGGCGTCTGGGTGACTCCGGATGCGGAGGACACCTTTGCCCTGCGGCTGGCCCAGACCTTTGAATACAAACTGAGCGAGACATCAAAAATCTGGCAGACCATCGAGTATCTCCCCGATTTCAGCGATTTCGACAACTACCTGCTCAACGGCACCATCGGTATCGAAGCGGCGCTGAACTCGACTCTCAGCCTGCGTCTGGGTCTGGAAAACCGTTACAACTCCCGGCCGCCGTACGACACGAAGCGGAATGACCTGATCACGGTGGCCGCGCTGGCCGTGAGGTTCTAGGCGCCGAATCGCCGGAACAGGTATTTGAAGGCGTGTTTCATCACCCGGGGTTTGAACAGGTAGCGGCTGTTGGCCAGCAGTATCCGCGGTCGAAGATAGAAGCGGAGAAAAGCCGTGCGGTGCAGGCGGCGCAGTTCGCTCCTGCTCATCCCCCGGGGGACGTAAGCCCCGGCCCAGAAGAAGTAGCGGTCCCAGTCCACCTGGTCGAGCTCTCCGCTCTCTTCCATCTCCTGCCAGATCCTGGCCCCGGGCAGGGGCAGGAAGGAGTGGAAAGCAGCCCGGTGCAGGGGCAGTTCCCGGGAAAAGCGGAGGGTGGCCTCGATGTCCGCACGGGTTTCCCCGGGGATGCCCAGCATGAAGAAGCCGGTGATGTCGATCCCGCCCGCCTCCCGGACCATCCCCACCTTGCGCCGTACCTCGTCGGTGGTGGACCCCTTGCGGATCATCTTGCGAACCCGGTCCGATCCCGACTCGATCCCCACGGCAATGGAGTAGAAGCCGGCCTTCTTCATCAGCTCGATGATCTCCCGGTCCAGCCGTTCCAGACGGACCCCGTTGGGGGTGGACCAGGTGGCCCCCAGATCGAGGCGGATCAGCCCCTCAAGCAGTTCCCGGGCATAGTCCATGTCCATGGTGAAGTTGTCGTCCACCATGTGGAACTCGCGGATCCCGTGGGTCTCGTAAAGCAGTTTGACCTCATCGAGAAAAAGCTCTGCCGAGCGCTGGCGAAAAGGCTGGCCGGCGGTGGAGCAGAAGGTGCAGAGGTAGGGACAACCCCGGGTGGCCATCACCGGCGCCACCGGCTGGTTCATGCAGACCACGCCGTGGGGTGAGAAGGGGTAGCCCTCCGGTTCGATGAGGTCCCAGGCCGGCATGCCCAGGCGGTCCAGGTCCTCGATGAACTCGGGTTCATTGAGGCGGACTTCCCCGCCCTCCCGCCAGCCAAGCCCGGGGATGCCGGCGAAGCGTTCCTGCCCGCATTCCAGTTCCCCCAGCAACAGGGGGAAGCCCTGCTCTGCCTCGCCGGAAAAAACAAAGTCCAGCAACTCCGGCCCGAAATGCTCCAGGCACTGGGCCGGGGCCGCCGTGGGGTGGGCGCCGCCGATGATGGTCCACACCGCGGGATCGTGGGCCCTCACCGCCTGGAGCAGCGTTTTGACCCGGGGCAGATCCATGCTGTAACACTGAATGCCCACCAGCCGCGGCCGGAACTCCCCCAACAGGGACGCCAACCCCTCCGGGGAATCATCCTCCTTCATCAGGTCGACGATACGCACGCGGTGGTCCTGGCGGACCTGCGTTGCCAGATAGCCCAGGGACAGCGACGGCTGGATGTGGTCGCTCAGATTGCCGGGTTTGATCAGCAGGACGTCCATCGCACGACTGTATCCCCGAGACCAGTCACCGGTCAACCGCCGGTTGGACTGGCACAGCGAATCGAAACACGATACGATTCGCACCATGGAGAGGAGGTCTGGAACCATGCCCGGTCTCACCGACCTGGAAGCTGCCGTGCTCGGCGTGATCTGGAGCGACGGCCCCTGCACGGCCTACGCCGTGCGCAAGCAGTTCCAGCAGTCCCTCTCCTCCCACTGGAGCGCCAGTACCGGCTCCATCTACCCCCTGGTACACCGTCTGGCCCAGCGCACACTGCTCACCGGTCGGCCGCGCCGCAGCGGGCGCCGCCCGGGACAGGATTACACCATCACCTCTGCCGGCCGGAAAGCGCTGCGGGGCTGGGTGGGCCCGCCGGTGGAACGGGCCGCCGTGGACGGGACCTTTGACCCGTTGCGCACCAGAACCATGTTTCTCGGTGTGCTGGACCGGGAAGAACTGGAACAGTGGCTGGACAGTGCCGCCACGGAATTGAAGCGGCTGGAAAAAACCACGCTCCACCGGCTGGCCGAGCTGGAGGCGGAGGGCAACCGCTTCGCCATGCTGGCCACACGCAATGCGCTGGGTGAGGTTCGATCAAGAAGAGCGTGGCTGGCCACCGTGCGCCGGGAACTGCTCTCGACATCCGAGGACTAGCGGACCACCACCACCCGCGCCAGTTCCCGCCCGCTCTCGGTGAGCTGGAGACAGTCGTCCTGCTGCACCATCAGCTCTCGCTTCAGCCCCAGCCGGACAATCTGCTGGGCAAAGCTCCGGTCCCAGCGGAAGTGCTCTTCCAGCTGGGCCATGCTGCTCTCGTACGGCTCGTCGGGACAGCCTTCGTGTTGCAGCAGGTGTACGGCCAGCATCTGCCCGGCAAACTCCAGCCGCTGGCGCCGGCGGCGACCGGCGATGGCCGCCAGCCCCCGCCCCGGGGCAAAGAAAAGTGCCAGCAGAAAAGCCACTCCGGTCATGGCGGCCATGGACCCGGCGATGGAGGCATCGAGGGAGTGGGCCAACCAGTAACCGGACAAGGCGCTGGTCACGCCGATCCCCACCGAGAGCGCAATCATCACCGGCAGGCGGTCGGTGAGCAGGTAGGCTGCGGCCGGCGGGCCGATCATCAGCGCCACCACCAGCACCGACCCCACCGCGTCAAAAGCGCTCACCGCGGTGACCGACACCAGGCCCATGTGGGTGTAGTGGAGGAGCACCGGCGAGAAGCCCAGCGCCGCCGCCAGCTCGGGGTCGAAGGTGGAGAGTTTCATCTCCTTGTAGAAGAGGAGCAGAAAAGCGGTATTGGCCAGCAGCGCCCCGATCATCACCATCAGGGAAACCGGCCCCAAATCGATGCCGAAGAGTTCGAAGCGGTTAAAGGGCGCGAAGGCCAGTTCCCCCAGCAGCACCGAGTCCACATCGAGGTGCACGTCTCCGGCGTAGCGGGCGATGAGGATCACCCCCGCACTGAACAGCACCGGAAAGACCAGGCCGATAGCGGCGTCCTTTTTGATCAGGCGCGTGCGGCCCAGCAGTTCCACCAGGGCCACGGTGACCAGCCCGGTGACTGCCGCCGCCACCAGCAGCAGCGGTGAGGCCAGGTCACGGGTGACAAAAAAGGCCAGCACGATACCGAGGAGGATTGAGTGGCTGATGGCATCGCTGAGCATGGCCATCCGCCGCAGCACGAGAAACACCCCGGGCAGCGCGCAGGCCGCCGCGGTCACCGCCGCAATCAGCTGGATCTCGACCTGGGCGGGGCTCATTGGTCACTTCCCCCTTTGACAAAGGTCCGAACCGCTTCGGCTGCACCCGCTTCGGTCAGCGCCCAGCGGTCGGGCCCCACCCGGCGGGCCAGCCCCCGCGACTCCAGCTCCACCAGGCTGCGGTCGGCGCCGCCGTGCCCCTCGCTCATGGTCCGCAGTACCGCCGTGCGGTGCGGGTGGAAGGGATCTTCGTGCTGCAGCGATAACACGTGAAGATCCTCAAGCACCGCCTGCAGCTGGAGCCGGCGGCGGCTGCGCAGTTGCCGGACCCAGGACCAGAGCAGCCCGCGGTTCGGCGCCAGCAGCAGTGACAGCAGCACCACGGCGCTCATGAAGAGCACGATGGTCGGCCCGGTGGGCAACCGGCGGACCGAGCTGGAGAGCACTGCCCCGCCCACGCCTCCGGCCGCACCGAAGAAGGCGGCGAGCAGGACCATCACCCCCAGCCGGTCGGTCCACTGCCGCGCCGCGGCCGCCGGGGCCACCAGCATGGCGCTCATCAGCACCACCCCCACCGTCTGCAGGCCGATGACGATGGCGATCACCAGCAGGGTGGTCAGCAGCAGGTCCAGCCGCCGCATGGGATACCCCAGGGAGTTGCCGAAATCGGGGTCGAAGCTGAGCAGCTTCAGCTCCTTCCAGAACAGCAGCATCAGCAGCAGCGCCGGCACACCCAGGGCCGCCATGGCCAGCAGGTCCTTCTCCATCAGGGTGGCCGCCTGGCCAAAGAGGAAGGAGTCCAGCCCGGCCTGGGAAGCGTCGGGGCGTTTCTGGATCCAGGTCAGCAGCACCAGCCCGAAGCCAAAAAAGACCGAGAGCACCAGACCGAGGGCGCTGTCCTCCTTGATCCGCGTCAGGTTCACCACCTGCAGCACGAACCAGGCCCCCAGCCACGCGGCCACCGCCGCCCCGGCCAGGATCACCAGCGGCGCCTTGCTGCCGGTGATCAGGAAGGCGATGGCGATGCCCGGGAGGGCGGCGTGGCTCATGGCGTCGCCCAGCAGGGCCCGGCGCCGCAAGAGGGCGAAGGTGCCCAGCGACCCGCTCACCGCACCGAGCAGCGCCGCACCGAGGGCCACGGTGCGCAGGGTGTAGTCGGTGAGGAAAGAGAGAGGATCCATGGGTCGGCTACGCCGCCGCTACTCGGCTTTTTCGGCGCTCTTTCGTTGGAGAATGTGATGTTCCGTGCCGCCGGCCTCGTGGGGGGAGAGGAATCCCACCTTGCCGCCAAAGGCCAGGCGGAGGTTCTCCCCGGTGAACACCTCGCTCACCGGGCCGCTGGCGATCCGCCGCACATTGAGCAGGATCACCCAGTCGAAATACTCCGGGACGGTCTGCAGGTCGTGGTGCACCACCAGCACGGTCTTGCCCTGTTCGCGAAACTCCTTGAGGATGTCGATGATCGCCCGCTCGGTGGTGGCGTCCACCCCCTGGAAGGGTTCGTCCATGAAGTAGAGGTCGGCGTCCTGGATCAGGGCGCGGGCGAGAAAGGCCCGCTGCTGCTGGCCGCCGGAGAGCTGGCTGATCTGACGGCCGGACAAGTCCCGGATGCCCACCCGCTCCAGCGCCAGCATGGCGGCGTCACGCTGGATACGGCCCGGCCGGCGCACCCAGCCCAGTGCCCCGTAGGAACCCATCATCACAAGGTCGAGCACCGTGGTGGGAAAGTCCCAGTCCACGCTGCCCCGCTGGGGGACATAGCCCACCCGCTTGCGTACGTCGTCGTAGGATTTGCCGAAGATCTCCACATTGCCCGCCGCCGTGGGCACCAGCCCCATGATCGCCTTGAGCAGGGTGGTTTTCCCGGCGCCATTGGGCCCGACAATGGCCATCAGTACGCCCCGGGGAACCCGCAGGTCAATGTCCCAGAGCACCGGTTTCTCGCGGTAGGCCACGGTGATGTCGGTGACGTCGATGGCCGGAGCTTTATCGGTTGCGCTGCCTGTCATTGGAAAGTCCTCAGTGGGCCGGCCGGGCCGGCTCATAACCGAACGCGCTGACGATGGTGTCGATGTTGTGGGTCACCATACCGATGTAGGTGCCCTCGGGGGTGCCGGGAGTTCCCATGGCGTCGGAGAAGAGCTCGCCGCCGATGGTAACATCGAAGCCCCTGGCCCGCACCGCGCTCTGCACCGCCTCGATGGTACGGACCGGCACCGAGGACTCGATGAACAGCGCCGGGATCCGCTTTTCCACGATAAAGCCCACCAAATCCTGCACGTCGGCGGTGCCGGCTTCGGTGGCGGTGCTGATTCCCTGAAGACCACGCACCTCGAACCCGTAGGCCCGGCCGAAGTAGTTGAAGGCATCGTGGGCGGTGACCAGAATACGCTGATCCGCGGGGATCAGCTCCGCCTTGCTGATCACCTCGACATGCAGCGATTCCAGTCTTCCGATATAGGCGGCGGCATTTTCCCGATAGGTCTGTGCGTGCTCAGGGTCCAGTTCGGCCAGTCGGTCACGGATGCCGGCGGCGATGTCCACCCACTGGGAGACGTCGAACCAGACGTGGGGGTCGCTGCTTCCGCCGAACTCCGGCGGCATGAGCCGGTGTTCCTCGTCCAGCACCTCGGCCACCGCCATGGTGGGGATGCGGGTGCTCAGCCGTTCGAGCACCTCGGCCATCTTCCCCTCCAGGTGCAGGCCGTTGTAAAAGATGATGTCCGCCCCGGTGAGACGGCCCACGTCCCCTTCGCTGGCCTTGTAGAGGTGCGGATCCACACCCGGGCCCATCAGGCTGGTCACCGTCACCCGCTCGCCGCCGATGTTGGCCACCAGGTCGCCGATCATCCCGGTGGTGGTCACCGCATTTACCGATCGTTCGGCGATTGCCCCTCGATCCTGATCCACCGGTCCGCATCCGGGGGCCAGCAGAACGAGGGTGAACAGAACGACGGCACACAGTATCAAGCGTTTCATCAGAGAGACCTCATCGAGCCCGGATTCGTCAGGAGAGCAGCTTCAGATGCTGATATTGTACATGGTTTTTGGCCGGACAGCGAGAGGGGGTGACGACAGGAATTACACTTCCTTCAGTTTCCTGAAGTTGTTCTGCCGTTTTCTCTTGTTGTGTGCCTTTTTGAGATAGAGCCAGGGGTCACGGGTGGCTTTGAAGGCGACCTTGCGCAGTTGGGCGGTGCGGGGACCGGTGGGAAATAAGTTGTGAATACAGGTGATCCCGCAATCGCGGTAATCGCTGTTGGTCATGAGGGCCAATCGCACGTTGGGATACCGGTCCAGCAGGAGCTGGAGCAATTCCCGGCAATCATTCGATACCGTGGGTTCTCCGCCCTGCATGTTGATGCCGCGCACCACTTCGTATGCCGGGAGCAGCGCTTCGCTCCAGATTCGCCGGTCAAGAACCCGTTTGGTGGAATAATCGGCCTGATTGCAGAAGGTGCAGCGGACATTGCACGGATACCCCATCGGGCTCCATTACCTGATGACGACTATTCTTGACATTTAGTATATGGTGACCGGAGAATATCCCCGGCAAGGACGAGAGCTTCGCCCCAGTGCCAGAGGAACTCCCCATGGGTCCGCCCCCGGTAACACCAGTTGAACCTCGCCGGCAGACCATCGACAAATACCGGTCCCTGTTGCGGAAAAACTCCGCGTCAACAGGCAGGGTCCTCCTCGATCAGATGACCATTCTGGATCTGGACGAGACCATGTCGGAGATGTTCGGCATCCACCGTGAGGCCTATGCCGGACACCACATCGCCCGCCTCTTCCCCCTGCGGAACTGCATGCGGCTCTGCCTCTTCAGCCTGCTCCGCGCCCTCTCCTCCGGAAACCCGATCATCGAGAACCTGTTGACCCCCCAGGGAGACGAGGTGCCCACGGAGTGGAGCTTCCGCATCCTGCAGCGCTCGGAAATCAACACCATCTACCTGGCGGAGGTGAAGCCGCTGGGCCGGCGGTTGCCGCCGCTACGGTCACTGCTCCACACCCTGGCCCAACCCGGCCGGCACATCGAGTTCCTGCGGGACGGGTACCGAACCTTCACGAGGACGGGGAGCACCTTTCCCATGTGGCGCAGCGCCGAGCTGGAGATCCAGTCCAACTGCAACATGGACTGCTTCTTCTGCCCGCGGTTCAAGGACCGCAGCGGGATCCGCAAGGACCCGGCGGGCCGGAACGTCATTGAGCAGATGCCGGACAAGAAGTTCTATTCCCTGATCAACCAGCTGGCGCAGCTGGACTACCGGGGCGTATTGAAAAAGCACCGGCTATCCGAACCCTTCCTCGACAAGCGCTACGAGATGTTCACGCTCTACGTCAGGGAGAAGAGCGGCATGTCCCAGTGGGAAGACACCAATGGCGCTGTTCTGGCACAGAACCCGGAGCTGTGCCAGAGGCTGGACGGCCTGGTGGACGGGCTGACCATCGGCCTCTACGACATCTATACCGCCGGTGAGCTGAACAGAGAAATCGAGGTCTGGAAAAGCCGCTTCAGAAAAACCCGGGTCTGTTTCAGCGTGCCGCAGTGGAACTGCACCATTCGCGCCCGGGCATCGGACAGCGTGGACAGGAGCCTGGCCCATCCGGTCTACCACGATTTCCCATGTCCCCAGCCCTACCACTTTCTGATGATTCGCTACGACGGGGTCTGCGGGATGTGCTGCGGCGATGACTACGGGGAATTCAAACTGGGCAACGCCTTTGAAACGCCGATTCGCGACCTCTACTGGTCCCCCGAACGGATGGCCATCGCCCGGACCCTCAGCCGCCCCGGGGGGCGGAAGAAGGTCGGGTCACCCTGCGCCTCCTGCCTTGAAGGCACCGTGAGCGCCCACCTGATGCAGGATGCCTGACCTTCGGCGCCGGTATGATATCTTGAAGCGGAATCAGCACGAACAGCGAACCCGCCTGAAGTTGTCAGGAGAGACCAGATGAAAACCAGGATGAACCTGTTTCCGAGTTTCAGCATTCTCGCAGTTGTGCTTGCGGCCCTGCTGGCAGCGGCCGGCTGTGCCCGTTCCGGTGCCGGGCAGGCTCCGTCCGGGGAAGACCTGCTCCTTGCCCGGGCAGAAGCCGTCCACCGCCAGGCCCTGACCCTCGACTCCCACGTGGACATCCCCGGCGGGGAGTATGGCACCGGCGAGCTCGACCCCGGTATCGACAACTCCCGGCTGCGCTGCGACCTGGTGAAGATGGAGCAGGGCGGGATGGACGCCGTCTTCCTGGCGGTCTTCGTCTCCCAGGCAAAGCAGCTGACCGACGAGGAATACGCAAAAGCGCGCCTGAAGGCCATGGCGCAATATGAAGCGATCCATCGGGTGGCGGAGGAACTCTATCCCGAACGCTGCGCGCTGGCCGGTTCGGCCGACGACGTGGAGCGGATCGTGGCCGGCGGCAGAAAAGCGATCATCATCGGCCTGGAGAACGGGTTTCCCATCGGCGAGGAGCTTGAGTACCTGGACCGCTGTTACGAATGGGGAACGCGCTACATCACGCTGTGCCACACCGGACACAACCAGATCTGCGATTCGTCCAGCCCCGACCAGCCGCTGCATGACGGGCTCTCCGATTTCGGGAAAAAGGTGGTGGCCCGGATGAACCGGCTGGGCATCATCTGCGACGCCTCGCACATCTCGGAAAAGGCATTCTTCGACCTGATCGCCGTTTCCGCGGCGCCGATCATCGCCTCGCACTCGGGGTGTTCCGCCATCCATGCCCACGATCGCAACCTTACCGACGAGCAGTTGCAGGCCCTGGCCCGCAAAGGCGGCGTGATCCAGATCGTGACCCTGGAGCAGTACCTGGGACCGGAATCGCCGGAGCGGGAGGCGGCGATGACGGCGCTGCGCCAGGAGATGGGCATCCCCACCTGGGAGGAATACCGCCTGATGTCCGAGGAGGAGCGGGCCGCCCTGCGCCCGAAGCTGGAGGAATACTACGGCCGGCGGCGCCAGATCGCCGAGGCCCACCCCATCGCCTCCATCGAGACATACGCGGACCACATCGACCACGCGGTGCAGGTCGCCGGCATCGATCACGTGGGTGTCGGCACCGACTTCGACGGCGGCGGGGGGTTCGTCGGTTTCAGCGACCACAGCCAGGCGTTCAACGTCACCCTGGAACTGGTCCGGCGCGGCTACTCGGACGAGGACATCATCAAGATCTGGGGCGGGAACTTCCTCCGCGTCTGGCGGGACGTTGAAGCCGTGGCCCGGCAATAGCAGCATTGAGACGAGTTCGTGAATACGGCAAGACGATATCCATTCAGCCTCGCCGCCAGACTATCAGACTCCAAGGTTCTTCCGGCCGGCACCAACGCTGGCACGCAGGAATTCCAATGTACCAGTTCCAATGGAGTCCAGAGTGAGGATCTCCTCTCCGGTGGCGATGGAACCGACAAACCCTTCCGTGTGCCAGTGCCCGGGTGTCAGGGGCGGAGGGAGATTGGCGACGTCGAGGTGCGGCCAGGGGTTCACGTAGAAATACGGTTGATCGTAGCTATCATCGCCTGGCGACATCCCCACACCGATGCCGCGCGCGGTCTCCGCGTCACCGGTTTCAAGGGCCACATAGGTGGCGATATCGAAATG
>CBESOE010000110.1:0-14727 GCA_965531145.1 uncultured bacterium | reverse complement strand
TCTGGCGGCAGCGGTTCCGTTGCCCGGACCCGCTGGAGAACTACATCCTGGCCGGCCTGATCGCCATGGTGGTGCTGGTGGCCATGAGCCCGGCGGAACTGAGCCACTGGCATCTCTTCATCCTCCTGCCGGTGGCCAACATCTCTTTCTGCCGGTTTCTGTTCCACCGCTTCCAGTGGTTGACCCCGGGCCGGGCGCGTGCGGCGTTCTGTGCGGTGATGCTCTACTTCATCCTCTACAACGTCATGGCCAATTTCACGGCACCCAACTACTACTCCACCAGCCACAATATGCGCGCCGATTACCCGGCGTTCAAAGCATCCGTTATCGCTCAGGAGCGGTGAGAGCCGGGCGGACTCGCTGGTCGGACAAAAGATAAGGAGCCGAGGTGTTTACCCCGGCCCCTTTGGTTGGTGCAACCTGAATTCAGCGGTCGATGGTGATCAGTGCTTGCCCGGGGCGATGGCCACCCCCTTGCGCTCATGCATCAGGTAGGCCTCGATGGCGATCATCTCGGCGCTGTCCAGCTCCAGCGGGTCCCCCTCCATCGGGTTACGCAGGCACCAGTTGATCATGTCGCGCAGGGCAATCACCTTGCCCAGTTGCTGCTGGAACTTGGGATAGGTCTCGGGATGGGTGTTGGACCCGTTGGGGTGGCACTGGCCGCAGGCCACACCGTTGGTCCCCAGGTCACCGCTGCCCCAGAGCTCGCGGCCGTAGTTGACCACGCTCATCTGTTCCTTGTCCCAGCGCTTGAGATCCTCCTCGGTGAACTCGTCGGTGCGCACCGCCACGCTGGCCAGCGCCACCGACAGGACGAGCACCACCACTGCGACTCCGGCATATTTTTTCCACATGGCTCACTCCTATCAGTAGTGTATCTGGGGTGCGATTCGTGTTGATTCGTCCTGGTAGGACGTGTCCTCAGGGCGACCTGTCTTGGGGTTGAACTTCACCGTACGGTTGGTGTTGTTGTAGAGGGTGTAGTTCATCCCGGTGCGGCCATTGGCCAGGTCGACGGTCTGCCACCCGGTGGCGTCCCGTTCGAAGAATGGGTCGGCGCGGTTCATCGGCACGGTCATCCCCGGCCAGTCCATCTCCGCCTGGGCGTACGTCTCAGGGTAGGGCCAGGGCCAGGCGGTGGCCATCACCGACTGGAAGGCGATGTTGCCGATCTGGTTGTACTGGATCTGGTGCACGTGACCGTAGAGCACGGTGGCGCTGGCGTAAGGCTTGAGCAGCGCCTGGATCTCCTCGGCGTCATCGGTCCAGAAGTTCCAGCCCTTGAATATCTTCTGGATCGGCGAGTGGGAGAAGACCACCACCGGGGTGGTGGGGGGCACGGCGGCCAGGTCCTGCTTCAACCACTCCCGCTGGGCCTGGCCCACCATGAAGGGGGAGCCGTTGGGGTTGTCCAGCCCGGCCATCTCCAGCATCCGCTGCTCGGCGCTGGGCCAGCGCTCGTGGGTCCACTCGTCAAAGGTGAGGATGCTGTTCAGCACCACGAAGTGCACACCCTTGTGGTCGAAACTGTAATACTGCGGGCCAAACAGCTCGGACCAGTATTCACCCAGGTCGAGGTAGTAGTCGTGTTCGCCCATCACGCAGTAGGTCTTGTATTTCAGCTTCGAGAGCATCTCGGCGCCGTGATCCAGTTCGGGTTTGGTGCCCAGCTGGGCCAGGTCGCCGCCGAACATCACGAAATCGGGCTCGGGCACCAGCAGGTTGGTCTCGGCCACGGCGCGGATCAGCCCGCGGTCCCAGTTGCGGACGAACTTGGTGCCGCCGATGTGCTGGATGTGCGAGTCGGAGATATAGGCAAAGGTGAAGTCCTTGCTCTCGTCGGCAAAGGCCAGGCGGATGCTGCTCACCGGCAGCAGGCTGGCACCGGCCGCCAGGCCGGCCGCCTTGAGGAAGCTGCGCCGGGTGATCGATGGTCTCGTGCCGCTCATGGCTTTTCCTCCTGCAGCTCGGCACTGGTCAGCGCTTCCATGAAGGCCACGAGGTCGTCGATCTGCTCGTCGCTGAGGTCCAGCGGACGGATCCCGCCGCTGAGGAAGTCGTTCACCGGGTCGCCCTCGTTGGTCACCCCGCCATTGTTGTAGTGCTCCACCACTTCCTTGAGCGTCTCGATACTGCCGTCGTGCATGTACGGGGCGGTGAGGTCGATGTTACGCAGGGTGGATGTCTTGAACGCGCCCAGGTCATTGAACCTGCGGTCCACGGCAAAGCGGCCCAGCTCCGAGGTGCGGGCATCGCCCAGCACCTGCACGTCCACTTCCTCGAGGGTGTAGTCGGCTTCGAGGAAAGCGTGGGCCAGCTGGGGGACATCGGCCTGGATGTTGTTGATGCCCACGCCGATGTTGTGGAAGCGGTTGTCGGTAAACAGCGCCTGGGTCTGTTCGATGAGGTGGCAGGAGACGCAGCGGCCCTGGTTGATGAAGATGTCGAGGCCGCGTACCTGCTGATCGGTGAGTGCACTGGTATCACTGAGATAGTAATAGCGGTCGAATGGCGAGTTGCCGAAAACCTGGGTCCGCTCGAAGGCGGCAATGGCCTTGGTCACCTCGTCCATGGTGGTTTCGCTGCCCTTGATGCTGAAGACAGCTTCGAAGGCCGTGACATATTCGGGGTCACTGCGCACGATGTCGAGGATCGGCTGGTGGTTGGCCAGCCCCATCTCCACCGGGTTGGTGGGGGGGTGGAGCGCCTGGTCCTCGAGGCTGGGGGAGCGGCCGTCCCAGAACTGGGTCTTCATGTAGGCCGCGTTCAATACGGTGGGCGCGTTGCGCGTGCCGGTGAGCTTGTTGATCCCTTCGGAGACCTTGAGCGGGCTGTCGGTGAACGCCTTCTCCTTGTCGTGGCAGGTGGCGCAGCTCACCTCACCGGTGGTGCTGAACCGTTCATCGTGGAACAGTTTGTCGCCGAGGGCGATTTTCTCCGGTGTCTGCGGGTTGTCCTCGGGGATGGGGACCGGTGGCAGACCCAGCGGCGGCCCCTCAACGGTACCGGCATGGACGGCCGTGCCGATGATGAGCATTCCCATGGAGAGGAATGCAAGCAGGAACAGTTTCCTCATGGCCTTACCTCGTCGATGGCGACGGCGGAAGAAGTCCACGTGACATCCTCCTGCCGACGGGGTTGAAATGAAGGGACAAAGACCGGATGCTGTCGCTAATTGTGTGATTGAGACGTGGAGCGCTGACGCACTGTTCAATATGCGTCAATGGAGGGGGAACGTCAACCCGAAACACCAGTTTCCCCGGGGAGATCAGGGGATATTGAAATATCCTCCGGCCACGGTTCCCCCGAAGGTCAGGCCCAGGTCCTGGTATGCGTCGAATTCCCCACCATCAGGGCCGGGGATGGTTCGGCTGCAGCAGTGGGAGCGCAGACCAGCAGGGCCAGGATCAGGACCGCGGTGAGATTGATCTGTTGCGAGAAGTTCGGGGTAAAGCGTCGCATGGCCGATTCCCCCATCTTTTTGTACGTTCTACCACGGGGAAACGGCCGTTGCCGGGAAAAAGTTGGAAAAATGTGATCAAACGCGCGGATCGAGGGACGAACCGGGATCGATGCCCAGGGCATCAGCAATATCCTTCCATGACGCCACCAGCACCGGGCAGCGCTTGACGTTTCCCTCGGCCCCCACCGTGTGACAGGTGAAGATTCCATTGGGGAAACGGTCGCCCAGGGCGACACCGCTGACAGCGATTCCGTCGGTGTGTTCTGCCCCTTCAATGGCGAATGCACCGATGAACTTGAACTCGTCCCCAAAGCGGTAGACGTGGAAATTGTCCACGCCCTGGTTGGAGGCCAGCAGGTAACCTTCACTCTCGGAGAGGGGCAGCACGGCCATCCCCTCCACGTCGGCGGCCAGGCCGTTCTCACCCACCCGGGCCACCAGCTCTCCGGGAGCCGGATCCTCCGGTTCGCCGCCCAGGGCCCAGATCCCCAGCTTCTCCTCGGAGATGAACAGCCTGCCCGAGGCGTCATGGGCCGCCACCCCCTCGCACTGGCCGACTTTCCAGCTGCGGGCCGGGTCTCCCTGGATGGTGCCGTCACCGCCGTCGTAGAGTTCCAGCTGTTCCACCATCCCCTGGTCCTTGAAGGTCTTGATGAAGTAGAGCCGCCCGTCCTTCGCGCTCTTGAACAGACCGCTGCCATACCCCGGTTCGGTGACGATGGAGCCGTCGTCCACCCGGCGCAGGGTACCGTCGGCCGGGTCGACGACAAAGACTTTGACCAGATTCTCGTCCCGCCGCTGGTTGAAGGCCACCAGGTCGACGCTCTCACCGCCCAGCGGGACGTTGTAGCGGATGTCGATGTTGCCCGGCTTGGGGGTGGCCACCGACTGCACCGTCCTCCCCTGGAGGTCGTAGACAAAAAGGAGTTCCGCCTTTTTGTCCGAGGTGATGACTCTGCTGGCGGCGGGATCATCGGGGTGGATCCAGATACACATGTCATCCTGGTCACGGGCGGCATCGTCCAGCAGGCGGAGCAGAGGTTTGAGGCGGGGTATATCTCCCGGGGCGTTTTTGTTCATCTCTGGACCTCGGTGGCGGCCGGTTCCTTGCGCAGGCCGATGATTGCTTTTACCATAACTTCGAACAGCTTCAAAGCGGGAGAATGGCATGTCCGAGCATCTTGTGGGGATTATCAGTGACAGCGGGTATGTGCTGTACGATGACACTCCGGGCAAGCGGGCCAACCACGAGGCGATCCGGCGGCAATACGAAATCGAGTACGACGAGTTCACCAACCGCATCGGCCCCTACCGCCGCCGGGCCCAGCGCGACCCGGCTTACTCCGATGAGCAGGCATTGGCCGACCTGGCCCGGGAACTGGGCATCGACGTGGATCTGGTTCTCGAGACACGGAGGGCCCTGCGCACCACCCGGGTTTTGCGGGACGGCGTGCGGGAAACCCTGGCTGAACTGAAACGGCGGGGGTTCCCCTTTGTCATCCTCTCCGACACCCACCGTACCGCCGGGCAACTGAAGAAGCGCTATGAGACGGTTCTCAGACTGGTGGACCAGATCACTGGCTTCATCACCTCCAAGGATATGGAGCTGCGCAAACCAGACCCCGGGATGTATGAGGCGGCCTACCGGCGGGTCATCGCTGAGCTGCCCGGACCTCCCCCCGACCCCTCCCGGGTGGCATTTCTCGGCCACGACCTGGACGAGCTGGAGGGGGCCCACCACCATGGGCTCCGCCCCCTGGCAGTCTATTACCGCGGCCGGCGAGAGGAGATCTCCTTCATTCCCGACCATGACATCCTGCCCGAATTTGGCGGGCTGCTGGGGGTGGTGGGGGAACAGTCTCCTTGACAGCATTCCCGGTAAAGCATATCCATGAGGTCTGCAACTGTCCCGGAAATCCGGTGATTCACCATGAGCCCGCGAAAGGATGACGCCGTGAAACTGCTCAAATACAGCCCGCTGGTTCTGATTGTTCTGGCCGTTGCCCTGCTCGCCGGACGATCGCCTGAAAAAATGACCGGCGAACACCGGCTGACCAACGAGCAACTGGAAGCGACTCTCCAGGCGCTGGGGGAGAAGCGTGACCGTCTGGAAGCGCGGCAACTGGCACCCATGGACCAGCCCCGGGAAGCGGCAGAGTTCTTTCTCCAGCAGCGGCTGGCGCCGGGACAGACTGAATTGCCCCTGGAGAAGATGCGGCGGGAACTGGACGGGATTCGGGCCCGGGAAGCGGCGCTGGCCGGCGAGGGCCGGGGCAGGGGGCCGGGCGGGATCAGCAGCTGGCAGTCCATCGGGCCGGGCAACATCGGCGGCCGGACCCGGTCCATCGTCATCGACCCGGTCACGCCCGACACCATGTACTCCGGCGGTGTGGCCGGCGGGATCTGGAAGTCCACCGATGCCGGGGCCAGCTGGGACCCGGCCGACGACCTGATGCTCAATCTCAATGTCTGCGCCCTGGTTATCGACCCCAGCAACACCAGTGTTCTCTATGCCGGCACCGGCGAGGGTGTATTCAGTGGCAACGCCAGCCGCGGCCTGGGCATCTTCAAGTCCACCGATGCCGGGGCCAGCTGGAACCAGCTGCCGGGAACGGTGAGCGGTGTGCCCGAGGGCGCGTTCCGTTACGTCAACGAGTTGGTGATCAGCCCCAACGATACAAATCGCATATACGCCGCTACCCGCACCGGGGTCTGGCGCAGCACCGATGCCGGGGAGAACTGGTCCCTCCTGCTGGGCAATCCGCGGCATCTGTCGGGGCCTTTCAACTCAAACGGCTGTTCCGTGGGCTGCAGCGACCTGGCAGTTCGCAGCGACCGCAACCCGGACACCCTTTTTGCCGCCTTTGGCATCTACGAATCGGACGGCCTCTATCTCAGTGAGGACGGCGGCGACAGCTGGGTCGGCTACACCACCGGGCCGACCCAGGGCCGGATGGAGATCGCCATTGCACCGAGCAACAATGACGTGATCTACCTCACCATGGCCGACAACGGTACGGGCATTGGCCTGGGCCGGATGATCAGTGTCTTCCGCGCGGACGATGGATATACCTTCAACGCGGTGCTCGACCAGGAGCACCCGATCAGCCCCTGGCTCTTCAGCTACCTGGCCATTGCCACCGGCTGCTACGAGCACCCGACAATCTATTCCCAGGGCTGGCACGACAATGTCATTGCCGTGGACCCGATCAACCCGATGATCGTCTGGGTGGGGGGCATCGACCTCTTCCGCTCCGACGACGGCGGCCAGACCTTCGGCCTGGCCAGCTACTGGTTCTACTTCCTTTGGGACCCCCAGCCCACCACCTACGTCCACGTGGACCAGCACGAGATCGTCTTTCACCCCGGGTACAACGGTCTTTCCAACCAGACCATGTACGTGGGTAACGACGGCGGGGTCTGGCGCACGGCCACTGCCCGGGCCGCCACCACCCAGGAGGAGTGCCCCATCGGTCCGGATCCCGGACCGCCGCCGGAGATCGTCTGGGAGAACATGAACAACGGCTACGGAGTAACTCAGTTCTACCACGGCGATGCGGCCCTGCTGGCCGACAGGTTTGTAGGCGGCGCCCAGGATAACGGATCGAGCCAGGTGGAATCAGCCGCGACCCCGGAAGACTGGGAATACGTCTATGGCGGCGACGGCGGGTACGTGGCCATCGACCCGAGGGATGACCGGCACTACTTCGTGGAGATCCAGGGCTTTCCCACCATCGCCGAGACCAATAACGGCGGGATCAGTTTCAGCCCGGCGGTGACCGGGATCACCGACACCGACGGCCTGTTCATCACGCCTCTGGCCATGGACCAGGCCAACCCTGATGTGATGTGGACCGGGGGCAGCCGGCCCTGGCGCACCTCGAACGGTGCCGGGCTGTGGGAACGGGTGGGGCCGGATTTCAGCGGTGCGACCAAGCTTTCAGCCATCGCGATCTCGCCGGTGGACAGCAACGTGGTCTGGTTCGGCTTCATCAACGGCTACATGGCGCGGACCACCAACGGCCTGGCCGAGAAACCCGACTTCGAGGTTTTTGCCAACGGGCTGCCGGGGGGGTGGATCAGCAGCGTGGCTGCCGACCCGGTCAGTACGGAAACCGCTTACTGCACGATCTCCTCCTATGGTGTTCCACACGTGATGAAGACCACCGACGGCGGGGACAGCTGGGTCTCCATCGACGGTATCTCGGTCACCGGGGTGCCCGATATTCCGGCCCACTGGATCGCGGTCCGTCCCGCCAATCCGCAGCAGCTTTACGTGGGCACCGAGCTCGGTCTCTTTGCCAGCAATGACGGCGGGGGCACCTGGTTCCCGGCCAACAGTGGCCTGGCCCACACCATCGTCGAGTCGCTGGACTGGAAGGACCCGGACACCCTGGTGGCCTTCACCCACGGCCGCGGTGCCTTTATCACCCATCTCGATACCATGGCCACGGTTGACGCCGACCTGGCCTGTCAGCCCTCCATCGGCACCTTGCCCTTTGTCACCCAGATGTGGGTCACCCTGGACAACCTGTACGCCGGTCAGACCCGGCGGGTGGCGGCCCGTCTGGACGTCCAGTTGGCCGGCGGGGCCAGCTTTCCGGGCTGGCGCGCGGGATACACCAACCTCGGCCCCGGTGGCAGCTACTCCACTTCCTGGAACCAGAGCCTTCCCGCTCTCGGCACCCTGGTGGGCGACAACGTCTTCACCCTGGCCGCCGAGGACGTGACCCCGGCGCCGTACAACCAGCCGCCGTACCCGGCTTCCGGAGATACCGGCACGGCCTCCTGCACGGTGACCGGTCAGTCTCCGTGAGCGGCTGAAGAGACAACAGTTGCCGGCTTGTCCTGGCTCTGACCTATCAGTCGCCCGCATGGGCGGGTGACTGATAGGTTCCTATTGATTTGAAAAATAGCTTGACGATCTGCTCCACGATCATTAGATTTAGCTTTGCCCTTCGTCGACAAGTGTTTACCCGATTGCCCCTGTAGGGAAAAGACGCCGGGCGTACCACCCCTGTCTATTCAACTGGATCAGTCTCGACCAACTGCTGTCCGGGAGTTTCGGACCGCTGTTTTCATTGGTATTTGCGATCGTCGGTTGATCAATGGCCACCATGAAGATGGAGGAGGTACGTCCAATGAAAAGGTGTCTGTCTGGGGCCGGGCTTGGTCTGTTGATCATCGCCCTGGCCGCCCCGTTTTCCATCGCCAATGAACGGTTCACCCTCTGGGAGGATTTCGGCGGGGAGTTCGCTACAC
The DNA here is from genome assembly GCA_965531145.1 of uncultured bacterium. Classification (GTDB taxonomy): domain Bacteria; phylum Acidobacteriota; class JAQAZP01; order JAQAZP01; family JAQAZP01; genus JAQAZP01. The sequence goes on along the minus strand of CBESOE010000110.1, from coordinate 5,999 downwards.
TTCCCCCCAGCTGGGTGGTGGATGACGTCAATTCAGACGGCCATGCCTGGACACCCTGGGATTTTGGCGGGGCCCGGGGCGGATGCGGTCTGCGTCATTTCACCAGCTCGGTGCAGCCGGCGGACGACTGGGTGTTCACCGGAGCGCTCAACCTCACCCCGGCTGAGGCCTGCACCCTCTACTTCAAAACCAGGGTGACCTCGGCCGGTCAACCGCACAAGCTGGCGGTCTGGATTGGTCAGACCCAGAATCCGGCCGGCATGACCACCATGCTCTTCAGCGACCAGACCCTGGCCTTCGAAACCCCGCAGGACATGGCGCTACCCTTCTCGGTGGGCAGCCCGGGCACGTACTATGTCGGCTTTCACTGCACCAGCGATCCGGGCATGCTGGCTCTCTTCCTCGACCAGGTGGGGCTCGCCGTCCCCGAACCGGACCTGATGGCCACCCTGCAGCTAGACCGGGAAATTTACGACGGGAGCACCATCTATGCGCCGGGTGACCCGGTGAAGGGGATGGTGCTGGTGGCCAACATGGGGCCTTCCCCGGTCACCATCAATTCCAAGCTCACCGTGGGCCACGAGCCCGACCCCAATGCGGTGCTTTCCTATCTGGTCAATGGACCTTCCGGTGAAGTGCCCTTCGTGATGAAGGTCAAGCCGGTGGAGCCGGAACCGGGCGATTTTGTCACCCTCAACACCGGGGACAGGGTGCACAAGTACTACGACCTGAGCCTGGGGTTCGACTTTACTGCGCCAGGGGACTACTTCATCGAGGCGGTCTACTGGAACCCGTACCCCGATGGCGGGGGAACGGCCTGGATTGGCCGGCTGGTTTCGACCCCGGCGATGATCACGGTGGAAGTGCCGGTGGGGAGGGCAGGAGAATGAAGAAAACACTGACAATTTTCTGCTGCTGCCTTCTTTTCGTATTGCTGGTTGCCGGAGCGGCTGCCGCTGATGAGCGTCTGACCAAGCCCACCGACGAGCAGAAGCGCCAGATCCAGGAGGCGATGGATCAGAGCGACGGGCCGGCAGCCAACGCGGACCGCTGTCGCGAGCGGGAGGCCTACTGGCGGGACTCGTGGCTGCCCGGCTACGCCGATTACTGGGCCGCCCAGGCCGAGCACTGGGAATCCATCGAGACCGATATCCGCACCAACGTGATCGAGATGGTGGACGACTACTACGATATCGAGGAGCCGCCGAACACTTCTGTCTCCTACGACCCGAACAGCACCGATTACGGCTACACCTACGGGACCAAAACCGACATCCACGTGGTGCTCTGTCCCGACGCCTTCAAGGACGGGCCGGGCCTGGTGGCCTCGACCAAGATACACGAGCTGCGTCACGCCTGGCAGATCCACATTTGCTGGTCCGACATGCCGGGCTTCTGGACCGACTGCACCTGGTGGTTCCATTTCACCGAGTGGGATGCCTACGACGAGGAGGAGCGGGCCTACGACTCCTGTTTCACCAGCGACATGGACCCGAAGGAGAAAGACCTGATCCGCAGGCGGATGCGGCAGCACCTCCGGGCAATGGCAACGGTGACCCATGCCGAGTGGCTGGAGAACCTGGTGCGCCTGTTCCCCGACACGATCTTTGAGGCGCCGCTGATGCTGTACAACCCCAATGAGATCCCGGACGTGGTCACGGTGGAGATCACCAACGAACTGGGCTGGCTCACCACGCCGCCCATGATGACCATACCCCTGGACCCGGAAGGGCTGCAGCTGGTTCCGGTGGCGGTCACCGTCCCGCCGGGAACACCCCCGGGGACGGTTAACGCCGTCTCACTCTCAGCCCTTTCGGCCATCGACCCCACCGACCCGGTGGAGGACAAGTGCTACTTCGTGGTGATGCCCACCGTGGACGTGCAGGCCGGTGAGCCGGTGATGACCTGGCCCGACACTGCCGTCCCGGTGCAGTTCCACGTGGTGAACAACGGTATGGCAGCAGACGACTTCTTCTGCGAGCTGAGCAGCACGCTGGGCTGGGCGGTGACGCCCGGGTCGCTCACCCTACCGGTCAACCCGGGGGAGTCGGCGGTTGTGCTGGCCGATGTGCTCGTGCCTTTCGAAGCGCCGGACTGGGCCGTGGACGCCGTTTTCTGCACCGCCACTTCGGTCGCCGACCCGCTCCAGACCGACCGGGGGTGGGTGCCGCTGCAGGTGATGGAATACGATGCCGCCGCCCTGGGCACGGACAATCCCCTCGGCGTTTACCCCCCCGGGGAGATCGTCATGCCCACGGTTCACGTGATCAACAACGGCCATATCGACTCATTTTTCGACATCATGTTTGAAGTGGAACGGATGGACGGCACACCCTACTGGGGTGAGGTGATGACCGGGCCCGTGCTGGCCCCCGGTGAATCGACGGAGGTTGTCTTCAGCCCGCTGGAATTGTTCGAGGCCGGGGACTTCACCACCATCGTCACCGTGCTCCTGCCCGAGGATGCCAATCCGGACAACGACGTGGCCTTCGGCTCGTTCAGCGTCAGTTCCCCGGGGACCGTTGGCTGTTCCATCTCCCTGGTGCCGCCCGCCGGTGTGGTTCCTTTCACCACGCAGATCGCTGTCAACCTGGACAACTTCTACATCGGGCAGATCCGCCGGATGGCGGCGCACCTCGCTGTCACGCTGGCCAATGGCGCCTACTTCCCCAATTGGCGTGCCGGCTACACCAACATCCCGGCAGGGGAGGGCTATTTCATCGCCTGGATCCTGGGCGTTCCTGCTCTGGGGACACTGATCGGCGACAATCTTATTGTTCTGGACGTGGAGGACGTGACCCCGGCGCCGTACAACCAGCCGCCGTACCCGCCGGCTGGTGACACCTGCTCTTCGCAGCAGATTCTCACCGCCAGTGCGCCATAACGAATCGCCTGTCCATCTACCGCCGGGGGGCCCGGTCCCCCGGCGGTGGTTTCTCCCACTTATTTTGACGATTATTACTGCCAGTGCCAGTGGTTACGGGGATCTCAACACGGCTCTTGACACCCCCGGGGCCTCGGAGTATATTTACACCTCCCCCGGAGGGGGGGTAGTGTCGATTGCTTGCTCGAAGAACCGGTTTCGCCAGGAATCATGCAAGAAAACAACCTTCTCGCAAGATTGGTGGACAGCGTAATGAGTGAGCGCCAGGCAAAGGTCTACCTGGCGCTGCTTCAGCGTGGCCGCGCCACATCTGCCGAGCTCCAGCGCGATTCCGGCATCTCCCAGACAAAAATCTACGAGACTGTCCGCTTCCTGGTCAGCCGCGGTTTCTGCCGTGAGCAGAAGATCGGCAACCGCCGGGTTTACGAAGCCGTCGACCCCGGGGCCGCGCTGAAGACCGAGGAGGGCCAGCTCAAGGATCGGATCAAGGAGATCAGCCAGCTGGGCGGTGACCTGACCAGCCTGTACGCGGCCGCTGACGAGTCGGCCACCCCCATCGAATATATCGAGATCCTCAACGGCACGGAGAGCATCCACCGCCACTACTGCAACCTGGTGCGGGGTTCCAGCGGCGAGCTGCTCGGATTCGGGCGGCCACCCTACGCCTGCAACACCAACACCAAGGTCAAGGAACAGTTGCGGGCCTACAAGCGTTTCATCAATGGCAAGGGCAGTTCCCGCTGGGTCTTCGAAGTCGATATCCCCGAGAACAAGGCGGCGGTCTCCGCGGTGCAGCAGATGCACGATCTGGGAATCGACATCTGCATCTCCGCCTCCCTGCCGTTGAAGATGATGGTCTTCGACAGCAGCACGGTGCTCTTTGCCCAGGAGGGGTCGCTGATGAAGCCGGGCGAACTGACCATGGCCAGCATCCGCAACGGCGCCATCGCCAACGCGTTTACCGCGCTGTTCGAGTATTTCTGGCAAACCTCCGTTCCCTACGAGGAGTGGTTGAAGAGGGCGCCCGCAAGCGGGCAGTAGAAGGAAAATCGTAACACCTGATCTCCTGCGGCGGGGGACCGGTGAGTGAAGGGATCCGCCGCGCAATACTTTTACCTGGCGCCGCCACCGGCGGTAGCCGCATCAGGAGGGAATCGAATGACGAAGTGGCTGAACCTCAAGCTGCTGTCCTCGATGGTCCTGGCCCTGCTGCTGATGATCGTCTCGGTGTTTTCCGGGGCGGCCATGGCGGCAGAGGATCTGGAGATCATCCAGGCAGTGAAAAATGGAGTCCCCAATGTCGGGGACAATCGTGTGGTGATGGGCGAAGTGTTCGCCCGCGACGGCTGAGCATACTGTCCCTCTGCGGAGCAGGGGATGATCGACCTCTTGGCCAATTTCGGTGACGACGAGTTTGTCTGTCTCATGTATTACTCCACCTCCGGCTGGTCCTGCCCGGAGCACGGCGCGCGTTCCAGTTTTTACGGTGTGAGCGGAGTGCCCGACGCCTATTTCAGCGGCTATCTAAACTCTCTCGGCGGTATGGGTAGCGGTTCGATGTATGACAACTATCTGCCGCTGGTCAATCAGATTCTGGCCACCACCAGCTTGCTGGAGATGAGCCTGGACATGACCATCGACGCCGGGACCATCACGGTCAGCGGCACCATCGAAGCCCTGGACGCCGTCGTCGTCGACCCCGACGCCCTCGTCTACGTGGCGGTTTACGAAGAGGACTCGGGACGTGAGCCCAACCTGGCCCGCGGGTTCCCGGTGTGGGAGGAAGTTCTCACCGCCGTCGAGACCGGCCAGACGCAGAACATCAGCGGCACCCTGGCCGTGGGCGACGGCTGGAACGAGGCCAACCTCCACGCCATCATGTTCGTCCAGGCCCAGCCGGTCCCGCCGGACGTTAGGGCTACCATGATCGTCACCGGTCCCGGACCCGGCCCGGACAACGTCTGCCGCGTGGCCGCATGGGATCCGGCGAACCCGACCGGTTCTGCCGGTACCGCCTTCAGCGCCTATGGCGTGGACAAGTACGGCGTCAACGTGGCCGTGGGTGACGTCACCGGAGACGGTTTCGACAACTTCCTCACCGGCCCCGGACCGGGCGCTGTTTTCGGTCCGCAGGTTCGCGGATTTGATTACGAAGGCGACCAGCTCACCGGCCTCAGTTACTTTGCCTACGGCACCCTGAAATACGGGGTCAACGTGGCCGCCGGTGACCTCGACAATGACGGTGTGGACGAGATTCTCACCGGCGCCGGCCCCGGCGCGGTGTTCGGCCCTCACGTTCGCGGCTGGAGCTACAACGGCAGCTCGGTGAGCTCCATCCCGGGGATCAGCTACTTTGCCTACGGCACACCGAAATTCGGTGTAAACGTGGTCTGCGGCGACATCGACGGTGACGGCTTCGACGAGATCATCACCGGTGCCGGCCCCGGAGCGGTTTACGGCCCCCACGTGCGCGGCTGGAACTACGACGGTAGTGCCCTGTCCTCGATCCCCAGTGTGAGCTTCCTGGCGTACAACACCAACAAGTACGGGGTCAACGTGGCCTGCGGTGACATCGACGGTGACGGTATGGACGAGCTGATCACCGGCGCCGGTCCCGGCGCGGTCTTCGGGCCGCACCTCCGCGGCTGGAACATCGATGGTGGTGCGGTTACATCCATCTCCGCTATCAACACCATGGTCTTTGACTACACCCAGTGGGGGGTCAACGTCGGCTGCGGTGACGTGGACCGCGACGGCATGGATGAGATCTTTGTCGGTGCCGGACCGGGCGAGACCCATGACGCCTGGGTCCGCGGCTTCAACTTTGACGGCGGCACGCTGACCATGGAGTACGACTTCACCGCCTACGGTGCCCCGGAGATCACCCACGGTGTCAACGTGACCTGCGGCACCTTCTTTGCCCCGTAATGTAAATCTCGTCGGTTATCCAACCGGCTAACCAGTGGCGGGTGGTTCGATTGACAAACCACCCGCCGTTTTTTTGCCCACACCTGTCATCGTAAGGAGTTGTTGGCACACATGTCATTGCGAGGAGTCAAAAATGGGGACTGGCTCTCGATTTCCGCAGGAAATCGGTGCCTGTCCCCGATTTTTG
>CBESOE010000109.1:0-14977 GCA_965531145.1 uncultured bacterium | reverse complement strand
TCCGGGTCGAACTCGTCCTTGCCCACGTAGCAGACGGGGCAGCGCCACTGGTCGGGGATTGCTTCGAAGGGCGTGCCCGGTGCGATGCCCCGGTCCGGGTCGCCCTCCTCCACACGGTAGACATATCCGCAGTTAACGCAGACCCAGTGCATTTCCATCACTCTTCCTCACCTACTCCAGGTTGAAATACTTTGCTTCCGGATGGTGGACCACGATGGCCGACACCGACTGCTCGGGCTCCATCTGCCAGCTTTCACTGAGGGTGATCCCGATCCCTTCCGGCCGCAGCAGATCGAACAACGGCCGCTGCTGCTCCAGGTCCGGGCAGGCCGGGTAGCCGAAACTGTAACGAGAACCGCGGTACCCCTGACGAACCATGGCCTGCAGGCCCGGCTGATCGCTGCCGGCGATGCCCAGGTCCTCCCGCATCCGGGCGTGCAGCCATTCGGCGGCAGCTTCCGCAATTTCCACCGAAAAACCGTGCAGGTGCAGATAGTCGCGGTAGTGCCCCACCTCGAACAGCTCCTTTTCCCGTTTCGAGGCATCGGGCCCCACGGTGACCACGAACAGTCCGATCAGGTCCGGGTCACTCTCCGTGCCGGGACGGAAGTAGTCGGCGATGCAGTGGTGCGGCGGCGTGATCCGGCGGGGAAAGGTGAACCTGGCCGCATCCCGGTCCGTGGCGGGGTCCCGAACCACCACCGTTCGACCCTCGCTGTGGCAGCGGAACCAGCCCGCCATGCCCCGTGGATTGAGCAGCGGTTCCTCGAGGCACTGCCGTTTGAGCTGTTCGAACACCGGCCGCACTTCGCTCTCGATCATCTCGTGGAACTGGTCGCGGGTCAGTTTTCCTCTGCGGTAGCGCCACTGGCCACGAAAGAGGGTGGTCTCGTTGAGCAGGGGGTAGAGCTGCTCCAGGGGGATGTCGTCCACTTCACGGGCGCCGAGCCAGGGCGGCTCCGGTATGGCCACCGTGCGGTCAACCGGCGGTGCGGGCAGGTGGTCTCCGCCGCTGTCTCCGCTGTCGAAGATCACCGGTTGGGAACCGGGTCGGGGCGTGGTGGTGGAGACCGTCTTATCCGACTCGGGCCGCGGACGGGAGAGCGGGTCGGTGTCCGGGTCCGGAGTGACCGCGGGCGTGATTCCACCACCGCGGATCTCACCCAGCAGGTTGAGTGCGGCAAAGGCGTCCTCGCCATAGTGCACGGATGGGCCGTAGATCCCGCGCAGGTCATGCTCAACGTATTCCCGGGTCAGCGCCGCCCCGCCCAGCAGCACCGGGATGTCCAGCCCCCGACGCTTCATCTCCTCGAGGTTCTCCTTCATCACCAGAGTCGATTTGACCAGCAGGCCGCTCATGCCGATGGCGTGGGCCTTGTGCTCTTCCGCCGCGTCGAGCATCCCCTCCAGCAGCACCTTGATCCCCAGGTTGACCACTGTGTAGCCGTTGTTGGTCAGGATGATGTCCACCAGGTTCTTGCCGATGTCGTGGACGTCGCCCTTGACGGTGGCCAGCACCAGGGTGCCGCGGCTTTGTGTTTCCGCGGTGGGCATGTGCGGTTCAAGGATCGATACGGCGGCCTTCATTGTCTCGGCTGACTGGAGCACGAAGGGCAGCTGCATCTGCCCGCTGCCGAACAGGTCACCCACCACCTTCATCGCCGGGATCAATTCGCCATTGACCAGGTCCAGGGGGGCACGGCCCGATAGCCGCAGGCTGTCCAGCAGTTCTTCCAGGCCCTTTTTCTCGCCGTTGATGATCTTCAGCCGCAGTTGTTCGGCGGGCGGCAGGTTGGCGACTTCCGTCGGGGAACGCCCGGCGGCCACCGCGTCTTCGTAGTGCTCCAGCAGCTGGGTCAGCGGATCGCCGGAACTCCAGTCGGCGTGGAGCAGGCGGTGGCAGATGCCCCGAAGCTCGTCGGGTATGCGGTGCAGCGGGGTGATGCCCCGGGCGTTGATGATCGCCTGGTCCAGGCCCCGGTCCACCGCCTCGGCGAGAAAAACGCTGTTCAGGATTCGCCGGGCCGCCGGCTTCAGACCGAAGGAGACGTTGGAAACGCCGAGGATGGTGTGGATGCCGGGCAGCAGGCGTTTGCCCTGTTCGATGGCCTCCAGGGTCTCCAGGGCGGCTCGCCGCATCTCTGGATCACCACTGCCCACGGTGAACGTCAGCATGTCGAAGATCAGGTCCCCGGGCGCCAGGCCGTGACGTTCTGTGCAGATGCGGTGGATCCGCTCAGCCACCGCCAGTTTGCGCTCCACGGTGAGCGCCATGCCTTCCTCGTCGATCACCAGGGCCACCAGCGCCGCGCCGAAACGGCGGGCCAGGGTGACGATCTGATCCAGCCGCTCTTCGCCATCCTCGAGGTTGATCGAGTTGATCACGCAACGACCGCCGTGGCGCTCCAGGGCCGCCTCGATGGATTCCGGATCGGTGGAGTCGATGACCAGTGGCATGCGCACCTGGCGGGCCAGTTGGGGGATCAGCCGCTCCATGTCCGCTTTCTCATCCCGGCCCACATAGGCCACGCAGACATCCAGCAGGTGGGCGCCGCCCCGTTCCTGGTCCCGGGCCACGGCCACCATGCCCTCCAGGTCGTCGGCCAGCAGCCGCTCGCGAAACTCCTTGCTGCCGTTGGCGTTGGTCCGCTCGCCGACGATCAGCGGTGCCGGCTCCTGGAACATGGTCACCGCCTGGTACAGGCTGGCAGCTTCGGGGTGGCGCTCCGGACGGCGCTGCGGGGCCTCCAGACTGCCCACCCGTTCGGCCACGGCCCTGATGTGGGCCGGGACCGTCCCGCAGCACCCGCCGACAATGCCGGCACCCTCTTCACGTACGAAGCGTTCGTGCCAGTCGGCCAGCTCTTCGGGTTTCAGGGGGTAGACGGTCTGGCCGCCGATGTTCTCGGGCAGACCGGCATTGGGCATCACCGAGAGACGCGGGGCCCCGTGGCGGGAGAGGAACTGCAGGTGTCGCACCATCTGGTCCGGGCCGGTGGCGCAGTTGAGGCCGAAACTGTCCACACCCAGTGGAAGCAGCGCGGCCGCGGCGGCGGCGATGTCCGTGCCCACCAGCATGGTGCCGGTGGCCTCGATGGTCACCGAGGCCATCACCGGCACCTCGCGACCACCCCGGGACACGGCCTGGCGTGCGGCATCCAGGGCCGCCTTGGCCTGCAGGATGTCCTGGCAGGTCTCCACGATGAGGATGTCCACGCCGCCTTCCACCAGGCCCACGGCGAGGGGCAGGAATGCGTCTCGCAGGTCGCGGTACCCGATGTGCCCCAGGGAAGGGAGCTTGGTCCCGGGGCCGATGGAGCCGCAAACGAAACGCGGCCGGTCAGGGGTGCTGTGGGCCGAGGCCACCTCCCGGGCCAGCTCGGCTGAACGAAGGGCCAGTTCGTGTGCCCTGGCTTCGATGCCGTATTCGGCCAGCACCACCTGGACACCGCCAAAGGTGTTGGTCTCCACCACGTCGGCGCCGGCGGCAAGAAACTCGTCGTGTACCCGGCGCACCGCGTCGGGGCAGCTGGCGCTGAGCACCTCGTTGCAGCCCTCCAGCCCCTCGAAGTCGTCGAGGGGCAGGTCCTGGGTCTGCAGACTGGTCCCCATGGCGCCGTCAAAGACCACCACCTTTTCGTCCATCAGCTGGAGCAGCGTCTTTGCCATGGAAAACTTTCTGGCCAGCAGGTCAGGCCTTTTTGCTCAACCGGGTGGCCCGGATCAGCAGGAGAATCAGCAGGACATAGGGCGCCAGGGCCAGCAGGGTCTGCCCCACGTCGCCGCCGGCCCATGCCGAACCGAAACCTCCGGGTTTCTTCTTGGTATAGAGGGCGTAAGCCGCGATGGCCACACCGATGATCCCGTCGCCGCCCACCATGCCCGAGCCAAAGAGGATACCCCGCTCCCGGCGTTCCTGGATCTTCTCCTCGTCACCGTGGCAGCGCTTCTCGATGACGTTGCGGATCACTCCCCCGATGTAAACCGGGCTCATGGCGGACAGTGGCAGGTAGACACCCACGGCAAAGGGCAGGGAGGGGATCTTCACCACCTCGCAGAAGATGGTGATCACCACCCCGAAGAGCACCAGGCCCCAGGGGATCGACTGGTCCAGCACCCCGTCGATAACCAGTTTCATCATGTTCGCCTGGGGGGCGGCCAGCGGCGTGGGTGTTGCGGCGGAGTATTCGAAGCCGTACGTCTGGGCCAGCACCATCACCGTCCAGGCGATCACTCCGGCGGTGGCCGCCACCCCGAGAATCTCCGCCACCTGCTGACGCCAGGGCGTGGCGCCCAGCAGGTAGCCGCTCTTCAGATCCTGGGAGGTGTCACCGGCCACCGAGGCGGCGATGCCCACCACCGTGCCGATGGTCAGCGCGGCGATCTTGCCCTCGATACCGGTCCAGCCCAGGACGAGGAAGATGGAGGAGGTGCCGATGAGGGTGGCGATGATCATCCCCGAGGTGGGGTTGGAGGTGACGCCCACCAGACCGACGATCCGTGAGCTGACGGTGACGAAGAAAAAGGCGAAGACCGCCACCAGCACAGCGGCCAGCCACTTGCCGGCCAGCGGCAGTTCCCCGCCAAAGACGTCGGGGGTCAGGCCCAGAATGATCACCACCACCAGCGCACCCAGCACCACCCAGAGCAGGGAGAGGTCGCGGTCGGTGCGCGGCAGGTGATCGGCCACTCTCCGGGCGCCGGCTTTCAGCTGTTTCAGGGCGATGCGAAAACTGCGCACCATGGTGGGAATGGAGCGGATCAGGGTGATGATCCCTGCCGAAGCCACCGCACCGGCTCCCACGTAGCGGATATAGCCGTTCCACAGTTCGTGGGCGTCCATCTCGGCGATGGTCTTGGCCGTTTCGGGAAAGACCGGGATGGATATGGATTCACCGAGAAAGGCGATCAGCGGGATGATGCCCAGCCAGGCCAGCAGGCCGCCGGCCACCATGATGGCCGCCACCCGGTAGCCGAGGATGTAGCCAACGCCCAGCAGGGCCGGGGTGAGGTCGACGCCGATGACGCCCTTCTTCAGCAGCGGCACCTTGATCTCGATCTCGTCCTTCCAGAGTTTGAACGCCGCCATCCCCAGTTTGAACAGCGCGGCGAAACCCATGCCGTAGAAAACCTGTTTGGCCGCCGAGCCGCCCTCCTCGGCGGCCACCAGCACCTCGGCGCCGGCTGTGCCTTCGGGGTAGGGCAGGTTGCCGTGTTCCTCGACGATGAGGTAACGGCGCAGCGGGATCATGAACAGCACGCCCAGGGTGCCGCCGCAGAGAGCCAGGGCGGTGACCTGCAGCAACTGGGCCCCCTGGCCCCAGAGGTAGAGGGCCGGGATGGTGAAGATGATTCCCGAGGCCAGGGACGACGAGGCCGACCCGGCGGTCTTGGCGATGTTGGCTTCGAGGATGGTGGCCTTCTTGCGGATCAGTTTCTCGATGGCCTTGTACACCGCCACGGTGATCACCGCGATGGGAACCGAGGTGGAGATGGTCAGGCCCACCTTGAGGCCGAGATAGGCGTTGGCCGCACCAAAGATGACACCGAAGATCCCGCCCAGCACGCAGGCGCTGATGGTGAACTCGGCCATGATCGAGTTCACCGGGATGTAGGGCTCATAGGTGCGGCCGTCCAGCCGTTCGTAGGCCAGGGGGCTCAGGCCGGATTTCTGTTTCGGCTGATCCGGGGCGCCGGAGGGACCCTCGGGGGTACTGTTGTCCATCTTGTTCTCCATCCACGGCGTTGGACACTTCTGTCATCGCGAGGAGCAGGCCTTGCCTGCGACGAAGCGATCTCGTGAAATGCAACACTGGTATCGAGGAGATTTCTGCTTTCGCCTTCGGCTCCTCGCCATGACAATTGAAGAGCTGTCTGTTCCACAAAAGGAATTCGAAATTATAACGGTTTTACCGGCTATTGTCTTGCCGGGCGGGGGGCCGTTACAATGGGCCGGCCGCGGATGCGTAGCTGCGGCAAAACCGAGAACCAAGGAGATGACCACCATGAGACTGTTACTGGCCCGTCACGGCCACGCCATGGACAAGCAGACCGATCCCAGGTGCCCGCTGAGCGAAGATGGCCGCGCCGAGGTGGAAAAGATCGCGGTGATCCTCAAGGAAAAGGGCGCCACGGTGGATCGGATCTTTCACAGCGGCAAGCCCCGGGCGGCGGAGACGGCGGAGATTCTCGGCCGGGCCATCGCCCCGGAGTGCGAGCCGGAGTCGATGGACGGAATGAACCCCCTCGACCCCTGCGAGGCGGCCGCCCGCGAGATTCCGCGTTACAAATGTGACCTGATGCTGGTGAGCCACCTGCCGTTCCTGGGCAACCTGCTCTATCGCCTGGTGGAATTGGAACCGGGGACCAGCCCGGTGATCTTCACCACCGGTACCGTGGTCTGCCTGGAGAAGGCGCCGAAGGCCGGCTGGCAGCTGGCCTGGTCGGCGTCGCCCAAACCCCAGGCGTAACCGGCGGCCGAACCCCGGGGGCCTACCTCCTTTTCGCGGCCCGCTGGGCCACCTCGTGCACCATGGCCACCGTTTCCGCCGGGTAGCGGCCCCGGGCGGTCTCTCCGGAGAGGAGGATCGCCGAGGCCCCCTGGCGGACCGCCAGGGCCACGTCCATCACCTCGGCCCGGCTGGGGATCGGGCTGCGCATCATGGTTTCCATGAACTGGGTGGCCACGATGACCCAGGCTCCCTTCTCCCGGCAGCGGGTGAGGATCGTCTCCTGCAGTTCGGGCAGTTCGGCAAAGGAGGTCTGCACCGCCAGGTCTCCGCGCCCCACCAGGATCCCGTCCGACGCCTCGATCAGCTCATCCAGGTTTTCCAGCCCCCGCCGGTCCTCGATCTTGGCCAGGATACGGATCGGTTTTTCGGGCCGCAGACTCTCCAGCAGCGAGCGGATCTGGTGGAGGTGCTCGGACTTGCTGGCAAAGGAGAGGGAAAAGTAGTCGAATCCCACCTGCGCCAGTTCGTCGAGGCGGGCGATCTCCTCCGGGGTGAGCGGCGGAAAGGCGGTGGCGGTGTCCGGCAGGTTCACCCCGCGGAACGGCCGCAGCGGTGCGGTGGCCCGGTCGATGCGGCAGCGGACCAGTCCGGGTTCGCGGGAGAGGATGCGCAGCAGGATGCGGCCGTCGGCGATGATCACCCGCTCGCCCTCGTTCATCGCCTCCCAGGTTTCCCGGTCGATGCGCAGCGGGATGGTGGGCTCGCTGCCGGCGGGGGAGTGGCCATCAACCCGGACAAAGGCGAGGGTCTCCCCGGGCCGCAGGTTCAACGGTTTTTCAAAACTGCCGATCCGGGGCCGCCCGCCGCTGAAATCCATCATCAGCTCCACCGGCCGATCCTCCTCGCGCCCGGCCTCGCGCAGGGCAGCGGCCCGCAGGGCGATCTCCTCGGTGGTCTCGTAAAAGATGTTCTGGCGGAAAATCAGCGAACCGGCACGGATCACCGAGCGCAGGGTCTGCTGGTTGGCCAGGGACGGTCCCAGGGTGCTGATGATCTGGATTGCCGGTTCCGGGTTCACCCGCGCCATGGGCCACCTCCGTTCCGTCCCGGCGTACCGGACCGCCCGGCCTCCAGGTGTTCGAGACAGATCTCGTTTTCGATGGACTCCAGGGCCGGGATAACGCATTCCAGGGGCGCTTCCACTCCCTGGAGGCAGGCCATCCTCCGGTAGTTCTTCTCCGAGGAGCCGCTGAGGTCGCGCACATCCGCCAGCACCCCGTGGGGGCAGGCAAAGCACTTTTCCGGCTGCAGGCGGCGGTAACGGGCGGTGCGGACCGCCACCCGCGCCGCCCCCTCATCGATGGAGGGTTCGCCGGCCCGGTTGTCGAAATCGAAGCCCCGCGGCCGCCGCAGCACCAGCCGTCCACGATCGGTGCTCAGCCGGGCCTGGCACTGGAAGGTGTCGCCGGCCGCCAGCTTCAACCGCCGCTGCTGCCGCAGGTCGAGCACCAGGTAGACCGGATCGCGGAAATGGGTGTAGCCAATGTAGCCTTCGAGAAAACCGACGAGGAAACCGTCCAGGCGGTTTTCCGTGCCGCCGGAGGGGTGGACGGTGCGCACCACCTTCGGTTTTACCGAGAAGACGTCGCCGTAGAAAGTGATCTCGCTGCCGCGAAGGCTCTCCAGCCAGAACTCGTAGTCCCCCAGTTCGCGCCGGAACCGCTGCTCCTCCTTCTCATCCAGCAGCTGTTCGAGGTGGTTGCTCATTTTCTCGTCGACAAAGTGCGTGCAGCCCTGGCACAGCCGGCCGACATAGTTGAACGACCGGGGGCAGTTCTGGCCGTGCTCCAGCTTGCGGCAGTGCCAGCGGAAGTAGACACAGCCACCGGGGTAGCACTGCCGCGCCTTGAGTACGTGCCAGACCGACACCCGGGAGTCGAATGTCCGGTGGGCGTCATGGACGCAGCGGAAGACATCCAGCCGTTTGTGCTGGTTGGTCAGGGTGCGCGGTTGGTCCAGGGCTCTCAGCGTCGACATCGATCAAGACCTCTCACCGGATGTTCTGAAATAATTCTAGAACGGCGAATCGGAATGTCAAGGAAGGTGCCCGCCGGGTTTCGGGTTAACAATAGCCTCGGACCGTGGTATATATTTGGCCTTCTTGCGCGGGGTGCCGGCCGCGGGGCCAGATGAATCGCATGTTTGTACAGGTTGAGAGACGGTATATCCGAATAACGACGAGGTGTGTAGAGATGAAGCGTGTAACGGTTCTGGCAGGTCTGGTGGCGTTGGTGGCGGTGGGCGTCCTGGCCGGTTGTGGCGGCGAAACAGCGGTGGAATCCCCCGCGGAGCGGGAAGTTGTCCGGGAGAGCCTCACCGGCGGCCCCTGGCCCGCCCTGCTGATGACCCAGGCACAGTTCATCGACGTGGTGGGACCCGACGGCAAGAGCAGTCCCAAGCCTGGTCCGGCCAAGCTGGTGATCATCCGCAAGACGGACTCCGGCTGGCAGGAAGTTGTGCTGGAGGACCCGATGAGCAACGTCTTCCACAAGGCCCTGCCCTACCAGGCGGACGGGGAGGAACCGGGGATTCTGACCATCGGCGCCAACCAGGCGGCGCTGAAGATCTGGCGCTACACCGCCGGGGAAGGCTGGCAGGAGACCATGCTCTGGAACCCGGTGTTCGGCGGCAAGTGGGACCGCCTGCGCGACATCGAGATCGGCGACGTTACCGGTGACGGTGTGGACGAACTGGTCATCGCCACCCACGACCAGGGGGTGATTGCCGTGGCCATGCGCGCCGATGGAGCCTGGACCATCGAGGAGATGAGCCGCACTCCTTCCACCTTTGTCCACGAGGTGGAGATCGGTGACGTGGACGGTGACGGCCTCAACGAGTTCTTCACCACGCCTTCGGAGCCGAACCGGGCGTCGGGCCACTCCCAGCCTGGTCACGTACACATGTACAAGTGGAACGGCACCGGGTTCGATCAGTCCGTGGTGGACGAATTCGAAGGGAGCCACGCCAAGGAGATCCTCGCCGCCGACATGAACGGTGACGGCACCTCCGAACTGTTCAGCGTGGTGGAAGCCGAAACGACGAAGAAGGGCACGGAGGCCACGGTGGTGGTGCCGGTGCAGATCAAGCGCTATCACTTTGCCGGCGACGGCGAGATCACCACCGAGGTGGTGGCCACGCTGCAGGACCGTCAGTGCCGGTTCCTCTGCGCCGGCGACGTGAACGGCGACGGCCGGCAGGACCTGGTGGCGGCGGCGATGAAGTCGGGCCTCTGGGTCTTCTGGCAGGGTGAGGACGGCGGGTTCACCGCCGAGCAGGTGGATGCCGATTCGTCCGGTTTCGAGCACACCACCTACCTGACCGACCTGGACGGTGACGGTCTGCTGGAGATCTACGTGGCGGCCGACGACCAGCACGAGGTGCGGTCCTATGTCTATCAGGACGGGGCGTTCAAGCGGTCCCTGCTGGTCACCATCCCGGCTGACCACATCACCTGGAACCTGGCCAGCGGAACGTTCTGATTGATAGTTTAGAGTGGCAATAAAGTGCACACTCGGCGGGAGGGTGGAAATAAAATTCCCTCGCCGGGTGTGCATTATTTTTCCACGATGGGGATGAACAGCCGTTCCCTTCTGATTGCCAATTTTTCGCACCCACCTGCCCTCCACAATAACTCTTTGTCTTTCAATCCTTAACGGTCGGCTCAGATGCCCCGCCGCCTGATGCCGGGCTCGGTGCCGAAGGTTGGCACAGGATTTGAAGTAGATTCAAGGCGATGAGAAGCGGTGGCTGAAATCCAGGAGGTTGGTCATGACTCAGGTAAAACAGATGATGGAGATCATGTTCTGGATTGCCCTGCTGACCCTGTTTGTGGCTTTGCTGCCCTCCACGGGCGCAATTTGAACGCTATATCGCGATCGACCTTTTTTCTTTCCGGCATGGCTTCGGTGACTGCGGGCGGGAGTGTTGAAGTGGAGTCCGGCACGTCGAACCGGAGTGGATAGAAAATGTCATCCTGTGGCTTGGCGGGGGGCTGAGGCCCCCCGCATTTTTTTGTCCTTGCCGATACGGGGAATGAGTCGGTATAGTTACTATTGTCCAGTATGCACCGTCGCTCGAGTCGCGACGGGTGCGTTTGTCGGCCACTGATAATACATGGAGTAGGCGATGCCCCGATTCATCGGTATCCTGTCGATCTTGCTGTTGTTCGCTTCACCCGTCCTGGCGATGGACTACTCCACCTTTCTCGGTGGCGGACAGCGGGATGCCGCGTATAGCCTGGTGATCGATGAATTGGGAAACGTCCTGGTGACCGGCCTCACCCGTTCAGCGGATTTTCCGACAACCGCTGGTGTCTACGGCGCGGGGTTCGCCGGTGGCGACAACGACCTCTTCATCATCAAACTCTCCCCCGACCTGGGCACGCTGCTCGCCTCGACCTACATCGGCGGTTCGAGCCACGAGGGAACCGACTTCGTGTTCGACCCCTACTTCCAGATGGACAATCTGGGGCCGGACATGGCCCTGGACAGCGCAGGCAACGTGCTGCTCACCGGCTCCACCCTGTCGCTCGATTTCCCCACCACGGCCGGCGCGTACCGCACGGTGCACAACACTGTCTTCGATGATGCCTTCCTGCTCAGAATGTCAGCGGATCTGTCCACGCTGATGCAGTCGACGCTTTTCGGCGGAGAGAACAGGGACATCGGCCGGACGATACTGGCGGAGCCGAACGGGGCGGTGGTGGTGGGTGGCGACACACGATCCACGGGGTTCCCGGTCACCTCCGGCGCCTTTGACACCGGGTATAATGGCGGCGAGTGGGATGTTTTCCTCATCCGGTTTACCGAGGACCTGTCCGCGGTGAGTGCCTCCACATTTTTCGGCGGTGATCTGAACGACTACAACCGGGCCATCCTGCGCAACGACAGCGGCGCCTACTACTTAACCGGGTGGACTATCTCCGAGAACCTGCCCAGTACACCGGGCGCCTTTGACCTGGACCACAACGGCGGATCCCGCGATGTCTATGTCGCACTCTTCTCCGCCGATTTCAGCAGTCTGGACGCCTGCACCTATCTCGGTGGTCACGACTGGGGCGAGCCGTATCACGGCGGTGAACACGAGGGGGGCTGCGACGAGGCCAACAGCCTGGTGTTCGACCTCGAGGGCAACCTGGTGGTGGTGGGAACCACCCACTCCCACGATTTCCCTGTCACATTGGGCACCTTCGATCCGGTGTTCAACAACGGCATCGCCCAGGCCTTTGATGGATTCGTGGCCGTGTTCAATCCCGACCTGACCAGCCTGTTGCACGCCAGCTACCTGGGCGGCCGGCACATCGACGAGATGTACTCGGTGAAGCTGGATGCCGCTGGCGACCTGGTGATCGCCGGGGGATCCCACTCCATCGATTTCCCGGTGACCCCCGACGCCATGGACGGTTCGTACAATGGCGCCCTGGAGGCGGTGGTGGTCCGGGTGAGCGCCGATTTGTCCAGCCTGGACTATGCGACTTACATGGGTGGGGGCAGCTACGATCAGGCGTACGAAGTGGTCCTGGACAGCACCGGGCAGACCGCAGTGGTGGCCGGTTACACCTTCAGCCCCGACTTCCAGCTGCCCGGGGCCGGCTTCGACCAGTCACACAACGGCGACGGCGACGCTTTTGTCATCCGGACCGATATGGGGAATACCGGCCTGGAGACGGTGGCCGCCGCCCTCACCGCCTCTCCGGCAACCGGCACCCTGCCGTTCAACAGCATCATGTGCGCTGATGTGATCAATGTCAGCGGGTATTTCCGCGGCGCCGGCGGCACGCTGAACGTCTCGCTGCCCGGCGGGCAGTACTACCCCAACTTCCGCAGCGGTTACACAACCCTCTCCCCCGGAGAAACCTACCACCTCTGCTGGAACCAGTGGTTTCCAGACCTGCCCACGCTGGACGGGTCGACCCTCTTCCAGCTGGTGGTGCAGGACGCCACTCCGGCGCCTTACAACCAACCGCCATACCCGGCGTCGGGCAGTGTGGCCACCGAGGCCTGCACCGTGACTGCCGTTCGTCCGTAATTTCGGTCCCGACCGCCGCAGTTTTTTCACCCCGGACGCTCAACTCGGCCCAGTGTTTACCGATAACAACAAGAGAGGTTCTCACGGGTTTTCACAGGACCCCGGACTGCGCAGCAGCGCAGACCGGAATGGCCGGCACTGATACCGGCGGTTCCGGCGGCGGGGACTGTATTGAGGTCGTCGGGTTTCATCCCGACGTGGAGGGGACAGGGGAACGGTGCAGATGACCGGTGCATCTACCAGGAGCGACACCCGGTATCGCGAGCTGCTCGCTGCAATGACCGACCTGGTGATCGTGTTTGACCGAGAGGGCCGCTGCACCGATGCGTGGCTCGCCGGTGTGCTGGAATCGGTGGGTCTGCCCGAAGAGCCGGCCGGAATGAGCGCCGGGGAGATCTTTCCCGGTAAGGTCGGCCGCTCAATCAGCAAGGCTGTGAAACAGACAATCGACAGCGGATCGCCCATCGGCTTCGAGTTCGAACTGCCGGAACGGAACCCGTCCGGTGAGGGGCGGCCCAACGGCGGCTCGGGCAGCCTGCGGGTTTATCACGCCACGGCCTCGCCGGTGCCGTCCGCTGCCGGGGTCTCTTCGGCCATCGTGGTGGCCCGTGATCTCACCGAACGACGCCTGATCGAAGACCAGTTGCTGCAGTCCCAGAAACTGGAATCGGTGGGAACCCTGGTGGGCGGCATTGCCCACGACTTCAACAACCTCCTGATGGCCATCCTCGGTTATTCCGAGATGCTGCTGATGAACCTGCCCCAGGATGATCCCAAATCGAGATATGCCCAGCGGATCAACCAGGCTGGTGAGCGCGCCCGCAGCCTGGTCCAGCAGATGCTCCTCTACAGCCGCCGCGAAGCTCCGCGCATGGAGCCGCTGGATGCCAACGACTGCGTGAACAGCGCCATCGAACTGCTCTCCCGCTCGCTGGACAAGAAGATCCAGCTGCGCACCGAGCTGGAGTGGCAGCTGCCGCTGGTGATGGCCGACCGGGTCCAGATCGACCAGGTGCTGATGAACATCTGTGTCAACGGCTCCATGTCCCTCAAGACGAAGGATGACGCCGAGAATCCCGGGACCCTGCTGGTTTCCACCTCGCGGGTGGACCATGAGGAGGGGGACCAGTGGCCCTACCAGCCGGCGGAACCCGGGAGCTATGTGCTGATCACCATCGAGGACAACGGCAACGGGATGAGCGAGGAGATCCAGTCCCGGATCTTCGAGCCTTTCTTCACCACCCGGGAACCGGGGGAGGGCACGGGCCTGGGGCTCTCGGTGGCTTTTTCCATCATTCGCAAGCACAAGGGCTACCTGCTGGTGACCAGTGCGCCGGGGGTGGGCTCAACCTTCAAGGTGTTGCTGCCGGTCCGTTCGGGTCTGGTCTCGCCGGGAAGGAACGCGGATGGTCTGGAACCGGTGGAATCCAGGCCGGTTGCCGAGCAGACCGGGGACGATACCGCCGGGCAGAGCCAGCTGTTTCAGACCGTGCTGGTCACCGATGACGAGGAAGGCGCCCGCGGTGTGATCGGCGAATTTCTCCGTGAGATGGGCTACCGGGTGCTGGAAGCAGTGGACGGGGTGGACGCGGTGAAACTCTACAGGAAACGCGGCAAGGAGGTGGACCTGATCCTGATGGATGTGGTGATGCCGCGGATGAACGGGGTGGAGGCCAGCCGCAAGATCCTCGCCATCAATCCGCAGGCGAGAATCCTTTACATCACCGGTCATGCCCGCGGTTTTGCCGGGGAGGGGGCTGACGACGAGGGTGTCCTCGGGGTGATCCACAAACCCTTCTCACTCAAGGAAATCGACCGCAAGGTCAAACGGGTGCTGGCCACCTGATTCCGCCTTTCAATCTTGCCATTCTTCTCCGGGCCAGAGCGGTGACCTCTCCTATCAAACCATTTTCGTTTCTTGCGTTTGGGGAACGATTGACTTATATTTAATAGTGCCTTGCCCGCCGTGGTGCGTGTTGTATCCGATTGCGCCACACCACCTTCGGCACCGGATAAACCGGATTCCAGTATGTTGCTTATGCATGCTTTCATTCATGGTCGTCGGTCCGTTGCGGAATTTGCCAGTCCCCGAACCGAGCATTTCTCACGTCAGAGGAGAGTCTGATTCATGTCCATCCCAAAGTCGATCCTGTGCTTGTTGATGATCTGTGCGCTGCTGCTCGGAACCGTCCAGGTGGCTGCCGATCCGGTGGCCCGCCCCTTGACCGAGCAACAACAGAAGTGGCTCGATGAGAATCCTGACAGCCTTCCCATCTGGATGACCCCGGAGGAAGAGGCACGCAAGGACGAGATCGGCAAGAACTTCCGCGGAACAGCGGCCCCGCCGGCGCCGGTGCGCATGGCTGGAGAATTCGAGCCGGTGACCGGTGTGCTGATCCGCTGGCCCCTGGGCATCCCCTACGACCTGATCGCCGAGA
>CBESOE010000108.1:0-15014 GCA_965531145.1 uncultured bacterium | reverse complement strand
GCTGTCATTAAATCAGTTGACGGAATTTTGGCCTAAAACATTGGGACACTACTGATTGTACGTACCTAATAGGTAACCGTCCCCAATTTCCTGTTCCACTCTCCGGCTTCCCAGGGTGCCGCGGGTCAGGAACTCGCAATGACAAGATGCGCCACGAAGGGTATATCTATCTGTCTCGGGTAAAACAAAAATCAGTAACAGGTAACTGTCCCCGGAATATTTATCTTCCTCATCTTCCACGGCTTACGGAATGAGGTAGCTGTCCCCATTTTCAGCGAAGTCTTTCCTTGACATCACCGGGAACTGTTTATACTATCTTCCTCTTATTTAACGGGTTGACCCGTTTGTGGATCATTTGCCATTTTGCCGGTGACCACAGCGCGGGTTGAGGGAAACAACGGGACCGAGCCGACCAATGAAGGACAATGTTTTTGCTTCAATAGCAGACGCCATCGAGGATATCCGCAACGGCAAGATGGTCATCGTCTGCGACGACGAAAACCGGGAAAATGAGGGCGACCTGACCCTCGCCGCGGAGAAGGTCACCCCCGAAGCGATCAACTTCATGGTCAAGCACGGTCGGGGGCTGGTCTGCCTGCCGATGACCGAGGAGCGCTGCAACGATCTGGACCTGCCGCTGATGGTGCACGACAACACCAGCCGCTTCGAGACGGCCTTCTGTGTTTCCATCGAGGCCCGGCACAAGGTGTCCACCGGCATCTCGGCCTCCGATCGTTCGGCCACGGTGCTCACCGCCATCCACCCCGACACGAAGCCCTCCGACCTGGCCCGGCCCGGCCACATGTTCCCGCTGCGGGCCAAGTCCGGCGGCGTGCTTCAGCGCACCGGCCAGACCGAGGCCGCGGTGGACCTGGCCCGTATGGCCGGCCTCTACCCCGCCGGGGTGATCTGCGAGATCATGAACGAGGACGGCACCATGGCCCGGGTACCCCAGCTCGACATATTCGCTAAAAAGCACGGCCTGAAGGTCATCACCGTGGCCGACCTGATCACCTACCGGCTGCAGCACGAATCGTTCATCCGCAAGGTGGCCGAACCGAAGCTGCCCACGCCGGTGGGCGACTTCCGCATCGCGGCCTACGAGAGCGTGATCGACGGGGTCTACCACGTGGCGCTGACCATGGGCGACATCCTGGCCGAAGAGTCCATACTGGTGCGGGTCCACTCCCGCTGCCTCACCGGCGACGTGTTCTCTTCACTGCGCTGCGACTGCGGCGACCAGCTGGAGACCGCCCTGGCCATGATCGCCAAGGAGAAACGCGGGGTCTTCCTCTACATGAACCAGGAGGGCCGCGGCATCGGTCTGCTGAACAAGCTCAAGGCCTACGAGCTGCAGGATGGCGGCAAGGACACGGTGGAAGCCAACGAGTGCCTGGGATTCAAGGCCGACCAGCGGGACTACGGCATCGGCGCCCAGATCCTGCGCAAGCTCGGCCTGGGCAAGATCCGGCTGCTGACCAACAACCCCCGCAAGTATATCGGACTGGCCGGCTACGGTCTGGAGATCACCGAACGGGTGCCCATCGAGATCCCGCCGTGCAGTGACAACGAGAAATACCTGCGGACCAAGAAGGAAAAGCTCGGTCACCTGCTGAAGTCGGTGTAACCACCCGAGCCGGACCGGCAACTTCCCAAGCGACGGCCATGACCTCAACACCGGAGACCAGCCAGTCGATCGGTCCGTTTATCGAGCCGCCAACCGTCTCGCTCCCCCCCGACCTGCGGCACATCGAGCCCGTCATCTATGGCGACATCTTCGATTTCCCCCCGACACTGGAGGAGATCTGGCGCTACAGCCCGCTGCCTTTGAGCCGTGATGAGCTCTCCCGTCTGCTCGACGACAACGGGCCGTCCAACCCCGCCGCCGGCCTGGTGGGTTGCCGCGACGGCTACTACCACCTCCCGGGACGGGAGGAGATCGTCCAGAAGCGGCAGCAGCGGAAAAAGAGCAGCCTGGACATCTGGGAACGGGCCCGCAGGGTGGCCGGCCGGGTCCAGCACATCCCCTTTATCCGTTCCATGGCGGTGACCGGTTCGCTGGCAACCGACAACTCCGACGAGGACGGGGACCCCGACTTCCTGGTGATCACCGCTCCCAACCGCATCTGGACCGTCTTCTTTTTCCTGGGGACCATTCAGCGGCTGACCTCGGTCCAGACCCTCTGCCCCAACTTCTATATCTCGGCGGAGAGCCTGCGCATCACGCCCATGGATTTCTACAACGCACGGGAGTTGACCCAGGCCATCCCCCTGACCGGTTTCGATCTGCACCAGCAATTCCTCGAGGCCAACCGCTGGGTCGAGGACTTCGTGCCCAATTACCAGCAGGTTGCCCACCGTGAGGATCGGCCCCTCCCCCGCCACGGGCTGCTGCGGTTCTTCGGCCGGCTCTTCGAAACAATCGCCGGGGGCCTGCTGGGCGACGGCCTGGAACGGCTGCTGCGCCGCCTGCTCTTCAACCGCCTTCCCGGGCACTACCGCAGCTTTGGCGGTGAAGCGCCGCAGACCGTGCTGGAAGCCGCCCGCCAGGGCCGCGAACTCCGCTTCCACGGCCTGCACCATCGCACCCTGATCCAGGAGGCCATCGATGAGCGGGTCCGCCGGGTCCGGGAGCTGGCGGTCGTCCAGAGGCCAACCGGATGAACCCGTCCCCCACCGCCAGCGGATTCGACACACTGGCCCCGGGGTATGACGATGACTTCGGCGCCAACCCGGTGGGACACTGGATGCGGCAGCGCACCTGGGAACGGATGGATGCCCGCTTCGCTCCCGGTTCGCACATCCTCGAGATCGGCTGCGGCACCGGCATCGACCTGGTCCGGCTGGCCGGCCAGGGGCACCGGGTCACCGCGGTGGACATCTCCCCGGCCATGGCCGACGAGGCCCGGGAGAAAGCCGCCAGCCTCGGCCTCCACACCCGGGTGACCGTGCTCTGCGCCGACCTCACCACCGGCCCGCTGCCCGACCAGTTGATCCAGGCCGCACCCTTTGACGGCCTGCTCTCCAACTTCGGCGCTCTGAACTGCGTGGCAGACCTGCCGGCGCTGGTCTCCCGCCTGCACCCCCTGGTCCGTCCCGGAACGCCCTTTCTGGCCTGCCTGATGACCCGGCCCTGTCCCTGGGAGACGACCTGGTTTCTGCTCCATGTCCAGCCGGGGGAAGCCTTCCGGCGCCACCGGCGGGGCGGTGTGGATGTTCAACTGGGTGATCATGCGGTGCGCACCTGGTACCATAGCGCCGGAGGATACGGCCGGCTCTTTTCCACGCACTTCCGGGTGGACCGGCTGCTGGGCCTGGGGGTTCTGGTGCCGCCGCCCTACCTGCAGGGCCTGGCCCGCCGCTGGCCCCGGCTCTTCGGTCTGGCCACCCGCGCTGAAACCCGGCTGGCCCACTGCCGGCCTTTCTCCCTGGCCGGGGACCACACCCTGCTGGAGATGACGGCCATGGAGGCGGCACCGTGACCCGTCCCCGCGGTCAGACCTGGCACGGAGCAACGGTGCTGCTGCCCAATGGGCCGGCCGCGGCCCACCTGGTGCTCCGCCAGGGCAAAATACGCAGGATCGTCCCCGGTCCCCGCCCGGCTCCCGGCAGCAGCGTGGAGGCCTCCATGGCTGGATACCTGGTGACTCCGGGGCTGATCAACGCCCACGACCACCTCGACTTCAACTGCTTCCCTCCCTGGGCGCCCCGGCGGCCCTATGCCAACGCGGCCGCCTGGTACGAGGATGTGCGCTCCGGCGACTATGCCGCCACCCTGCGTGCGGTGCGGGCCCTGCCGCTCAAGCAGCGGCTGCTGGCCGGGGGGTTCAAGAACCTGCTCTCCGGCGTCACCACCGCAGCGCACCACAACCCCGCGGTGCGTTTTCTCCACCGCCGCCGCTTCCCGGTGAACGTGCCCCGAGGCATCGGCTACTGCCACTCCCTGGCCACCGACCCGCACCCGGAGCGTTCCCTGCCCCGGGAGTCGGGCAGGCCCTGGGTGATCCACGCCGCCGAGGGCACCGACAGTGCCGCCGGCACCGAGCTGGCCCGCCTGCAGGAGCTGGGCTGCCTCCGGCCGGGCACGGCCCTGGTCCACTGCCTGGGCATCGATGGTGACACCGATTCCCAGCGGCTCTCCGCTGGCGGCACGGCCATGATCTGGTGTCCGTCATCCAATCGATTCCTTTACCAGGCCGCCGCGCCGGTGGAGATGCTGCGACAGCACGTTCCCGTGGCCCTGGGCACCGACTCCTCCATCAGCGGCGGCGGGGGCATGCTGGACGAGCTCCGCGCCGCGCGAAAAGCGGAGCCCGGCCTGGATCCGGGGGTCCTGCTGGAAATGGCCACCGCTGTCGGCGCCCGGCTGTTCCGCCTCAACCCTGGGAGGGGCACGGTATCGCCGGGGGCCGAGGCCGACCTGGCCCTCTTCCGGCTGCCTGCAGACCCCGGGTCGGACCCGCTGCTGGCGCCCTTCGAGGCGGAGCGCCCCTCGCTGGTGGTTCGGGGGGGCATCCCCCTGCTTGGCGATCCGAGCTTCGTCCTGTTGATGGAGAGGCTGGGCCTCCGGCCGGTTGAATTCGAAATCGACGGGACGGCCATGATCATGCCCGGAAAGCTGTACAAGGCCTTTGCCCGCATGGTGCGGGCCACCAGGGGCTGGCCGCCGTTCCACGAATCTGTGTGCCTCCATTGACACCCCGGCCACAGCTTTTCCTATAATACGGGACCCGGCCCACCGTGCCGGCTAAACAGAAAGGCCCGAACGTTGTCCGAGCCAGATCCCAGAATCTCGGTGGTTATCCCCGCCTTCAACGCCGAACAGACCATTGTGCGGGTGCTCCAGGCCCTGGTGGACAGCGAGGGAATCTCGCCGGAAATCCTGGTGGTGGACGACGGGTCCACCGACCGGACGGCGGAACTGGTGCAGGGCTTTCCGGTGACCCTGATTTGCCAGCCGGCGTGCGGCGGCCCGGCGGCCGCCAGGAACCGCGGCGTGGCCGCGGCCGGGTCGGAGCTGGTGCTCTTCATCGACGCCGACGTGGAGGTGGCCCCCGATACCCTAGCCCGGATCAGCCGCTACATGGATCAGCACCCTGATGTTGCCGCCATGTTCGGCTCTTACGATCGTTCCCCCGCCGGCACGAGCCTCATCTCCCGCTACCGCAACCTGATGCACCACTTCGTGCACCAGCGGGGCACGGTGGACGCCGACACCTTCTGGTGCGGCTGCGGCGCGGTGCGCCGGCGGGTCTACCTGGAACTGGGCGGCCTGCGGGAGGATTTTGCCCGGCCCTCCATCGAGGACATCGAGTTCGGGGCCAGGCTCGACAATGACGGCCACCGCATCCACCTGGTGAAGGATATCCAGGTCAAGCACCTCAAACAGTGGTCCCTCTGGCAGATGATACGCACCGATTTCCGGGACCGGGCCATCCCCTGGACCCTGCTGATTCTGGGCGGGAAGTGCCGCCGGTCGGACCTCAACCTGCAGACGCGTCACCGGGTGATCGCCGCCGCCACCTTTGGCGGTTTGCTCTCACTGGTTCTGGGCCTGGCGTTCACCCCGTTGGCATTCTGGGCCCTGCCGGTCTGCGCCCTGGTCTTCCACCTGTTGAACCGCGACCTCTTCCGCTTCTTCGTCAGGAACGAGGGCCTGATCTTCGCCCTGCTCACCCTGCCTCTCCTGCTGCTCTTTTATGTTTACTCCAGCCTGGCTTTTGGCACCGGCGTCCTGCTCCACCTCTTTGGCACACGTCTCGGGTGACGGAGGCGACATGCCCATCACAACCCTTTTGCTCCCCCTCCTCTTCCTGCTGCCCGGTCTGGCCTTCTTCGCCGGTTGCGGCCGTCACCCACACAATCCGGCCACCGGTGAACCAGGCAGCACACCCGGTATGGCCGACCTGCTCTTTCTCTCCATCGCCCTCAGCGGCTGGATCGCCCAGACCCTGGCCCTGGCCGGCTGGTTCACCATGCCGGCACTGGTTCTGGCTGTGACCCTGTTGAGCCTCGTCGTCCTGTTCCGTGGCGGCCTTCGCAGCGGTTTGGCTGGAATTCGGCGGGTGGCGGGCAGTGTGGCCCGGCCTACGGTGCCCGCGGTGGCAGCGGCCCTGGCCGTGCTGGCGCTGGCCCTGCTGCTCTACCGGCCCCCTGCGGTGACCATGCTGGACGGTGACCCGGTGCCGGGCCTCAATGCCCTGGGCCTCAACCTGGCCCGCACCGGTTCCCTGCCCCTGGCCGAGACGGGGACCGGTCTGTCCGGCGCCCCGGAGGCCATGCGCGGGGCCGCCGGTTCAGGTCTGCTCTACCCGGCCCTGATCGGCCTGCTGCAGCTGGCCGGCGGTCCTAGTCTGGTGGAGGCCGCCCCCGCCATCTTTGCCGCCCTCTCCCTGCTGGCGCTTTTCGGCATTGGACGGCAGGCCACGGGAAGCAACTGGTTGGGGGCCCTGGTACTGGTGGCCCTGGGGCTCAACTACCCCCAGGCCTGGCTGGCCCACGTCAGCGTGCCCGAAGCAGCAGCCCAGTTGCTGGTGCTGGCCTCGACCCTTTTCTTCCTCCGCTCCCGCCACGGCTTCCCGGGTGTGGGTGCCGCGGCCCTCTGTCTCGGCGCCGCCTCGTTCTGCTCCCCGGCCCTGCTCTGGCTCATTCCCCCGGCTCTGGTGCTGCTGGTGGCACTGCATGCCGCCGGGCCAGCGGCCGAGCGTCGGCGGGCCCTGCTCTTTGCCCTCGGTGTCCTGCCCTTCCTGGCCCAGGGGTGGCTCCAGGCGTTCCTCCTGGTTGGTGACAATGGCCTGCCGCCGCTGCCCTCAGGATCGGCCCACTGGATGATCTGGTATCTGACCCTGCCCTTCATGGTGCTGGCGGTCTGCGGCCTGCTGCTAATGCTGGCCCGCCCCGGGCCCACCCTGCGCCTCTTCTCCGGCCTTGGCCCGCTCCTTGCCCTGGCCCTGGTCTCCATTCCCGTGCTTTTCCGCAATCCAGGCAGCGACGCGGTCCAGCCCTGGGCCGTGCGGCCCTTTACCGTGGCCCTGATCCCGGCCGCCCTCCTGGTGGGCATGCTCTTTTTCCACCGCGTCCTCAAGTGGCTGGGGCACCCGGCGTTACGCCTCATCTGGTGCTCCGGTCTGGCCATCCTGCTGGGGCTCAACCTGGCCAACCTCATGCCCATGGCCACCGGCCGTCCCGGCCAGGGGGCAAGGACCCTGGTGGAAAAGGTGGCGGCACCCCTCAGCGCCGGTGAACGTCCATTCACAGCTGTGGTGGAGCCCAGCCTCGGCTACCTGGGCCTGCACACCGCACTATCCGGGGCCCACGGCATCCGCTCCTGCTCGCTGAACGGAGATGCCCTTGACCGTGAGCGGTTCCATGCCCTGGTGCAGCATCAGGCCGCTGCCGGACAGCGCACCGCCCTGGTAGTGAACGACGGCGATTTCTTCCCCGACCCCGCCCTCGTGACCCTGCGGCCGCTGGACGCCTTCTCCCTGGATCTGCGCCGCCTGCCCGGGGAAACCGACCACCTGCCGTCGTCGGTGGTCAGCCGCTCCCTGCATCCACAGATCTTCGAGGCCATTCCGGTGGCCGCTGATGAAACCCCGGCCCACCGTTCACCCCTCGGGGTTCGGGTGGGGGTCTACGCCGAGGACTGGCCCTGGCTGGTCAGCGGTTTTCGTGGAGTCACCGAGGCCGGTGGCCGCCCCCACCGCTGGACCGGGGACCGGGCCCGGATACGGGTTCCCGCCTGGGCCGGCGGCGTGGAGCTGACCGTCTGCGGGTATCGCCCTCCCGGCGCACCCCCCGCCCTGGTTTCCGCCGGTTTCGGCCATGGACAGGCGGTCGTGACCCGTCAACTGCCCCGGGAGGGATTTGTTGCCATTTTCGTGCCCCGGCCCGGTGACGATCCGGACCCGCAAGCGGCATATCTCGAGCTGAACACCACCTGTTTCCACCCCGAATCCTGGTTCACCGAAAAGGACCGCACCCCCCTGGGGCTCCAGCTGGCATCCATAACCTATTACGCCGCTGGACAATCCCCTCCAGCCTCCCCTGTGGGGGAATGAGATTCTCGCGGTGCGGCCTGTCCTTCCGGGGATGATTCCATTGACATCCGGCAGAGGTTGTGATAATTCTAACCGTGAAAAATAAAAGGCTTATCGGTCAAAGTCGACCCCCGGGATAAACAATTTGTTGATCCCAAGGCCAGACCGGCAGAAAGCCCTGGAATCAGATGCGCAGGGGAATGCCGGCCACGAGCGTCATACTTCCATCAAGGAGACCTTCGCGATGATCTTCAGAGGATCCAGATTTGGCGGATTGACGGCCATCATCCTGCTCGCCGTGTTCGTCACCCTCCTCACCCAGGTCGATGCCTCGGCCATTCCGGCCTTTGCCCGGAAGTACGAGACATCCTGCACAACCTGCCACGTGATCTACCCCAAGTTGAATTCCTACGGGGAAGGGTTCCGCAACAGCGGCTACCGGTTCGTGGGCAACGACGAGGAGTTGGTGAAGCAGGCGGACATTCCCATGGGCGCCGATGCCTGGAAGCATGTCTTCCCCCACGGCACCTGGCCCGGAGCCCTGCCCCGCTACGTGCCGCTGGCCATCCGCGGCGCCTTTGGCGCGGCCTACTGGCCCGATGACGATCTGCGTAAATCGAGCTTCCAGACCCCCTGGGAAGCCTCGATCCTCTGGGGCACCACCCTGGGCGACAAAATCTCCACCTACGGCAAGGTCAACCTCGACGGCGGCAGCCTCGACCGGGCATTTGTCCGCTTCAACAGCATCCTCGGCAACACCCTGGGCGAGAACTCGTTCAACATCAAGCTGGGCAAACTGGAACCGACCACCGTGCCCTACTCGCTGACCCGCTTCGTCGGCATCTCGGTTCCACTGCTCTACGGGATCAACCGCAGCCAGGGCGACTTCACCTACGGCATGCGGCAGCGCGGCATGGAGATCGACGGCCTCATCGGCCACCACTTCAAGTACAGCGTGGGCGCCTCCAACGGCAGCAACGGCTTCCGTGACGACAACAACACCAAGGACATCTTCGGCCGGATCTCCTACAAGATCGGCGGCATCGGCATTGATGGCTACAGCAAGGTCCTCGAGGAAGGGGGCGAGCTGCCCCAGACCGACAACTGGACCGATAACTCCTTCACCCTGGGCCTCTCGGCCTACGACGGGGTGGAGACGATCAACGACGAAGTGGATAACGACGTCAAGCGGCTGGCCCTTGACGCCCGGCTGATGCTCGGCAGCCTCGACCTCTTCGGCATCTACATCGACGAGGAGGACAGCGATCCCTTCGGTCAGAACGAGTTGTGGGAATCCTCCACCTGGTTTGTCCAGGCCGACTACGTCTTCCTTCCCTGGATGATCGGCTACCTGCGGTACGAGGACCTGGAAAAGGGCATCGACATCCGCGACAGCGAACCGGAAGACCTGCAGCGCTGGGTGCCGGGTCTGACCCTGGCCATCCGGGCCAACGTCAGGATTGCCTTCGAGGCCCAGCTCTACCAGGACGACTACAATGGCGACGTGTACCAGGCGGTGATCGACCTCGCCTTCTAGTGTGCAGTTCCCTTCCGCCGTCAACGGCCCCGCGCCGCGGCGGCGGAGAACCCACTCAACACCGGCAGGGAGATGATCGATGAGAAGAAGTATGAAGATTCTGATGACCACATCCCTGAAGCTCACCGCCGGTTTCCTGCTGCTGGCGCTGCTGGCCGCCACGCCGGTGGTGTTCGCCGGGGACCTGGTGGGCACGGTGACCGTGCGCGGCATCCGCAGCCCGGAAAACGTGGTGATCTACTTCGGGGACAAGGTCCCGGCGGACCAGTTGGCAGTCCCTGCTGAAAACCCGGTGATGGACCAGCGCAAGCTGACCTTCATCCCCCACGTGATGTGCGTGCCTTTGGGCACCACGGTGGACTTCCCCAACAACGACGAGGTCCCGCACAATGTCTTCTCCCCCAGCCCGGTGAAGAAATTCAACCTCGGCACCTACAAGGTCGGGGTGATCAAGCAGGTCACCTTTGACAAGTCTGGTCTGGTGCCGCTGCTCTGCACCATCCACCCGGAGATGTCGGCTTTCATCCTCGTGCTGGAGACGCCGCACTACGCCATCACCGACAAGGACGGGACCTACCGCATTTCCGGCATCCCGGCCGGCTCCTACAAGATCAAGACCTGGCACGAGAAGCTGAAACCGGCGGTGGAGAAGGTGGAGATTCCCGAGACCGGGGAGGTGACCCTCGATCTCGCCCTGAGAAAGTGAGCTGCAGGTGGACCAGCACGAGGAGCAGCAGCCCGAAGAGAGCACGGCCGCGGACAGCGCACCGGCTGCGGTGCGCCGCAAGCCCCGCCATCTCTGGGTCACCCGCCGGGATTTCTTCTCCATGGCCGGCTGGAGGCTGTTCTGGGCGGCGATAATCATCTCGGCTGTTGGCCTGGTGCGCTTCTTCTTCCCCCGGGCGCTCTACGAACCGCCCACCACCTTCAGCGCCGGCTCCCCCGACGACTACCAGACGGGCAAGGTGAGCCAGAAATACCTGAAGAACGAGCGGACCTTCATCGTCAGGAGCGAGGAAGGGATCTACGCCCTGCACGCCAAGTGCACCCACCTCGGCTGCACCGTGATCTGGAGCAAAGAAGAGCACAAGTACAAGTGCCCCTGCCACGGCAGCGGTTTCCATGCCAGCGGCATCAATTTCGAGGGTCCGGCCCCCCGGCCCCTGGAACGGTTCAAGATATCCCTTGGCCGTGACGGCAATATCATTGTCGATCGTGGCCGGCTTTTCCGGGAGGAGCGCGGCGAGTGGGACGAACCCGACGCGTTGCTGAATGTCTGAACGAACTGGAAGACACAAGAGTCTCTGGAAGCGGTTCAAGGAGACCGAGCTCTGGCGGTCCGTCTTTCGCCACGGTTACGAGGACACCCGCCGCAACCGCTTTCTGCAGATCACCAGCAACCTCTTCCTCCACCTCCATCCGCCGAAAATCCAGCCCCACGCCCTCCGTTTCACCTACACCTGGGGCATGGGGGGCATCAGCTTCCTGCTCTTCCTGATCCTCACCGTCACCGGCGTGCTGTTGATGTTCTACTACTTTCCCGACACCGCCCGTGCCTACCAGGACATGAAGGACCTGAAATACGTGGTCCCCTTCGGCCGCCTGCTGCGCAACATGCACCGCTGGGCGGCCCATGGCATGGTGCTCACCGTCTGGATCCACATGCTGCTGGTCTTCCTCCACGGGGCCTACCGTTCGCCGCGGCAGTTCAACTGGTGTGTGGGCGTGATGCTGCTGGTGATGACCCTGCTGCTCAGTTTCACCGGCTACCTGCTGCCCTGGGACCAGCTGGCCTTCTGGGCCATCACCGTGGGCACCAACATGGCCACCGCCACGCCGGTGATCGGGGCCGAGGGCCCCTTCTCCATCGCCAACCCGGGGAATGACGTACGTTTTGCCCTGCTGGGCGGCAAGTCGGTGGGGGCCAACGCACTGCTCCGCTTCTATGTCTGGCACTGCATCGCCATCCCGCTCATCGCCTCGGTGCTGATGGGGCTCCACTTCTGGCGCGTGCGCAAGGACGGCTTCTCCCGGCCGCACCAGCGCTCCTCCCGCTACTCCCTGGACAGAAAGGCGGCCAGCCGATGAGCGAGGACAACGGGCGGACGCCGCTGCGCAAAATCGAAGCCTGGCCCCACCTGGTCTCGCGGGAGATGCTGGCCGCCCTGGCGGTGCTGGCCGTGCTGCTGGCCTGGTCCTGGTTCATCGACGCGCCGCTGGAGGAGCCGGCCGACCCCAACACCACCCCCAACCCGGCAAAGGCGCCCTGGTATTTCCTCGGGCTGCAGGAGCTGCTGGTCTACTTCGACCCCTGGCTGGCCGGAGTGATACTGCCGGGACTGATCGTAGTGGGGTTGCTGGCCTTACCCTACGTTGACAACAACGTCCGGGACACCGGTGTGTACTCATTTCGAAATCGCCGCTATGTCATCTCGGGATTTCTTTTCGGGATGCTGCTCTGGACGGTGCTGATCATCATCGGCGTCTGGTTCCGCGGCCCGGGATGGGCCTGGTACTGGCCCTGGGAGGACCAGAGCCTGCACAAGCCGCTCTACGAGAAAGCCTGGAGCTTCCACCCGCTGCTGGGCCTGGGCATGCTCGCCTCCTATTTTGGCATCGGGTTCTACCTGCCCCAGAAAACCAACGACAAGCTGCTTCCCGGCCTCGGCTTCTGGCGATACATCATTTCGGTCAGCCTGATGCTAGTGATGCTGCTGATCCCTATAAAGATTGTTCTCCGGCTGCTCTTCGGCGTGAAATACATTTTGATCACGCCCTGGTTCAACCTCTGACCGTTCCCTGGGACTGGAGTTTTCCGCGATGATTCGCCGCTGGTTCTTCATCCTGATGGCCGTGAACATGGTTTTCATCGGCCTGTTCTGCTGGGAGGAGTGGCGCCCGGAGTGGAAGGAGCAGTTCTACCAGTGGCAGGAGCTGAAACTGGCGGCGTTGCAAGGCGAACTGGAACTGGCCATCGCCTGCCGGGACTCCGACGAGAACGGCCTGGACGACCTGCGCCGGGCCCTCATCGCCGAGGAGGCCCGCCTGGCCCTCCCTGAGGGGAAGGCCGAACTGGAGCGGCTCACCGAGAGGCTTTCCGAGGCCCAGGAGCGTCTCGAGGACGCGGTGGACAACTACCAGAAGAACTACTCCCGCTACCAGACCCTGGAGATCCGCTACCACCAGATGAGCGACGACAACCCGGACAAGGAGCTGCGGGCGGCCGACCTGCGCAAGCTGAACCTGCGGCTGGGGCACATGAAGTCCGAAGAGGTGCGGATCATGGCCGAGGTGCAAGACCTTGACGCCCGGCTGTCCGACTTCACCGGCGAACGCCTGCGGCTCACCAGACAGATCACGCTGCTGGAGACCGAGGTGAAACAGCTGCAGAACAGCATCATCAAGCTGGAGGCCCAGCGCCCGGCCATCGAGCAGATCAGCAACCAGGACCTAGGCCGGGTGGACCGCTGCGTGACCTGTCACCTGGGCATCGACGACCCTCATTTCAACAGCGCCCCGGAGCCGCTGAAGTCGCACCTGCCCAACTCGCTTTCTGACATCGGGCGTTACCACCCGTTCCAGACCTACGGCTGCTCCATCTGTCACGAGGGCCAGGGCCTGGCCACCAGGCTGGCCGAGGCATTTGGCCAGGAAGCACACTTCCACCAGCCGGTGCTGGGCCGCAACCTCTCCCAGGGCTCCTGCCTGCCCTGCCACCCCGAGCGGATCGGCCTGCCCGACATCCCGGCCCTGGACGCCGCCCCGCTGCTGGAGCAGGGCCGGCAGCTCTTTGCCGACAAGGGCTGCACCGGCTGCCACGAAACCGCGCCGTTCAAACACCTGAGCCGCACCGGGCCCAAGCTCAACTCCGTGGCTCACAAGGTGAGTGGGGACTGGCTCTACCGCTGGTTGCGCAAGCCGGTGGACTACCTGCCGGCCACCCACATGCCCGATTTTCTGCTGCCACAGGAAGAGATCCGGCAGATCTCCGACCACCTGCTGCTGACCCTGCTGGAGCGGCAGCTGCCGCCGGCGCCGCCGGCACCGGCGGACCTGGACCTGGCCTACGAGAACGGCAAGGCCCTCTTCCAGGTGCAGCGCTGCATCAGCTGTCACGCACTGGAAGGCATCGGGGGAACCATTGGGCCCGACCTCTACCGCGTGGCCAGCAAGGTCAGCCGGGACTGGCTCTACGACTGGCTGGACAACCCCCTGGCCCATGACCCGGAAACCCTGATGCCCCACTTCCGCTTCACCGCCGAGGAGCGTCTCGACCTGGTGGAATACATCACCCAGGAGTTCGTCGACTGGGACCTCCCCGACACTCCCGATCCGGTGGAGGGGGCCGCACCCTCTGCGGAGAACAGCAAGCTTGGCGAGGCCCTGGTCCGGCGCTACGGTTGTGCTGGCTGCCACGAGATGCCGGGCAGCGTCAACGGCCAGAAGGTGAGTACCGAGCTCACCGACTACGGCACCAAGACCGCGGACCTGCTCGACTTTGGCTGGGCCTGGGACGTGCCGCGGACCCGCCTGGACTGGACCATGACCAAGCTGCGCACCCCCCGGGTTTTCCGCGACACCCTGCTGATGCCCGACTACATCTTCTCCGAGGAAGAGATCCTCGCCCTGACCACCGTGCTGATGGCCTTCAAGGACAATCCGCCGCCGCCGGAGTATATATATTTCAACGATCCGTCGGCGCCGCCGGCTCTCTGGGGCCCGCGCATGGCCGCTGCCCCGCCGGCCACCGATTTCGACCGTCTGGTGGACGACCTGCGCTGCCGCTCCTGCCACCGCCTGGGCAACTGGGGCGGTGACCTGGCCCCCGAGCTGGACCTCACCGGCAGCCGCTTCAAGAAGGAGTATCTGCACTTTTTCCTCAAAACACCCGAGGCCATCCGGCCCTTGCTGGTGGAACGGATGATCCGGCTCAACCTCACCGACAGCGAGGTGGACCAGTTGGTGGACGGCCTCCGTTTCCTGTTCACCCACCAGCAGCGGATTCCCCCGGTGCCGCGTGATCCCTCGTGGTCGGCGGCCAAGGGCGAACGGCTCTACCTGGAGCGAGGATGCACGGCCTGCCACATGATCGGTTCCGACGGCGGAACCTCGGGCCCCAACCTCACCGAGGCGGGCCGGCGCATGACCTTCGACTACCTCCACGCCTGGCTCCGCGACCCCCACGCACTGGTGCCCGCGGCCCTCGAGCCGGACTACGGGTTGAACGAGGATGAGACCGGGCACCTGGCCGTCTACCTCGACAGCCTTGTCATGGAGGAAGGGCCATGATGCACCACCCGCCAGTCCGGTTCTTTCCGGCAGCGCTGCTGCTGGTCCTGCTCTGTGGTGCGGGCTGCACCGGTTCGGGGGACCCGGCGCCGACGGCCCAGGACGGCTCGGTGACACCCACCGCCGGAGCCACCGGGACCGTTGAGGGC
>CBESOE010000107.1:0-15093 GCA_965531145.1 uncultured bacterium | reverse complement strand
GGCGGCGATCGGGTTGACACCCCCGCGACCCGGCCATAGAGTACGGCCAACCGGGGGGCCACCAATGAAAATCACTTACATTCTCAACGCTTTTCCCGTGCTGACCCAGACATGGATACCGCTGGAGCTCCGCGAGCTTCGGACCCTGGGAAACGAGGTGCAGGTGATCGCCCTGGGCGGAGGTCCGGGGACGGGTGGTGGGACAGAGGCCGGCGCGGCCACTGTTCCCTGCTGGACTCTACCCGCCGGAGACGCCTCCGCGCGGTTTTCCGCATTTGTGCACCACGTGATCTGGAAGCTGCGCTCACCAGTCCGCTATTTCAAAACCCTGTATTCCGTCCTCTCCCGGGCCGACCGCCAGTCGCTGGCGCTCTTCTTCACCGCTCCGCGGGTCGCCTCCCGGGTCCGCGAGCAGGGAGCTGACTGGCTGCACAGCCACTTCGCCGACCAGGGAACAGAAATGGCAATGCTGGTCTCCATGCTCACCGGCCTCCCCTACAGCTTTACCCCCCATGCCCACGATCTCTGGGAACACCCCCGGCGGCTGGGAGAAAAGATGTCCCGCGCCTCCTTCGTGGCCAGCATCAGCGAGCACAACCGACGCTGGTGCCTGGAGCACTTCGGCATACTGGGGCAGGAGCACTTCCCCCTGGTCCGGGTGGGGGTGGACACCGAGCGATTCCGGCCCTGGGACGCCGCAGGACGCCCCTCCGGCCCGGGTGCCGGCGAACCGCTGCGGGTGATTTCGGTGGGCCGGCTGATCGCCAAGAAAGGGCACGACCTGCTGCTCCAGGCCGGCCGGCTGGCGGCAAGCATCGACCGGCCGCTGGAAATCCGCATCGCCGGAGAGGGGCCGGACGAGACCGAACTGCGCCGGACGGCGGATGAGGCGCCGGGGAGCGGCTGCACCGTCCATTTTCTCGGGGCCCTCTCCGCCGAGCAGGTGTTCGGGGAGCTGGCGTCGGCTGACGTTTTCGGGCTGGCCTGCCGCCAATCTCCGGAAGGGGACATGGACGGTATCCCCGCCTCGCTGATGGAGGCCATGGCCATGGAGCTGCCGGTGGTCACCACCAACCTCTCCGGGATTCCCGAACTGGTGGAGAACGGACGTCACGGCCGGTTGGTGGAACCGGAGGACCTGGTGGGCCTGGCCAAGGCACTGGCCGACCTGGCGGCCATGCCCGCCGGGGAACGGAGGGCCCTGGGCCGGGCCGGGCGGAAAAAGGTGGAGGCCGAGTTCAACTGCCGGGGATCGGCGGCGGAACTCCAGCGGCAGATCCAGCTGCACCTGGCCACAGCGGAGGGTGCGGATGGCGACTGAGCCCCGGCAGGACAACGGCACCCCCTCCCCCGACATTTCGGTGATCATCCCGGTGCGGGACGGGGGCGGGGCCCTGGACCGCTGCCTGGCCGCGGTCCTGGCCCAGGACGCCGGGCCACTCCACTTCGAGGTGCTGGTGGTGGACAACGGCTCACCGGAAGACACCCGGCGCCGGGTCGACCGTTTCCCGGGGACCACCCTGCTCTTCGAGAATCGGCCATCCTCCTATGCCGCCCGCAACCTGGGCATCGCCAATGCGCGGGGCCGGCTTCTCGCCTTCACCGACGCCGATACCGAACCCCGTCCGGGCTGGCTCCGCACTGGAGTCGACGCACTGGCCGCCCGGGGAGGACCGGGTCTGGCCGCCGGCAAGGTGGAGATCGTCCTGCCCGAGGATCCCTCCGTCTTTGCCATCTACGACAAACTGCACAACATGCTGCAGGAGCGCTATGTGCGGGAGGGCGGCTACGGGGTGACGGCCAATCTCTTTGTCACCCGCCGGCTGGCCGATGAGGCCGGCCGCTTTCCCGAGGACTGGGTGTCGGGGGCCGACGTCGAGTTTTGCCGTCGGGCCCAAGCTGCGGGGGGGCGGATTGCCTACCTGCCGGCGGCGGTGGTGGACCACCCGGCACGGACCACCTTTGCCCAGTTCCGGGAGAAGAAAATCCGCACCGGCCACGGGCGGGCCCGGATCGCCGCCGCCCGTTCGGCCTGGGGTCGATTCGCCAACGGCGTTCCGGCGGCCCTGGCCACCGTCCCGCTCCTCTTCTGGCCCGGAGTTCACGCTTTCCGGCGCCGCTTCCAGGGCGGTCAGCAACTGGCCCCGCGGACCGCGCTGTCCATCCAGTTGCTGCACTGGCTGGGCAAGTGGTACAGCTGGAGCGGCCGGCTCGCCGAAACCCTGTCCCGGCGCATCGGCTGAACCACCTCCCCCGGTTCTTGTGTTTTGGGGGTTCATAAGTTACATTTCAATGAACGACTTCAGCGGAAGGGGAGAATCGGCCAGCGATGAAACGATTGATCGGCAGCGTATTGTGTCTCCTCATCCTGATCGCCCTCTCCACCGTGCAGTTCGGCTTCCTGTCCAAGAAATCGGCCAAGATCCGTGAATTTCGCGTGTCCTTGCGGCAGGAGGGCGGAGTCAATATTCAGTTTCACCTCTTCCGGGCCTTCCGGGCCGACGTGCGGGACAAGATTGAGAGCGGTGGTGAGGTGAGCTTCAACTACCACATCCGACTCTACCGGGTTCGGGTCCTCTACCCCGACTACGTCCGCAACCGCCAGCACATCAAGACCACCGTGCAATACGACCGGCTGACCAAGGAGTACCACCTGGCCCGTTCCGTGGACGGCGAACCGGACGGCTCGCTGGTCACCACCCGTGAAGACAACATGCGCCGCTGGATGACCAATGTGAGCACCATCGCCTTCCCCGAATTCACTCCGAAGTCACACCGGGATTACTACGTCAAGGCCAAAGCGGTGATCCAGTCCGACTATGCCATGGCCATCATCCCCTGGAGTTTCGATACGGTCTGGCGGAGGAAGGAACTGCCCCACGGCCCGTGAACGGCTTCCGGCCCCTGCCGGTGATGAATCCCGAGGCCCGAAACCGATGAACCGCATCGTCGACATCCAACCGAGCCCCCCCCCGCCCCCGGAGGGAAAGGAGAACCGCGGCCGGGTTGTTCTGCTCTGGGTCCTGGGCAGCGTGCTCACCCTGGCGGTGATCCTTTTTCTGATTCTGCGCCTGGTGGTCAAGGTGGGCCGGCTGCGGCCGGCGTATATGACCGGCGAGTTCATCTTTGTCCTCTCCATCGTCAACCTGCTGCTGATCCTGGTCCTGCTCTTCATCCTCTTCCGGGACCTGGTGAAGCTGGTGCTGGAACGGCGGCGCAAGGTGCTCGGATCGCGCTTCCGGACCAAGCTGGTGCTCGCCTTTCTCGGCCTCTCGGTGATCCCGTCCATCTTCATCTTCTTCGTCGCCAACGACTTCATCAACGACAGTGTCAGCCAGTGGTTCAACACCGACCTGGAGTCGGTGCTGGAGCGGACCCAGGAAGCGGTGGATGGCTATCTCGAAGAACAGGCAGACCGCTGTGCCCTGTTCGCCGCCAATGCCGGCCGGGAAGTGGAGAAGACCCGCCGCTACCTGCGGCAGGACGGGAGCCTGACCCCCCAGTCGGTTCAACGGATTCGCGAGGTGCTGGAAAAGCAGATCGATCTCTACGGCCTGAACCAGATCTCCGCCTGGTGGGGCAGTACGCCGGTTGTGGTGGTAACCCGGGAACCGCTGGACCCGGTGACGCTTGAAGATATCTACGTCAGGGACCTGGTGGACGATCTGTTGCAGGGTCGGGAGAGCCGCAAGTTCGTGGAACTGGAAGGCGGGGGGATCCTGGTGCTCAGCGGCACCAGCCTGCTGCCCCGGCAATCCACCCTGGGATGGAATCAGCTGGCCCTGCTCACCGGCCTGCAGATCCCCGACACCATCGGCCGCCCGGTGTCGGAGGTGACCGGTGCATACGAACGCTACCAGCGGGCGCGGGCGTTCAGGAAGGAGACGGTGCTGACCTACCGCTTCACCTTCCTCACCATCTCCCTGGTGATCCTCTTCGCCGCGCTCTGGACCGGGCGGACCCTGGCCAAGGAGATCACCGTGCCGATCCAGCTGCTGGCCGAGGGAACGAAGGAGGTCTCCAGCGGCAACCTCGACTACAAGGTGGACGTCAAGGCGGGGGACGAGGTGGGGATTCTGGTCCAGTCCTTCAACAGCATGACCGAACAGCTCAAGAGTTCCCAGGAGGAGCTGAAACAGGCGGCCCGGGAACTGCGGGGGAGCAACCGCGAGCTGGACGAGCGCGGCCGCTACATGTCCACGGTGCTGAACAACATCTCCACCGGCGTCTTTTCACTGGATCACGAGGACCGGGTGACCACCATCAACCACTCCGCCCGGACATACCTCGGGCTGGACCCGAACACGTCGTTCAACGGGATCGCGGTGGAGGAGATCCTGGCCGCGGAGAAGCTTGGCGAGGTGCGCACCACCATCACCCGGGCACTGGGGATCAACGATCTGTCGCTGAAAAAAGTGCTGACCCTCAACATCGACGGGATCACCCGCAACCTGGCCCTGACCCTGACCTCGCTGCACACCAAGGAGGGGAAATACAGCGGCATGGTGGTGGTCTTCGACGACCTGACCCAGGTGATCAAGGTGCAGCGGGCCGAGGCCTGGCAGGAAGTGGCCCAGCGGATCGCCCACGAGATCAAGAACCCGCTGACCCCGATCCAGCTCAGCGCCCAGCGGATCCAGCGCAAGCTGGCCGAGGGCGGTGACTGCAGTGAGATGGTCCAGGAAGCCACCGGCACCATCCAGCAGGAAGTGGCCGCGCTGAAACGGCTGGTGAACGAATTCACCCGCTACGCACGGATGCCGGTGATGAAGCGGCAGGAGGCCAGCATCCACGAGATCATCGAATCCACCATCACCGCGTACAACGGCACCCACGAGCAGCTGGAATTCAGCACCGACTTCGATGAGGGTGTCCCGCTATTCCAGATGGACAAGGAGCAGCTGCGGCGGGCGCTGATCAACCTGGTGGAAAACGCGATCCAGGCGATGCACGGCCGGGGCCGGCTGGAGATCAGCACGAAGTACCGGCAGCGGCTGGGTCAGATCCGGGTCACCATCTCCGACGACGGGCCCGGTATTCCCCCCGAAGTGCGGGACAAGCTCTTCGTCCCCTATTTCTCCACCAAGAAGAAAGGGACCGGGCTGGGGCTGGCCATCGTCCAGCGGATCATTTCCGACCACGGTGGCACCATTCGCCTCACCGACAACACCCCCCGCGGCACCAGTGTTGTCATTCAACTGCCGGTGGGGCCGGCCACGGCGGAACCCACATGATCGGCATGCCCGTACCGCCAGCCCCCTCTCCCGAGACCCCGCCCTCCTCCGCCCCCGCGCCCAAAGGCCGGAACCGGGTACTGGGCGGCCTGGTCGTGGTGGTGGTGCTGGGCCTGGCGCTCATCGTCTGGCTGGGCGGGTGGCTGGATCAGCGCCGGGAGGAGCAGCAGGCCGAGCGCGCCCGGATTCACCACCTGCGCCGGGTGGGCGAGGACCAGATGCGCGGCGGCATTGCGGCGCGGGGTGCGGGCAGGGACCGGCCCGGCGCGGTGACCCCCGAACGGGTGCGGGCGGGGGAGGTGCTGGTGGAGCGGGCGCGGGAGTTGTATGTCGCCCACGACTGGGCCGGAGTGATCCAGTGCGCCGGGCTGCTGGAGGATCTGCTCACCGACGACCCCGAACTGGGCAGGATGGTGGAGGCGGCGCTGTTCAACCGGGCGCTGCTGCTGCTGCGCCGGGACCAGGCGGCGCCGGCCCTGGAGTGCCTGCATCAACTGCTGTCCCGCAGACCCGCCGACCGTCAGGCCAGCGACCTCCGCTCCATCGGCATGACGATCAAGGACTACGGGCCGGGCCGGCAAACGGCGGCAGAGCTGGAGCGGTTCAGCGAGCGGCCGTGACGCCGGGCGCTGTCATCCCACCTTCAACCCACACACCAGAACGTCTCCCCTTCCACCTCACCGGCGGTGGTGGCGGCTGTGCGCAGAAGATCACGGTTGCCCGTGGTGCCGCAGGCGATGAGGGTCAAGGGGCCCGGGGCGGGAAGACCCTCCGGCGGGATGAGCACCCGGCCGCCCTGCGAGACCTTCATGGACCGGGGGTTGAGGGCGTGGCAGTCCACCTCCAGGCCCGCCGATTCCAGTGAGCGCTTCCAGACCGAGCCCAGCTCCCCCACGCCCCAGAGGGTGACCTGCGGCTGCCCGGGCAGGATGTGGCGCAACAGGTAGTGGACCCGGGTGCGGTGGAAACTCTCCGCCGAGCAGTGCTCGCCGGTGCGGGTCAGGCGGCCGCTGCTCTCGCGCCACTGGTAGAGTGCTTCGGGAGCCTTGCCCAGTTCCCGGCCGCCGAGAAGCAGCCGCAGCACCAGGTCGTAGTCCTCGCTCCATTCGCTGGCCACATACCCGCCGGCCTGCTCCAGCGCTTCGCGGCGCAGCAGCAGGGTGGCATGGGTCACCGGGTTCTCGATGAACATCGCCCGGCGGATGTCACCGGGGCGAAGCAGGCTGTTCTGCCAGGCGGCGTAGCGCTCCATCCCCGGGGTGGGCCTGCTGGCGGCGAGCCATTCGAAGCAGCAGCCCACACCGGCCCAGCCGGGGTGTTCCTCCAGCAGGTCCACCTGGCGGGCGAGGCGCCAGGGGTGGCTGACGTCATCGGCATCCATCCGAGCCACCAGCGGCGCCCTTGCCGCTTCCAGCGCCGTTATCAGAGCGGCGGTGATGCCGCAGTGAGGAGTGGTGACGACCCGCAGGCGGGGATCCCGTCGCGCCGCATCCGCCAGGATCACCGGTGTCCCGTCGCTGGATCCGTCATCCACGGCAATGAGCTCCAGCTCCCTGAACGTCCCCCCGAGGATGCTCCCCAACGCCTCGGCCAACGTCCCCTCCGCCTGATACACCGGCATCAACACACTGATTTTCGGAATACCCATCAGTGACTCTTTAAAAAGGGGACAGGATACTTTTTAAATGCAATCGGCTGATTATATATGAATGGATAATTACTTTTGCTCAAAGCGGTGGCTTTCGCTTCTTCACTTTGGACCCCAGTTTTCTGCCACGTTTCCCTCTCGTAGCATCTCGGCCAGTTTCCACCTGAATTTTCTCAAGAAAAGCTTGTGAGCCCGAAGGACGACCAGATTTTGTATCAGCTCTTAATCGCTTGATAAACACATCGTCATCATCCTCACTCAGCCACTGTGACCAATCCCCAATCTCTTCATCCAAGCCGAATAACGCCTTTTTTGACAGCAAAGGGTCAATCACACCATAGACATGCGAGCGGGCGCTCGACCAGCGATACTCTTCAGCCAGGTGCACCAGTCGTGCTCGAACCGGATTCCGTTCCGAGTAACGGACAGCCTTTTTAAAGTGATCCCAATCCAACGGTGTGGAGAAGAATCGGTCTGACCATAAATGCCCTGTCCAACCCTTTTTTCTGTTCAGCAATTGCGCAAACCTCATCTGGGTTAGCCCCATCGCTTTGGCCAATGAAGTCTTGTGCCGAGGCACCGCGACAAAATGCACGTGATTATCCATCAAACAGTATGCGGCGACTTCAAGCTCATGTTTTTGGAAGTATTTGAGACAGATGGACAGATAGAGATCCCGGTCAGACTGATCGAAAAATACCGGTTCACGTCTATTCCCACGATGAGTCACGTGATGAGGGATGTTTGGAATTACCAATCGTGCGATTCTAACCATACTGTAATTATATTACTGCTTGGTATTTCTTGTCAAGCTCGCAGGTAGATCAAATTGTTTTTGAGCTGCCTCCACAATATGGATCAATTTAAAAAGTATCCTGTCCCCTTTTTAAAAGGGGTTGGTTGACTCACCGATGGGACAGAGCCGATAATTCGTCCATGATCAAGCTCGGAACAGAAGACCGTGAACAGCTGGCATCGCGCGGGATCAGTGAGGAGCAGTTGGAGGAGCAGATGAAAATGCTCCGGGCCGGTGTTTCCTACGCCCGGCTGGACCGGACGGTGAGCGTCGGTGACGGATTGCTCCGCCTGCCTGAAAACGTGCTGCCGGGACTGACCGAATTGGCCCGCCAGGCGGCGGACGAGGGCCGGCTGAGTAAATTCGTACCTGCGTCCGGGGCGGCCAGCAGGATGTTCAAGAGCCCGATGGCCGTTCTCGAAAACACCGATATCAACAATCTTGACGACCTGAAAAAACAGGCCAGCGAGGGGGACGGCGCCTCCGCCGACGTGGAAAGACTGCTCCGCAACCTGCCGCGTTTCCCGTTCCTGCCGGTCCTGGCGGAATCACTGGCCGGCGAGGGCCTCCAGCTTGACGAGCTGCTGAACCGGGGGGAGTTTCGCCCGGTGCTCCAGCACCTGCTCACCAACTGCGGTCTCGGAAATGCCAGCCTGCCCAAAGCCTTGCTCGCATTCCACACGTACCCCGAGGGCAGCCGTACGGCCCTGGAGGAGCAGTTGGCCGAAGCGGCGGAACAGGTGGCCGACCGCAATGGAATCTGCCGTCTGCATTTCACCGTCTCACCGGAACGCCAGCCCGCGATCGCGGC
The DNA here is from genome assembly GCA_965531145.1 of uncultured bacterium. GTDB lineage: Bacteria > Acidobacteriota > JAQAZP01 > JAQAZP01 > JAQAZP01 > JAQAZP01. Next base: position 6,604 of record CBESOE010000107.1, on the reverse strand, counting down.
ATTGTGCAATGAAACTGCCGGACGATTCCAAAGCCGCGGCCTGAGCTTTGACGTCTCCTTCAGTGCTCAGAAACCCAGCACCGACACCATCGCCTCCGCTCCGGACGGCACCCCGTTTCGCGATGATGACGGACGGCTCCTGTTCCGCCCCGGCGGGCACGGAGCGTTGATCGAAAATCTCTACGAGTGCGGCGGGGATGTGGTGTTGATCAAGAACATCGACAATGTGCTCCACGACCGGGTGAAGGGCCACACCCACCGGTTCAAGGCCGCCCTGACCGGCTACCTGGTCTTCCTCCAGTCCCGCATCTTCCAGCTGCTCGACCGTCTTGCCACCGGCGACCAGGACCCGGATCTGCTGCAGGAGGCGGCCGGATTTATCCACAGTGAACTGGGCGCGGGGCTTGCCGGGGGGGTCGAGGACCTGACTCCGGACCGGCAGGCCCATATGCTCCAGGACCGCCTCAACCGCCCGCTGCGCGTTTGCGGCATGGTGAAGAACATCGGTGAACCGGGCGGCGGCCCCTTCTGGGTCCGGAAACCGGACGGCAGCACCAGCCTGCAGATCGTGGAATCGGCCCAGGTGGACATGGGCGATGCCTCCCAGGCGGAGATTCTCGCCGATTCCGGCTATTTCAACCCGGTGGACCTGGCCTGCGGGATCCGCGACCACCGGGGAAACCCATTCGACCTCGGCCGTTTCGTGGATCGCCAGGCGGTGTTTATCTCGAAAAAGTCCCACCAGGGACGGGAACTCCAGGCACTGGAACTGCCCGGCCTCTGGAACGGGGCCATGGCCCATTGGAACACGGTGTTCATCGAGGCGCCGATCACCACCTTCAGCCCGGTGAAGACGGTGCTCGACCTGCTCAAACCAGACCACCAGCCCGAGGAGATCACGGACTGATCCCATGGCGTTGACCCGAACCCAGATCGGCGCCCGCGGGGAATCCCGGGCGGCGGACCGCGCCGCTGTTGCGGCGATTCTCGCCTTCTTCCTCCTCGCCGCACTGCTGGTCAACCCGCTCTACGACACACCGATCTACGACGACTGGGGCTACAGCAAGGCGGTGAAGACACTGCTCGACGAAGGCCGCTTCCACTTCACCTGGACCGCAACCTCGCTCCTCTTCCAGGTCCTGGTGGGCGCCCTCTTCTGCGCACTGTTCGGCTTCTCCTTCTCAGTACTCCACATGGTCACGCTGCTCTTCAGCGTCTGCGGCATCCTGGCGCTGTACGGCTGGCTGCGGAGCGTCGGCCGCGGCCCCCTGGAGTCCCTGCTCGCGGCCCTGGCCACCGCCTCGACCCTCTTCTACTTCCACTTCACCTTCAGCTTCATGAACGACATCCCCGCCCTGGCCATGACCTTTCTCGCGCTCTGGCTGGTCACCCGCGCAGAGCAGACGGGCCGCCCGGCCGCCTTTTTCCTCGCCGCCGTCACCCTGCTGGCCGCCGCGCTGACCCGCGACTTCACCCTGCTGCTGGTCTTCGCCTTTGTCCTCCACTGGGTGGCCACCGGTCGCCCCCGCGGGCCGCACCTCTGGCTGCTGGCCTCGTTGCCCCTCTTCTGTGTCTATCTCGTCTTCCAGCGCCTGATGATCACCATGCCCCACCGCTATCTCAAGGTGGCGCCCAACTTCTTCACCGCGGAAACCCCGCTGCTCTTCTTCAAGATCATCTGCTACATGGGAATGTTCTTCCTGCCCCTGCTGGCCGCCATGCTCCCCTCCGGTCTGCGCCGGGGTGGATTCCTCCGCGAGAAGGGCATCCTGGCCGTCTGGCTGATACTCCTGGTACTGCTCACCGCCATGGCCGTCTGGCAATACAACTTCCCCGAAGGCGGGGAGGACACACTGATGCCCTACCGCCCGGGTTTCATCTCGATCTACGGCCCATACAACGCCGCCCCCCTGCCCGGGGACCGGGAGGTGCTCCTCGGCACCGGCGCCCGCCTGCTGCTCACCGCCGCCTCGGTGCTCGGCGCCTCGGTGCTGCTGCTGGCCACCGGCCTGCTGCTGGCCCGCTACACCGCCCGGATCGCCGCGGACCGCCGCCTGGCCCGGCTCACCACCGGGGCCGTCCTCCTCCTCGCCACCGCCGCCCTGCTGCTGGCCTTGCTGCCGCTGGCCGTTGACCTGGGGCGGGTGCAGTCGATGTTCGTGGTGGTGGGCTGGAAGGTGAGCCTGACACTGGCCGCGGCCCTTGGCCTGATCCGCCTCTGCGCCCTGGCCCGCACCCCCGGCAGCCCGGCCCCTGACCTCGACAACAGCCCTGCCGGCTTCCGCACCGCCGTTCCGGTCTACCTCTTCACCCTCGGGCTGCTGGTCTACTACCTGGCCACCGGCAAGTTTTTCATCCGCTATGCCCTGCTGCTGGTGCCCGGCGTGGTGATCCTGCCCTTTGACGCCTTCCGCCGCGCCCGGCTCAACCGCACCCTGCTCTGCGCCGGGCTGGCCGCCTGCTTCATTCTCGGGGTGGTCTGGACCCGGGACCAGGTTTCGTTCAACGAAGCCCGCTGGGCCGCCGGCCGCTGGCTGCTGGACAAGGGGATCCCGGCGGACCACATCGAGGGCGGCTTCGAGTGGAACTGCTGGCACCTGGAATTCGGGGGCGAGCAGCCCTCACCGAAACACGAAAAATCCCGCCACGGCAACAACAAGATCTGGCTGATCCCAAACAACCTCCTGACCCTCGACACCTTCGACAATGTGTCGAGCCCCGACGGGACCAACCCGCAGTGGCGGATCTGGCACGACAGGACGTACCGTAGAATCAACCAGTTCGATTATTACTCCATTCTCCAGCGGCGCAGCCGCGAGGTCCAGGTCTGGAAGGCCGTGGGCCCGGCGGCACAACGATCCCGGGAAGGGAAGACACCATGACCCTTGAGAAACTGTTTGAATTCGCCATGAAGAACCCGATCTGCGCCCTGGCCACGGTGGATCGGAGCCAGGCCCGGGTCCGCATGTTCAAGCTGCTCCAGGCCGGTCCGGAGGGGTTCTTCTTCGCCACCGGCACCCCGAAAAAGGTGTTCAGCCAGATCAAGGAGAACCCTCTTGTGGAAGCCTGCTTCTGGAGCGAAACCCAGATGATGCGGGTGGATGGCGAAATTGACGTGGTGGACGAGAAGGAGCTCAAGAAAGAGCTCTTCGGCCGGCACGAATTCCTCCAGAGTCTGCTGAAAACGGCAGACCATCCCTGGTTTGTGGTTCTGCGCATCGCCCACGGCACCATCGATTACACCTCCGATGCCATCGGGCTGACCAAGATCGATTCTTTTGAGTTTTAATTGGCAAAAACCCTCATACCGTGTCCCCTTTTTGTCGAAAAGAAAATCAGAACGAAAAAGGGAGGCAGATGTATGAGGATGATGCTTGCAGAGGATGACCCTGTCTTTCAGCGCCTGCTGACGAAGACCCTGGAAAAATGGGGATTCGAAGTTCAGCTGGCCCGAAACGGCAGAGAGGCCTGGCAGATCATGCAGGCCGAGGACGCCCCGCGCCTGGCGGTGATGGACTGGATGATGCCGGAGATGGACGGGGTGGAAGTGGCCCGCCGTGTCCGCCGTCTGGACCGGGGCCAGGCCAGGCCGTATTTGATCATTCTCACCTCGATGGACGACATCGACAAGCTGGTCACCGCCCTGGAAGCCGGCGCCGACGACTACATCACCAAACCGTTCAATCCTCCCGAGCTCAGGGCCCGCGTCCAGGTGGGCCAGCGGATTCTCGATCTTCAGGACGACCTGGCCCAGCGGGTGGGTGAACTGGAAGTGGCCCTCTCCCGGGTCAAGACCCTGCAGGGGCTTCTCCCCATCTGCTCCTACTGCAAGAAGGTGCGCAACGACGGCAACTACTGGCAGCAGGTGGAGAGCTACGTCAGCGAGCACAGCGAGGCCATCTTCAGCCACTCGATCTGTCCGGACTGTTACAAGGAATTCGCCGAGCCGCAGTTGAAAGAGCTGAAGGAACGCCAGGCCAGCCAGAAATAACTCAGGTTAATTTCCCGCCGAACTCAACGTCCGACTTGCTGCTCTTGCGGCCACGGACCAGTGACTTCATCATCTGGGGCACCATGGCGAGGAAGATGGTGCTGCCGGCCCGGGCGAGGATCTTCACCTCTTCCCAGGAGCGGAGCTTGAGCACCCGCTTGATCATGAAGGAGGGGATGAGAGTGGTCTGCAGGAACGCCCGGCGCCGCAGCGACTCGATCTCGTCAAAGGTCATGGTGTGCGGGGCAAAGCAGAGGGTGTGCATCCCCAGAACCGAGTAGTCGCCGGGCACCACCGTGCCAAACTCGTCCAGTCTCTCGTAGAGCTCGGTGCCGGGGAAGGGGGAGAGGGTGAAGAAGTGTGAGGCGTCCCCCTTGAGGCTCTTGACGAACTCGATGGTTTCCAGCCCGTCCTCGTAGGTCTCGCCGGGCACACCGAACATCGAGGTGAGGAAGGTGCGGATGCCGGCCTCGTGGACCATGGCCACGCCTTCGCGGATCGTCTCCCGGGTCTCACCCTTCTTCAGCGTCTGGAGGTTCTTCGGGACCCCCGACTCCACGCCGATCATGATGTTGTAGCAGCCCATCTGCTTCAGGGCGGCCAGCACCTCGCGGTCGAGGCAGTCGGCCCGGGTGGCGATGGAGAAATCGACCTTGATCTTGCGCTTTGCCACCTCTTCGGCCAGCTGGAGCACCCGGTCCTTTTGAGCGGTGAAGGTGTCGTCCCAGAAACGGATCTCCTTGATCCCGTACCGCTTCACCACCAGTTCCATCTCCTCGGCCACCGGCACCGGGTCGCGGAAGCGGATGTTGTCCCCACCCCACTTGTAGCAATAGATGCACTTGTGGTGGCAGCCGCGGCTGGTGAGCATGGTGGTCAGCGGCCGCTTGGTGTAGAGGCCGATGGGCGGGATGTAGTCCGCATGGTTGATCAGGTCGCGGGCCGGGAAAGGCAGGCTGTCCAGGTCGTGGATGTAGTCCCGCTCGGGGTTGCGCACCAACTCCTCGCCATTGCGGTACACCGAACCGGCCACACCCTCGAGGGTCTCGCCCTCAGCCAGCCGGGCGGCCATCTCGGCCAAAGTCTCCTCGCCTTCGTTGATCACCACCGAGTCGCCGGCCGGGCACTTCTCCAGGAACTCCTCCTTGATCACCGAGGGCAGCGGGCCGCCAAAGGTGATGTGCGCACCGGGCAGCAACACCCGCAGATCCTCCGCGGTCTGCCGCGACCCGTTCCACAGCACGGTGTTGGCGTAGATGCCCACCAGGTCGGGCTCCGCAGAGGCCACGGTCCGCACCAGATCGTCGTGGGTGTAGAAACCGCCGTCGAGCATCACCACCCGGTGGCCGTCGGCCTGCAGCCGCGAGGCCAGATACATCAGGTTCAGCGGGGGCCAGAACCCGGCACCCAGTTTGCGCAGGGCGGTGGGATGCGATTCCTGGTGGGTCCAGGCCGGGATGACAATGGCGGCGGTGATGGTGCGCTTGCTCATGCGGAAAACCTCGCAGCCGGCAGGAAAACCGTGTGTAACGCCAGCCAAGCGAGAACCTTAAACCCACCTCCCCGCTTTGTCAATGGAAAGAAAGGCCCCACGCTCCAGGGGCCTTTTGAATTTTATTCCTTTTGTCTGAGCGCATGTGCGGCTTCGGTCAATCGCCCTTCAAGATCACGGATTCGGTCATCAATCTCTGCCAGCGCATCCCCCCTGGGAATCTCCTCCCCACCGGTGGTTGGCACGGCCTTGCCCCGGCGCACGAACCTGACGTATCCCAACCCCAGGGTAATCACCAGTGCCACAGTCATGACCAGGAACCGGAGAACCGATGTGCCGGTGAAGGCGATCCAGCCGACACCATAGAGCATTGTGAATCCGCCACCCAGGAGCAGGCCGTTACTGATCACTTGAAGCCGGTCAGCCTGCACGAGCGACACCACCAGGGCAAGGGTTGAAAATACGATGAGGATGATGCTGGTGCTGAGGTACCATGGCTTTCGCGCTTCATCCGCCAGATCCGAAAGTTCTCTCCGCTCCCCCCTGATCTCTTCGATCCGGTCACGATCGGCGGTGGTCAATTCGCTCGATGACTTCGAGCTCCTGATTTCCTGTTCGTTCCTGGTGAGATCGCGAATTTGATCAGCATACTGATCTGGCGGCGGGTGAAAGGTATAGACTCCTATACCGGCGAACGCGGTCAACATCAGACCGAGGAAGAAAGAGAAAATCGTTCGTAACCCGGTGCTCTGCGTCGTATTTCTCATGATGACCCTCCTGCGTTCTATTGCTCAACACTCCCTGTTCATATCTGCCGAACTTCTGCACAAGCTGCGAACTGACGAACGCACCCGCAATTCCTCACGCTTGACCCAGCCCAGCCAGAACAGACCGCCAAGCAGGAACAGCGGGCCCGAGATAAACAGCGGGGCCCGCCAGTCAAACTTTCCCCAGATCATGATGATGTAGAAAAGCCCCAGGCCGCTGAAGAGAACCGCCCCGATCCACTCCCAGCGCCAGGCCAGGAGCAGGGCCCCGATCACCAGGTAGACCGGCACCAGGTGGATCAACAGCGCCAACACGATGTCCCACCCCTGGTGTTCCTGGAAGACATCCATGGC
>CBESOE010000106.1:0-15717 GCA_965531145.1 uncultured bacterium | reverse complement strand
CAGCGGAGCGGCAGCGGCGCCCGCCCCCGCAGCGACAGCAGAAAAACCGGCGGCCGAGGCCGTGGTGCCGGAGGCCGTGACAGAACCGGCGGCGGCCCCGGTGGAAGTACCGGCCGTGGCCCCGGCGGCCGCGGCCAGGGGACCGGTGCCGGCCGCACCGGCAACCCGCCGGCTGGCCCGCGAGCTGGGGGTGGAAATCAACCTGGTGCCGCCCACTGGTCCGGCCGGCCGGGTGACGCCTGAAGACGTGCGTCGTTTTGCCGAGGGCGGAGCGGCCACACCGGCCGACCTCCACGTGGAGGTCAAGGCCAAAGATGTGGGCGACGACGAACGGGCATTGAAGGAATTCGCCGCCCACGCGGCCTCCACCATCCCGCTGCTCGACCTCGAGCCGCTGCCCGACTTCAGCAAGTGGGGCCCGGTGGAAACCGAACAGCTGCGCTCCATCCGGCGCAAGGTGGCGCGGAAAATGGTCACCTCGATGATCCTGGTGCCCCACGTGGCGCACATGGACGACGCCGACGTGACCCTGCTGGAAGAATTCCGCAAGCGGGAGAACGATCGCCGCCAGGGGACCACCGGCGGTCACCTGACCCTGTTGTCCTTCATCGTCAAGGCGGTCACCGCCGGGTTGCGGGCGGCCAAATCCTTCAACGCCAGCCTCGACCCGTTCAAGGAAGAGATCACCTACAAGAAGTACTACAACATCGGCGTGGCTGTCGATTCGGGCAAGGGGCTGTTGGTCCCGGTGATCAAGGACACCGACCGCAAGAGCATCATCCAGATCGCGAAGGAGATCGAGGACCTGGCCATGCGGGCCCGGGAGGGCAAGCTGGCGGTGGACGAACTGCGCGGCGGCACCTTCACCATCACCAACGTGGGCCCGCTGGGCGGTACCGCCCTGATCCCCACCATCAACTATCCGGAGGTGGCGATCCTCGGCATGGGCCGGGCCCGGCCGGAGCCGGTGGTGCGGGACGGGGAGATCGTGATCCGCACCATCCTGCCGCTGACCCTGGCCTTTGACCACCGGATCGCCGACGGCGCCGACGCGGCGCGTTTTGTCACCGAGATGGTACGCCAGCTGGGTGACCCGAACCTGCTGCTGCTGGAAACCTAAAACGCGGAGAACGAACAATGGTTATGGGCAGTCTGCGCCAAGAAACCGAACTGCTGGTTATCGGTGCCGGACCCGGCGGGTATGTGGCGGCGATCCGCGCCGCCGACCTGGGCCGGGAGGTGGTGCTGGTGGAGGAGCGGGAGCAGTTGGGCGGAGTCTGCCTCATCGAGGGCTGCATCCCGTCCAAGGCACTGATCAGCGCTGTCGAGGTGGCCGACGCGGCGAAGTCTGCCGAACGGATGGGCCTGAGCTTTGGCGAGCCGTCCCTGGACCTGTTCAAGCTCCGCCAGTGGAAGGACTCGGTGGTGGATGGCCTCACCGGCGGTATCCGCGGCCTGCTCAAGCGGCGGGGCGTGGAAGTGATTCAGGGCCGGGCCCGTTTCGACGGTCCCACCTCGGTGGCCATCGATGGCGGCGGTGTCTCCGGGGTGGAGTTCAAGAACTGCATCATCGCCACCGGCTCACGGATAAACCAGCTGCCCCCGGGCTACGACCTGCCCCTCTGGTCCTCCGCCGAGGCGCTGACTCTGCCCGAAGTGCCGGAACGGCTGCTGGTGGTGGGCGGCGGCTACATCGGCATGGAGATGGGGCTGGTCTACGCCGGCCTGGGATCCCAGGTGACCATGGTGGAGCTCTTCCCCCGGCTGCTGATGGGGGCCGACCAGGACCTGGTGGACGTGGTGGTGAAGAGCTGCGCCGAAAAGTTTAAGGCCGTACTGCTGGAATCGAAGGTGGTCAAGGTGGACCAGGCGGGCAGCGGCTACTCGGTGACCATCGACTACAAGGGCGAGCAGAAGAAAAAGGAATTCGACCAGGTGCTGGTGGCCATCGGCCGCCGGCCGAACACCGACAACATCGGCCTGGACAAGGCCGGGTTGACCACCAATGACCAGGGCCTGATCGAGGTCAACAATGAGGGACGCACCGCGGTGCCCCACATCTTCGCCATCGGCGACGTGGTGCCGGGGCCGGCCCTGGCCCACAAGGCGAGCCGCGAGGCCAAGGTGGCCGCCGAGGTGATCTCGGGCCTGCCGTCGGCCTTTGACAACCGGGCGGTGCCGGCGGTGGTCTTCACCCACCCGGAGATCGCCTGGACCGGAATCACCGAACATGAGGCGAAGGAGGCGGGCCGCCCGCTCACCGTGGGCAAGTTCCCGCTGCGCGCACTGGGCCGGGCCTGGACCATGGGCCAGACCGAGGGTTTCGTCAAGGTAATGTCCGATCCGGAGACCAACCTGCTGCTGGGGGTGGGCATGGTGGGGCCCCACGCGTCGGAACTGATCGCCGAGGCCACCCTGGCCATCGAGATGGGGGCAACGCTGGAAGACCTGCTGGTCACCATCCACCCCCACCCCACGCTCTCCGAGGCGCTGATGGAAGCGGCGGAGGCGGCGGCCGGGGAATCGGTGCACATCAATCCGCCGCGGGAGAAATGAGCATCGGGACCTATGACCTGGACGACCCGCTGATCGAGGCGGTGAGGGCCGATCGCCGGCCACGCCACCGGCTCTACCGGCCGGAAGGGATCCAGGTCGTCCTGGGCCGGGGCAGCCGGCCAGAGATAGAACTGAATACGACGGCCTGCCGGGATGACCGGGTGACCGTACAGCGGCGCCACGGCGGCGGCTGCGCGGTGGTGCTCGATCCGGGGAACCTGATCGTTTCCGCGGTGCTGCCGGTGACCGGGTTCGGTGGGAACCCGGGACATTTCGCCCGGCTCACCCACTGGCTGACCGATGGCCTCCAGCGGGCCGGGGTCAGCGGCGTTCGCCAGCGGGGAATCAGCGACCTGGCCCTCGGCGAACAGAAGGTCGGCGGGGCCTGTATCTACCGCACCCGGGAGGTGCTGTTCTACTCGGTGACCCTGCTGGTGCAACCGGAGCCCGGGCTGATGGGACGCTACCTGGCCCACCCGCCGCGGGAGCCGGACTACCGCCGGGGGAGGCCGCACGAGGAATTCGTCACCTCGCTGGTTCGGAAATTCCCCGACATCGGGGGGACGGCGAAATTGCTGGAAACGCTGAGCCGGGAGCTACTATCACCGGCCCGGTTTTATGATAAGCTGTCGGGAGTTTGAGAGGATGCGGCTCGATCGTACCGCCAGCCGCATCCCACGAACTCACACCGAGTCTTACTGGTTGGATCTTATACATATACTAATAGTTGCTCATGTTCAGTAAGAAATTCGACAGACGGGTTTATATCGCCCTGGCCACCCTGCTCTTCGCCCTGACCGTTGGCGCCTCTTTCGGGGCCTTCGTTCTCTGGCCGTCGCGGCGGGAGGCGGGGTATATGCCGGACCAGCCCATCGCCTACAACCACAAGATTCACGCCGGCGATCTGAAGATCGAGTGCCTCTACTGTCACTCGGAGGCGGACCGCGGCCCCCACGCCACCGTCCCTCCCCTCTCCACCTGTATGAAGTGCCACGAGGAGGTGCAGACCAAGGACGCGGAGGGCAATCTCGAGGCGGAGACCGCCAAACTTCTCAAATACTGGGAAAATCAGGAGCCGGTGCGCTGGAACAAGGTCAATGACGTGGCCGACTTCGTCTATTTCGATCACAGCCGGCACATGACGGAAATCGCCGATCTCACCTGCCAGGAATGCCACGGGCCGGTGGAGACCTTTGTGCACATGAAGCGGCAATACGGGCTGAAGATGAGCTGGTGCCTCGATTGCCACAAGGAATCGCTGGCCGAGGACGACCCGCGCCGCGCCACCGGGCAGACCACCCGGGCGGCCATCCATTGCTCGGCATGCCACCGGTGAGAATTTAGAGCATTCAGGTGCCCCATGAATGGAAAAAAACAGCAGCCGGAACGGTGGGAACGGATCAGGGACGCCGAACTGCCCGGCCGCGAAGAAAACCTTACCGCGCCTGACGAACCGAGCCGCCGGACGGTGCTCAAGGGGATGATGGCCGCCTCGGCTGCCCTCGCCTTCGGGGTCACCGGCTGCGACCGCAAACCGCGCCGGCAGATCATCAGCCGCGCCCACCGCCCTGAATTCCAGCCGCCGGCAGACTCGGTCTTCTATTCCTCCACCTGGACCGGCGGGACCTACCCCTACGGGCTGATGGTCAAGACCGTGGGCGGACGGCCGGTGAAGATCGAGGGAAGCCCCGAGCACCCGGTGAACGCCGGGGCCAGCAGCGCCCAGATGCAGGCCGATCTCCTCTCACTCTACGATCCCGACCGGCTGCGCGATCCGCAGCAGGCCGGCCGGACCCTGACCTGGGAGGAGGCCGATGCGAAGGTCGCCGATGCCCTGCGAGCGGCGACAAAAACGGCGCTGGTCACCCGGTCCTCCCTCGGCCCGTCTGAACGGGCACTGGTGGCCCGGTTCCTGGAACTCTGCCCCGGGGCACGGCACTTCGTCCACGAAACGGCCCACGACGCACCGCGCCGCGCTGCCTGGAACAGTTTTTACGGCACCGCCGGCGAACCGCTCCCCCGATTCGACCGGGCGCGGGTGATCCTCAGCCTCGATTGCGACTTCCTGGGCACCGATGGTGTGGTATTGGAAAACATCCGCCGCTTCTCCGAAGGGCGGGCGGTGAACGACCAGAATCCCGGGCAGACCCGGATGAGCCGGTTCTACGCGGTGGAATCCACGATGACGGTCACCGGCGGCAACGCCGACCACCGGCTGCGGCTGATGCCCTCGGCCATGGCCCGGCTGGCCACGGCGCTCCGCGATGCCCTGGCCGGCGACAAAACGGCCCTGGAGGCCCTGACCGATCTCCACGATCTGGACCACGGACTGGTGGACGCCCTGCTGCACGACCTGGAGGGTGGCCGCGGGGAAACCCTGGTGGTGGCCGGCGGGCACCTGCCCGAGGAAGCACACACCTCGGTGGCCTCGATCAACGCCATGCTTGAAGCCCCGGACGCCACCCTGGAATGGAACCCGGCGCCGGCGGCCCTGCCGATGACTCCGGCGGCCGACATCGAGGCGGCCTTCCGGGAGGGCCTGGACGTGGCGATCTTCCTCGGCGTCAACCCGGTGTATGACTGGCCCGGGGGCGGTTTCGACGCCCTGCTCGGCCAGATCCCATTCACGGTGGCCCACGGCCTCCATGCGGACGAGACAGTGGGCAACTGCTCACTTTCGCTGCCCAGCGCCCACACCCTGGAATCGTGGAACGACGCTGAACCGCGGCCCGGCCTGGCCACCGTCTGCCAGCCGGTGATCGCACCGCTCTTCCAGGGCCGCCAGGAGGCGGAGTCGCTGCTTCGCTGGACCCGGGCCCTGGCGCCGGCTGATCACCCGTTGCAGGCCGACACCGACTGGCACGACTATCTCAAACGAAGCTGGAAGGCCCGGATCAGCGTGGAACCCCACGACTTCTACACCCCGGAACAGGTGGCGGAGAAGGCCTGGGAAGAGGTGCTGCGCAACGGCGGCATCATCGAAAACGCCGAAACCCCCTTCCCCGCCGCGAACCCGTCCACGCCGGCCGAAGCGACACCGGTTCCGACGAAAGGCGGTTTCGAACTGGTGATTCTGCCGAACAACACCATTCACGATGGCCGCTATGCCAACAACGGCTGGCTCCAGGAGCTTCCCGACCCGGTGAGCAAGCTGGTCTGGGACAATGCCGCCGCGATCAGCCCGGCCACGGCCAGGGAGCTGGGCGTGGAGGAGGGCGGCAATCTCGCCATCTCGGTGAAGGGGAAGAGCATCACCGTCCCGGCACTGATCCAGCCCGGAACCGCCGACGGGGTGGTGGCCCTGACCCTGGGACACGGCCGGACCAGCGGCGGCAATGTGGCGGTGGAGGCCGCCGGGGTGAACGTCGCCCCACTGCTGGGCGCCGCCGGTGCCGCCGCTCCGCGGCTGGTGCCCGGTGCGTCGGTGAGTACTGCCGGCGGCTCGGTGACCCTGGTGCGGACCCAGAAACAGTTCTCCCAGTACGACCGGCACATCGTCCGGGACGCCTCGCTGGAGAAATGGGCGAAAAATCCCCAGGTCATCCATGAAAGCCGGCACCTGCCCGACCCGGATTTCGACCTCTACGAAGCGGTGGACTACTCCAAAGGGCACAAGTGGGCCCTGGCCATCGACCTGAACAGCTGTGTCGGCTGCGGCATCTGCGTCACGGCCTGCCAGGCCGAGAACAACATCCCCATCGTGGGTAAGGAGCAGTGCGGCAACGGGCGTGAGATGCACTGGCTGCGACTGGACACTTACCACGACGGCGACCCGGATAATCCCACGGTGCAGCAGCAGCCCATGCTCTGCCAGCACTGTGACAACGCGCCCTGCGAGAACGTCTGCCCGGTGAATGCCACCAGCCACAGCCCCGAAGGCCTGAACGACATGGCCTACAACCGCTGTGTGGGCACCCGCTACTGCTCCAACAACTGTCCCTACAAGGTGCGGCGGTTCAATTTCTTCCGCTACCACCAGGAACGGCTGCGGGACCCGGTCCAGGAATTGGTCTTCAACCCCCAGGTGACGGTACGCGGAGTGGGGGTGATGGAGAAGTGTACCTTCTGCGTGCAGCGGATAAATGCCGCCAAACACCAGGCCACGGTGGCCGGACGGGAACTGGCCGACGGTGAGATCCAGACCGCCTGCCAGCAGGCCTGCCCGGCACGGGCCATCTCATTTGGCGACGTCAACCGCACGGAAGACGCCGTGACCCGGGCCCGGGAATCGAACCGGGCCTTCCATGTGCTGGAAGAGCTGAACGTGAAACCGAACGTCACCTACCAGGCACGGATACGCAACCGTGCCGTGGATGACCACACATCGGACAAGGATGGCCATCACTGATGAGTGAGAGCCGATCAGCACTGTCGCCGCTGGACCTGTTCACCACCACGGTGGACGCCCGCAGTATCGACGAAGACGTCTACCGTCCGGCGGAATCATTCCCCACGGGCCGCTGGTGGGCCGCCATCTCGGTCACCAGCCTGCTGGCCCTGGTTTTCGCCATCAGCGTCGGTCACACCGTAGTGCGGGGCATCGGCACCTGGGGCAACAACGTGCCGGTGGGCTGGGGCTGGGCCATCGTCAACTTCGTCTTCTGGATCGGCATTGGCCACGCCGGCACGCTGATCTCGGCGATCCTCTTCCTGCTGCGCCAGCGCTGGCGCACCGGCATCGCCCGCTTCGCCGAGGCGATGACCATCTTCGCCGTGATCTGCGCCATGCAGTTCCCGCTGATCCACACCGGCCGGCCCTGGCTGGCCATGTTCTGGCTGATCCCCTACCCCAACGGGCAGGGCATCTACCAGAACTTTCGCTCGCCGCTGGAATGGGATGTGTTCGCCGTCTCGACCTACGGCCTGGTTTCCCTGCTCTTCTGGTTCACCGGGCTGATTCCCGACCTGGCCAGCGCCCGGGACCGGGCGACGCACCCCTTCCGCAAGTTCGCCTACGGCCTGCTGAGCCTCGGCTGGAACGGCAGCAACCGCGGTTGGAGCCACTACGAGAAGGCCTACCTGCTCTTCGCCGGCCTCTCCACGCCGCTGGTCCTCTCGGTGCACAGTATCGTTTCCTTCGACTTTGCCGTGGCGGTGATGCCGGGCTGGCACACCACCATCTTTCCGCCATACTTCGTGGCCGGCGCCATCTTCAGCGGGTTCGCCATGGTGGCCACGCTGATCATCATCATGCGCAAGATGTTCCGGCTGCAGCACCTGATCACCGACAACCACCTGGAGCTGATGAACAAGATCATCATCGTCACCTCGATGATGGTGGGCTACTCCTATGCCATGGAGTTCTTCATGGCCTGGTACAGCGGCGTGGCCGCCGAGCGGTTCGTCTTCCTCAACCGGGCCATCGGCCCCTACGCCTGGGCCTACTGGATCATGGTCACCTGCAACGTCATCGTGCCCCAGCTGCTCTGGTTCAAGAAGATCCGCCGCACGGCGCTGCTGATGTACCCGGTGGTGCTGCTGGTCAACGTAGGGATGTGGTTCGAGCGGTTTGTCATCGTGGTGACCAGCCTGCACCGCGACTACCTCCCCTCCAGCTGGGACTACTTCAGACCCACCTGGACCGACATCGGCCTGCTGGTGGGCAGTTTCGGCCTCTTCCTGACCCTGTTGCTGCTCTTCTGCCGCTTCCTGCCCACCATTGCCACGGCGGAGCTGAAAGCGGTGGCGCCCGGTGCGCAGCCGTCCCGCGGAGGGAGCCATGACTGAGCCGGCGAACAAAACGACCCAGGTGGGACTGGTGGGGCTCTATGACGACCCGGACGCGCTGGTGCGCGGAGCGGAGCAGGTGCGCGACGCCGGCTACCGGCACTGGGACTGTCACACCCCGTACCCGGTGCACGGGCTGGACGATGCCATGGGGCTCAAACCGTCACCGATTCCCTATGTCACCATCACCGCCGGCTTTGTCGGCCTGGTGACCGCGCTGCTGCTCACCGGTTATCTCAGCGTCTGGCACTACCCGATCCGTATCGGGGGCAAGCCGCTCTGGAGCTGGCAGGCCTTCGTGCCGATCTATTTCGAACTGTTCGTACTCTTCGCCGCCCTGGCCACCATGGGCTCGGTGATCCTCTTCTGCAAGCTGGGGCGCTGGCATTCGCCGCTTCACGACTCGGGGGTGATGCCCGAGGTGACCGGCAACCGGTTCGCCATCGTTCTGGAGGCCCGGGACAAGGCCTGGTCCGAACCGGCGGCACGGCGGCTGTTGGAGGCCTCGGGCTGCAGCGACATCCGCCCCCTGGTGGTGTGCGAAGAGGAGGATGACGGGTTGATATGATGGAGAAACTGCTGCAATCCATACTGGACAAGGTCCTGCCCAAGTGGTCGCCGCTGATGTTCAAGGCAACGCTGATCACCCTGGTGGCGGCGGCCTTTGTCATCCCGCTGGCCCTGGCCGCCACGCCGTTCATCGAGTTCTTCAACGGCATGGCCGCCCAGCCCAAGGGCAAGGCGCAGATGACCTACGGCCGAACCTATGACGAAGCGCTGCAGGTCACCCGCGACCCGGTGGAGGGGACCGTGCCCCGCGGCTGGTATCCCTACCCGCTGGCACACCTCACCGAGCAGATCGAGGAAGCCCGGGCGGCGAACCCGGATATGGACCCGACCCTCATCTCCGAGATGGAGATGGAGGCGGCGCGCCTGGCCGGCGAGCAGCTGGTCAACCCGGTGCCGCTCACCGAGGAAGCCCTGCTCCGCGGCAAGGATCGTTACGACATTTTCTGTATCGTCTGCCACGGCCCCCGGGGGCATGCCGACGGTCCGACCACTGGTACCAACCCGGTCACCGGAGTCCCCCGCTTCCCCACGCCCCCGTCGCTGCACACCGAGCAGGCGCAGGGCTATCTGGACGGGACGATCTTCCACATCGTCACCCAGGGCCTGGGCCAGATGCCGGGCTACTCGGACAAACTGACCGAGGAGGACCGCTGGCAGGTGATCCACTACGTTCGCGCCCTGCAGCGGGCGATGAACCCCCGGCCCGAGGATCTGGAGCGCACACTGCAGCAGATCCCCCGGCCCAAGGACCTGGAACCATGAGCGCGCAGACCGCACACACCGCACCGCTGGTGCCGGAGCCGAGAGAGAGCAAGCGGCTGTTCACCGTTGCGCTGGCTCTCTGCGTGATCGGCGCCCTGCTCAGCGCCGCGGCGTATTTTGCCGGCGATGCCGGCCGGGTCCGCTTCGGCTTTGCCTACCTCTGGGGTTTCACCTTTGTCTGGACGGTGGCCCTGGGCAGTCTCTTCTTTGTCGCCCTGCACCACCTGGCCCACTCCATCTGGTCGGTGGTGGTGCGCCGGGTGGCCGAACTGCTGGCCGCCCCGATGTGGTTGCTGGGGCTGCTCTTCGTCCCGGTGCTGCTCTTCGCCCTCTGGAACGACCAGTTTCAGCTCTTCCCGTGGCTCAACGCGGCGGAGGTGGAACAGGACCACCTGCTGCAGGGCAAGGCGGCCTATCTCAACTTCACCTTCTGGACCATTCGCGCCGTGGCCTTCTTTGCCATCTGGATCGGGTTCAGCCGGTTCTTCGTCGGCCGCTCGCTGGCCCAGGACCGGGGTGAGGGCGGCGAAAAATCCACGGCGAAGATGCGGAAATTCGCCGCGCCGTTCATGTTGCTCTTTGCCGCCAGTGCCACTTTTGCCGGCATCGACTGGCTGATGAGCCTCGAGCCCCACTGGTTCAGCACCATTTTCGGGGTCTACCTCTTTGCCGGCATGGTGCTTTCCTCGCTGGCCGCCATCACCATCATCACCATCTGGCTGGTGAAGAGCGGCCGCCTGGGCCAGGGGCTGATCACCCGGCACCACCTTTACAACCTCGGCTCACTGCAATTCGTTTTCGCCTGCTTCTGGGCCTACATCGCCTTCAGCCAGTACATGCTGATCTGGTACGCCAACATGCCCGAGGAAACCTTTTACCTGGCGCACCGGCTGCACGGTGGCTGGCTGGGAGTGAGCATGGCGCTGGCCCTGGTCCGCTTCGTCATCCCGTTCCTCGCCCTGATCTCTCAACGGGCGAAGATGAACACGACAATCCTGCTCTGGGTCTCGATCCTGATGCTGGCCGGCCAGTTGCTCGACCTCTACTGGCTGATCATGCCCCAGGTCCACCAGGCCGGCCCGGTGCTGGGCTGGCAGGAACTGGGCCCGGTACTGCTGCTGCTGGGGGCCGTCGGCCTGTTCGCAGCCAGATTTATCAAGCGGCATTCTCCGCTGGCGGTGGGCGACCCACTGCTGGAGGAGTCGCGGCATTTTCACCTCTAGGAGGAGGGAGAAAATGAACGGAATATTAAAGAACGCACTCATACTGATGGTGATGCTGGCCCTGCCCTGGGCCGTCCAGGCGCAGACCCTCAGCGGACAGGCGCCGCACGTCCCGGGCCAGGAGATCGACGAACGGGTGGGGATCGAGGAGCACCTCGACAGCACCATCCCGCTGGCCGACCTCAAGTTCACCGACGAAGACGGCAACCCGGTGGTGCTGGGCGACCTCTTCGGCAAGCCGGTGATCCTGACCCTTGTCTACTTCAGCTGCCCCGGCATCTGTACCCCGCTGCTCAACGAGCTTTCCAGCGTGGTCCAGAAGTCGCGGCTGGTCCCGGGAGAGGACTTCCGCATGGTGACCATCAGCTTCGACCCCGACGAGGGTTACGAGCTGGCAAAACTGAAGCGGATCAACATGCTGGGCGCCATGGAAAAGAATGTGCCGGCCCCCGAGGACTGGCGTTTCCTGGTGGGTGACGAGGAAAACATCCGCAGGATCGCCGACGCGGTCGGCTTCCGCTACGTGCGGGACAAGAACGGCATCGACTTCATTCATGCCGCCTCGGTGATGTTCCTCTCCCCCGAAGGAAAGATCGTCCGCTACCTGAACACTACGCGCTTCAACCCGGCAGACCTGGAGATGGCGGTGATCGATGCCGCCGAGGGCCGGTCGCGGTCCTTCATGCAGAAGGTGGAGCGCCTCTGCTATGCTTACGACCCTGAGGGCCAGTCCTACGTGCTGAAGATCAACCGCATCATCCTCGGGATCACCCTGGTATTTATCCTGCTCTTCGTCGGGTTCCTGGTGCTGAAGAAGCCCGGAGTCCGGCAGCCGGCCCACGGGAGCGAGGGAGCCGCATCATGACCACCGCCGTTGCCGCGGCCGAGGCCGCACCGACCAATTACCTCAACGCCAAGAGCGGCCTCTGGTCCTGGCTGACCACCACCGACCACAAGCGGATCGCCCTGCTCTACCTCTGGAGCATGCTGATCTTCTTCGCTTTCGCCGCCATACTGGCCTTTATCTTCCGCCTCGAGCTCTTCGCCCCCGGTGTGCAGTATTTCGGCAGCGACATCTACAACCGGCTGATCACGCTCCACGGGATCTCGATGATCTTCCTCTTCATCATCCCCGGCATCCCGGCGGTGTTCGGCAACTTCTTCCTGCCGATCCTCATCGGCGCCGAGGATGTCAGCTTCCCGCGGATCAACCTGCTCTCGTACTACTGCTTCGTGGCCGGAGCGCTGCTGGCCCTGGTTTCGGTGATCCTCGGCGGGGT
This sequence comes from uncultured bacterium, assembly GCA_965531145.1. Taxonomy (GTDB): domain Bacteria; phylum Acidobacteriota; class JAQAZP01; order JAQAZP01; family JAQAZP01; genus JAQAZP01. The sequence continues at coordinate 3,599 of CBESOE010000106.1, read as the reverse complement.
GGACACCGGCTGGACCTTTTACGTGCCCTACAGTATCCGCACCGAGCAGAACATCTTCGTGCCGATGATGGCGGCCTTCATCCTCGGCTGGTCGTCGATTCTCACCGGGCTGAACTTCGTCACCACCGTGCACCGCATGCGTGACCGGCGGATGAAATGGTTCAAGATGCCCCTCTTCATCTGGGCCCTCTACGCCACGGGCTGGGTGCAGATCATGGCCACGCCGGTGGTGGGAATCACCCTGGTGATGGTGCTGCTGGAGAAATTCGTCGGGGTGGCGATCTTCGACCCCACCCGGGGCGGTGACCCGATCCTCTACGAGCACTTGTTCTGGATCTACTCGCACCCCGCGGTCTACATCATGATCCTTCCCGCCATGGGGGTGGTCTCGGAAATCATCACCACCTTCTCGCGCAAGACCATTTTCGGCTACAAGTTCGTGGCCTACTCCTCCATGGCCATCGCCGGCATCGGCTCGCTGGTCTGGGCCCACCACATGTTCACTTCGGGGATGGCCGACGCGGCGCGGGTGATCTTCTCCTTCCTCACCTTCTTTGTGGCCGTGCCCAGTGCGATCAAGGTCTTCAACTGGCTGGCCACGATGTACAAGGGGTCGATCAAGCTCGATCCGCCGATGGTCTGGGCGTTGAGTTTTATCTTTCTCTTCAGCATCGGCGGCCTCACCGGGCTCTACAACGGGATGCTCTCCATCGACATCCACATCCACGACACCTCGTTCATCGTGGCCCACTTCCACTACACCATGTTCGGCGGCACGGTGATGATCTTCTATGCCGCCCTGCTCTACTGGTGGCCCAAGATGTTCGGACGGATGTACAACAAAAAACTGGCCACCACCATGGCCGGCACCGTCTTCATCGGCTTCAACCTGACCTACTTCCCGCTGTTTCTCGCCGGAATGGCCGGCATGCCAAGGCGCTATGCCGACTACCTGCCGCGCTACGAGATCTACCACCAGTTGTCCACCATCGGCTCCTGGATCCTGATCAGTTCGCTCTTCCTGCTGCTGATCCACCTGATCTGGGCCGCAAAGCGGGGGAAGAAAGCCCCGGACAGCCCGTGGGGCGGGGCGACCCTGGAATGGACCACGCCCTCACCGCCGCCGACGCTCAATTTCACCGGCGAGCCGGATCTCAGCCGCTGGGCCTATGAGTACCCGGAAGAGGTGGAACGATGAGCCAGGGGACGGCCGCAGCAGCCCAGCAGCATCACGACCACTACGACCCTGAGGCGAACAAGATCGGGATGTGGCTCTTCCTCTTCACCGAGATACTGCTCTTCGGCGCCCTGTTCATCGCCTACGGCATGTATCTCACCGTTCACCGCTGGGATTTCATGGCCGGCTCGGCGCATTTGGACAAGCTGATGGGCGCGGCGAACACGGTGATCCTGCTCACCAGCAGCCTGACCATGGCCCTGGCCATCGGCGCCCTGGAGCGGGGGAAGAAAAAGCAATCGCTGTTTCTGCTCACCACAACACTGATTTTTGCCTTCGGCTTTCTCGGCATCAAGTCGGTGGAGTGGAGCGACAAATACCACCACGGGATCTGGCCCAAATCGGAGATCCTGGCCGGATTCCCCCAGGGGGAGCAGATCTTTTTCGGGCTCTACTTCACCATGACCGGATTGCACGCCCTGCACGTGATCATCGGCGCGGTGGCAATCCTCTTCACCATGGTTTTTATTGGCCGGGGGAAAGTCCACCCGGGGCGGGTCGACCTGCTGGAGAACACCGGGCTCTACTGGCACCTGGTGGACCTGGTCTGGATTTTCCTCTTTCCACTGTTCTATCTTCTCGGGTGAGGGCTGACGCATGGGCATGCTACAGGATAAAGACCATCACATCGTTCCCTACTCGATCTATGTCAACGTCTGGCTGGCCCTGCTGGCCCTGACCGTGATCACGGTTGCGGTGTCCTACATCGACATGCGCAATGTGGCGATCCTCACTGCGGTGCTCATCGCCACGGTGAAATGTACACTGGTGCTGCTCTATTTCATGCACATCCGGTTCGGGAAACCGCTCTACGCGATCATGATTCTCGTGGTGCTGGGGACCTACGCCATTTTCATCGGATTAACCTTTGTAGACTATGGATACCGGTAATTTGACAACTCAGCCGCTCTCCGACATCACCCGCGAGGTGGACCTGGCCTTCAACATGATGGGCTGGATCTCTCTCTTCCTGCTGGGGGGGATCACCCTGGCCATGGTTTATTTCGTCATCCGCTACAGCCGCGGCCGGGCGAAAAAGGCCACCCAGATCGAAGGCAACCTCTGGCTGGAGGTCACCTGGGTCGTCCTGCCGGTCATCCTGGTCACCTGGATGTTCTGGGTCGGGTACAAGGGATTCCTGCTGATCCGGGAAGTCCCCGAGGGGGCGATGGTGGTCAAGGTCACCGGCCAGCAGTGGTCCTGGTCCTTCTACTACCCTGAAGAAGGGATCAGCACCACCGAGATGACCGTGCCGGTGAACATACCGGTGAAGGTGGAGATCACCGCGCCGCCCGACGACGTGATCCACAGCTTCTTCATCCCCGACTTCCGGGTCAAGGAGGACGCGGTGCCGGGCAAGGAGAGCTACCTCTGGTTCGAGTCGAAACGGACCGGGGACTTCAATATCTTCTGCGCCGAATACTGCGGCAAGGATCACTCCCGGATGATCTCCATGCTCCATGTGGTCTCGAAAGAAGACTACCGCAAGTGGATCAAGGCCCAGGAGGCGAAGAAGTACAAGCCGCTCGAATTCGCCGGACTGGTTGACCCGAACCACCCGGCCTTCGGCCCCGACGACCTGAACATCGACGCCGCGGCGCTCTACCGCAACTACTGCGCCTCCTGCCACGGGGCGGAGGGCGACGGCTCCGGTCTGCCCGGGGTGGCGCGAAACTTCAACGACCTGCCCCACTGGAAGAAGAGCAGCAAGGTCACCGACATCTACCGCACCCTCATCGAGGGGATCCCGAAGACCCAGATGCGGGCCTTCCCCAACTTCACCCCCTGGGAGAAGCTGGCTCTGGCTCACACCGTCCGCGGTTTTATCCGCGAGGGGGCCGAACCGGTCACCGAGGAAGACTACGCCGGTCTGGTGGAGCAGTACGAGCTGGACAAGATGCAGGGTCCGAAGGAGACTATCCCCGTGGAGCGGGCGATGGAACTGCTGCTGGAGGAAGACGCGGAAACGTCAGCGGAGCCTGTGACGGAAGAACTCGCGCCACCGCACTCGGACGTACCGAATCCATAAGCCAGGTCCTTCTCGTGCCTTTGACGCACCGCTTCCAGGAGTGCTCGCAGTCCGTCGTGCACTGTCTGGGGGAGCCTACGCCTACAGCTCGTCCAGCGGGCTGCACACGTCCGGCGCCATGGCCTGCAGTACGTGGGTGTAGAGCATGGTTGTTTCCACACTCTTGTGCCCGAGCAGATCCTGCACCTTACGGATGTCCGTACCCTTCATCAGAAGCGCCGTGGCAAAGCTGTGTCTCAATGAATGACAACCAGCCAGCTTGGCGATCCCCGACCGCCGCACCACCGGTAACCGACGCCCCCGCCGAGCCCGCACTGTGGCGCCCATGTCACC
>CBESOE010000105.1:0-15835 GCA_965531145.1 uncultured bacterium | reverse complement strand
GCCGGCTATGCGTGGAAGGAGGGGCTGTCGCTGGGGGCGATGAAAAGCATCGCCGACGACGAGACCGGCGCCCCGGCCTGAAAGCGGTTGGAGGAGAACCGATGAAATGTCCGTTCTGCAATAATGACGAAGACCGGGTGGTGGATTCCCGCGAGGCCAAGGAGGGAACCGTGATCCGGCGGCGGCGTGAATGCCTGCAGTGCGGCCGGCGCTTCACCTCTTACGAGCGGATCGAGGAAATCACGTTGATGGTGGTCAAGCGTGACGGGACCCGGGAGCCCTTTGACCGGCACAAGCTCCTGTCCGGCGTGAGAAAGGCCTGCGAGAAGCGGCCGATCCAGCTCAAGGTCCTGGAGGGAATCGTCGACGAGGTCGAAGGCATGCTCCAGGACAACCCTGACCGGGAGATCGCCACCGAGGAGGTGGGCCGCCACGTGATGGAATCGCTTCGCGACCTGGACAAGGTGGCCTACGTGCGGTTCGCTTCGGTCTACCGCCGGTTTGAAGATGTTAACGAGTTCGTTGACGAATTGAAAGACCTGCTGAAACAACGGAAATAAAAACCCCATGGTGGCATGGGATACAGATAGGGGAGGAGAGCGATGAAATCGGATCCTGTGGACCAGCAGTTTGATGACAATGAGGAGGAGACCATTCGTATCCCGGATGTTCTTCCGGTGCTCCCGCTCCGCGACATCGTTATCTACCCCTACATTATCGTCCCGCTGTCGGTGAGCCGGGACAAGTCGATCCAGGCCGTTGACGCGGCCCTCGCCGAGAACCGGCTGATCCTGCTCCTCTCCCAGAAGCAGCAGGAGATCGAGACCCCCGAGCCCGATGACCTCTATATCTTCGGCACGGCGGCGGTGATCATGCGGATGCTCAAGCTCCCCGACGGACGGATTCGGGTGCTGGTCCAGGGCTTGAGCCGGGTGAAGGTCAAGCGGTTCATCCAGACCGATCCCTTTTTCCAGGCCCATGTGGAGCAGGTGCAGGAACCGGTGATCGAGGGCGTGACCCTGGAGATGGAAGCGCTGATGCGCAACGTGAAGTCTTCCCTGGAGAAGGCCATCTCCCTGGGCAAGGCCATCTCCCCCGAGGTGATGGTCATTGCCTCCAACCTCAACGACCTCGGCCGGCTCTCCGACCTGGCGGCTTCCAATCTCGAACTGAGGATTTCCGAGGGGCAGCAGATCCTCGAGATCGTCGATCCGGTGGAGCGACTGCACAGCGTCAACAACCTGCTGAGCAACGAACTGAAAGTGCTGGCCATGCAGCAGGAGATCAACACCCAGGCCCGGGGTGAGATCGACCGCTCCCAGCGCGAGTATTTCCTGCGCCAGCAGCTCAAGGCGATCCAGGCCGAGCTGGGCGAGGGCAACGAAGCGGCCGAGGAGATCGAGACCCTGCGGCAGAAGGCCATTGAAGTGGGTATGCCGGCGGAAACGCTGGAAGATGTGGAGAAGCAGATCCGCAAGCTGGAGCGGATGCATCCCGACTCGGCCGAGACGGCCACCCTGCGCAACTATCTCGACTGGATGGTGGAGCTCCCCTGGGCCAAACAGACCCGGGACAATCTCAAGCTGAAAAAAGCACAGCAGATCCTCGACGAGGACCACTACGGCCTGGACAAGGTCAAGGAACGGATCATCGAGTATCTCGCCGTGCGCAAGCTGAAGAAGAAAATGAAGGGGCCGATCCTCTGCTTTGTCGGTCCTCCCGGTGTGGGCAAGACCTCGCTGGGCCGTTCCATCGCCCGGGCGCTGGGCCGCAAGTTCATCCGCCTCTCCCTCGGCGGGGTGCGGGACGAGGCCGAGATCCGCGGCCACCGCCGGACCTATGTGGGGGCGCTGCCCGGACGGATCATCCAGGGCATCCACAGCGCCGGTTCCTCCAACCCGGTGTTCATGCTCGACGAGGTGGACAAGGTGGGGGCGGATTACCGCGGCGACCCATCCTCGGCCCTGCTCGAGGTGCTCGACCCGGAGCAGAACTTCGCCTTTCGCGACCACTACCTCTCGGTGCCCTACGACCTGTCCAACGTGATGTTCATCACCACGGCCAACGTGCTGGACACCATCCAGCCCGCTTTCCTCGACCGGATGGAGGTCATCCACCTGCCCGGGTACATGGAGGAGGAGAAGCTGGAGATCGCCCGCCGCCACCTGATGCCCAAGCAGCTGAAGGCCCACGGACTCACCAGCCGCAAGGTCACCATCACCGACGGATCGATCCTGGAGACCATCCGCGGCTACACCCGGGAGGCCGGGCTGCGCAACCTGGAGCGGGAACTGGCCGCCATCCTGCGCAAAGTGGCCCGCCAGGTGGCCGAAGGCAAGAAGACCGCCGTGCGGGTCACCAGCGGCAGCGTGCGGAAGTATCTGGGCCACAAGCGAATCCTCAAGGAGGAGCTGCTGTCCAAGGACCAGGTGGGTGTGGCCACCGGGTTGGCCTGGACCGCGGCCGGCGGAGACATCCTCTTCATCGAGACCACGCTGATGCCGGGCAAGGGACAGCTGATCCTCACCGGCCAGCTGGGTGACGTGATGAAGGAGTCGGCCCAGGCGGCACGGAGTTATATCCGCAGCCGGGCCAAGGAATTCGGCATTCCGGCCAAGCGGTTCAACGAGACCGACATCCACATCCACGTCCCCGAGGGGGCCATTCCCAAGGACGGGCCCTCCGCCGGCATCACCCTGGCCACCTCGCTGATCTCGGCGCTCAGCGGCCGGGCGGTACACCGTTCCCTGGCCATGACCGGGGAGATCACCCTGCGTGGCAACGTGTTGCCGGTGGGCGGGATCAAGGAGAAGGTGCTGGCCGCCCGCCGGGCCAAGATCACCGATGTGGTGCTTCCGGCCGCCATCCGCAACGAGGTGATGGAGATACCGCGCAAGCTGCTCAAGGAGCTGAATTTCACTTTCGTCAACACCATGGACGAGGTGCTGGCCCGGGTGCTGGTGCCGAAGAAGAAGCCCGCTGCCGCAAAAAAGAAGCGGACTGCCCGATCGAAAAAATCGAAGGTCTGATTCAGCGCGGGGCTGGTCCCACCACCCCCGGAAGCCGGCCTCGGCTCCCGGGGGCATGGGGCGTTACCCCTCCCCCATTCCAATATCTCCAACCAATTGATATCCTAGACAAAACCCAGATGTTGCCGTAATTACTGTGTGAGAGGGATAAGGATGGTGGCCCGGTCATCACCCGTGGAATCGATGGACGAACTGCAGGTCATTCGGCTGGCCCGGGAGGGAGACCAGGACGCCTTCGAGGAACTGGTGCGGCTGAAGCGGGATAAGGTCTTCTGGGTTGCCTACCAGGTGGTGGGCCGGGAGGAGGACGCTCGGGATATCTCCCAGATGGTCTTCCTCCGGGTCTGGCGTTCTTTTGACAAGTATGATGAGAAATATGCCTTCAATACCTGGCTGCACACCATCACCGTCCGGATGGCCATCGACTTCCTCCGGCGGCAGGGGCGGAAACAGGCGATCACCGACGAGTTCGACGAAACCCTCCCGGGATCGCGGGCCGACGGCAGAGCTTCGGGCCTGCCGGACCAGGACCGGGGGCTGCAGACCGGTGAAATACAGCGGGTATTCAACAAGCTGGCCCGTTACCTGACCGAGCGGCAGCGGTCTATTTTTATTCTTCGGGAATTTGAGGGGCTGAGCATGAAGGAGATCGCGGGGATCGTGGGGTGCCGGGAATCAACCGTGCGCAACCATATGTTCCAGGCGAGGGCGATGCTCAGGGAAAAATTGAAACGCCACTTCCCCGAATACCTGCCCCGAGAGTCGGGTCAGGAGGGGGAAGGCAGTACGCGGTGAGGCGTTGAGATGAGTCAGATGAACTGTTCGGAGATGGACGGGCGAGTGGATGCCTACCTGGCGGACGAGCTGGAGGGGTCGGAACTCCGGGCCGTGATCGCCCACCTGGCGGTCTGCCCGGACTGCCGGCGGCGCGCCGAAGCCGGGGATCCGCTGAAGATGTTCGTTCCGCTGGCTGCGCGTGAAGGGCAGGGCGGGGAGCGCTGGGACGGGTTCTGGGAAGAAATCGCCGAAAAGATCGAGCCGCGGTCCCCCCGCCGGGGCGGGCGGCTGATCCCCTGGCCGGGTACCATGCGCTGGGTGGCCGCCGCCGCCGCCGGCGCCGTGGCGGCCGTGGCGCTGCTGGGCATTTTCCTCGTCCAGCAGGGCGCGGGGCCGGGACAGGTGCCGGCGGGCCCGCCCACCGCCGAGGTCCAGCCCGCCGAGGAAGGGGCAGGTGACCTGGTGGAGGAGATGTATATCAACCGGATCGCCGGAGCGCTTCCGGCGCAACTCATCGAGCGGCGCGGGGAAGTTCGGGAGCTGCATCTGACCCGGATCGACGAGCGGAGTTCCGGCACGGTCAACCACTACCGCTCCGGCGGGAGGGTGGTGCCCGCCACGGTTTCCGACGTCCAGGCGGCGGAGCAGATGGAGTCGATCATCGAATACAGCCTGGTGATTGCCGAGGATGCCGGCAGCGGGGAATCGGAGGAGGTGCGGGTGGTCTCCTTCGAGTCCGAGCAGTTCCCCTTTGGCTGTGAAGCGGTGCGGAACCCGGAAGAACAGGGGGCCGCGGCCGGGGAGGCCATGGAAAAAAGGTGAAGAATACCCACAGCCCAGTTTATTCCCGACCCGGCCGGTGGTGCGTTGCCGCGTTGCTGATGGCCTGTTCTCTTCTGGCTCTTCCGCTCCACGGTGCCGAGGTGATCTCTCCCCGCGAGCCGTTCTTCGGACTGGAAAAGGTGCAGCTGCGGATCGAGTACCGGAAGATGCCCCTGGTGGCCACCAGAATCCACACCATGTTCAGCCGGCAGGGCTGGTATCGCATCGAGCCGGGGCAGTCGCTGATCGAGCTCTGTGATACGGCAGAACGCCTGGATGCCATTCAGGCCTTCCTGGAGCGATTCGACTCCGTTCCGCGGAATTTCACCTTCGAAGTGAGCCTGATGAACTACATCGGAGGCGATGAACCTGAGACGCCCGTCGCTGACCGGCAGGACGGCACGAAACTCTCCACCCTCAACCAGCGGATGGCGTTGAAAAGGCAGGTCAATCGGGAGCCGGAAGTGGGGCGCAAGTCCCTGGTGGTTCGGGAGGGACAGTTTATTGAATTCCCCCTTGGGCGGGGCTATAATATAGAGTTTCAGGTGGGCTATTTTGATCGGACAAAAGAACTTATTGAATTAAACCGTCTTGTTTTCACAAGGGGCCTCGGCGGGAGTGCCGATTCCTCGGAACAACAGAGGACGATCATCCTCAGTACCGACCTCAAACTGGGGAATGGCGTCAAGCACCTGTTGACCATGAGGAAGCCCGGCTGCCAGGAATACTACACCCTGGCCATCCGGGGCACCCTGAGGGATGACCCGGCGCCCCGCCAGAAATCTGTGCGGGACACCGGTGACCTGCCGGTCCGGGAGTGGCCGTGAACGAATATATCTGCAAACTGGGCACCAGCGAAGGCCGGGTGATCGAGAAGGTCTGCCACGCGGAGACCGAGAACGCGGCACGCCAGTGGTGGGCGGACAAGGATTTCTTTGTCTTCTCCATCCGCAAGAAGGGGTTGTTCTCCTTTTCGCTGGGTGACCTGGGGCGGATCGGCGGTGCCCGGAAAAAGATCAAGACCAACGACTTCCTGATCTTCAACCAGGAGTTCATCGCCCTGGTCAAGGCCGGGCTGCCCATCCTCCACGGCCTGGGCATCCTCTCCGAGCGGATGCAGAATCCTCATTTCAAGCGTGTCCTCGGGCGCATCAGGGACGAGGTGGAAAGCGGGACATCGCTCTCCGAGGCCTTCGAGGCCCAGGGCGGTTTTTCCCGGGTCTACACCGCCTCGCTGATGGCCGGTGAGCGGTCCGGCGACCTGGTGGGTGTTATTCGGCGGTATGTGGATTACCTGAAGATCGTTCTCAACATCAGGCGCAAGGTGGTCTCGGCCATGGTCTACCCGGTGATCCTGGTGGCCCTCTCCATGGCGCTGATCTCGATTATGATCCTCTACGTCATCCCTAACTTCCAGACCTTCTACACCGATTTTGATGCCGAACTGCCGATGCTGACCCAGGTGCTGATGGCGGTGGCCTTCTTTTCCCGGGACAACATCTTCTTCATCATCGGGGCTATTGTCCTCGCTGTCATCGGCATGAAATTCTACGAACGGACCGCCGCGGGGGGCATCGTGCTGGACCGGGTCAAGATGCGGGTTCCGTTGCTCGGTCCGATGATACAGAAGTATTCCATTGCCCAGATGTGCCGGACCCTGGCCACCCTGCTGGGCGGCGGCATCCCCCTGCTGCTCTCCCTGGAGGTGGCGTCCAAGGCCATCGGCAACCGGCTGCTCTCCAGGGAGGTGGGCAAGGTGGTGCAGCAGATCAACGAGGGGCAGAGCCTGGCCGACAGCCTGGAACGAACCGGGCTGTTCACCGGGATGACCGTCGAGATGGTGAGAGTGGGTGAGACGTCCGGGGCGCTGACCGAGATGCTGAGCAATGTCGCCGACTTCTATGACGAAGAGGTGGACAACCGGATCACGGTGCTGATCTCGATGCTTGAACCGGCCCTGCTGATTACCATGGGGCTGGTGATCGCCGGGATGCTCCTGGCGATGTATCTTCCCCTGTTCGAGGCGATCAACGCCGTCCATAGCTAAAGCGGGGCGGAGGAGAGAGAAAATGACCGATCCAGACCAGCCGGGCACCGGGTCCGACGCATCGGCGCAGACGCACGCCGCGGGACCAGCGGCCCCTGCCGGGGTGGCTGCCATTGGCATGGGGCTCGACCAGGAAGTCTCGGAAACGGTGAAGGCCCGCAACATCGCCGAGCGCTACGGCATCGAATACATCGACCTTCACGACTTCACCATCGATCACGAACTCTTCCGCTCCATCCCCGTGGACCTGATGTTCCGCTACGAGTTTGTTCCCTTCCGCCGCGAGGTGGGCAAACTGGCCATCGTCATCGCCGACCCCACCGATATCCTGCGCCTCGACGACCTGGAACTGCTGCTCAAGACCCCGCTCAAGGTGCTGGTGGGCACCAAGTCGGCGATCAACGATGTGCTGAAAAAGAGTGAAAGCTCCCAGCGGGTGCTCGACGAGGCCACCGCCGACTTCAAGATCCAGCTGATCCAGGAGAGCGAGGACGGCGACGAAGCGATCACCATCGACAAGCTGACCAGCGATACCAGCCCGATCATCAAGCTGGTGGACACCACCATCTTCAACGCCATCCAGCGGCGGGCCAGTGACGTGCACATCGAAACCGGCGACCGCGAGGTGCGCATCAAGTACCGCATCGACGGTGTGCTCTACCAGGCGCTGGAGCCCATCGACAAGAAATTTCATTCCACCATCCTCTCCCGGATCAAGGTCATGTCCGAACTGGACATCGCCGAGAAACGCGTTCCCCAGGACGGGCGGTTCAAACTGCGGATCAAGGGCAAGACCATCGATTTCCGCGTCTCGATCATCCCCAGCGTTCACGGGGAGGACGCCGTCATCCGTGTGCTGGACAAGGAGTCGGCCAACGAGTCGTTCAAGGAGCTGAACCTCACCGTTCTCGGGTTTGATGAAAAGGAACTGAAGCGGCTGCGCAAGTTCATCCAGGAACCCTACGGAATGTTCCTGGTCACCGGGCCCACCGGAAGCGGCAAGACCACCACGCTCTACGCCGCGTTGTCCGAGATCCGCAGTTCGGAGGACAAGATCGTCACCATCGAGGACCCGGTGGAGTATCTGCTGGACGGGGTGACCCAGATCCCGGTGAACGAAAAGAAGGGGCTGACTTTTGCCAAGGGCCTGCGGTCGATTCTGCGCCACGACCCGGACAAGATCATGGTCGGTGAGATTCGCGACGCGGAGACCGCCGAGATTGCGATCCAGTCGGCGCTCACCGGCCACCTGGTCTTCACCACGGTTCACGCCAACAACGTGGTGGACGTCCTGGGCCGGTTCCTCAACATGGGAATCGAGCCCTACAACTTCGTCTCGGCGATGAACTGTATCCTGGCCCAGCGGCTGGTGCGGATGATCTGCCCCTCCTGCAAGCGCACGTTCGTGCCCAGCAAGCAACTGCTGGAGGAGTCGGGGTTCGACCCGGAGGAATACAGCCGCTATGATTACTTCGAGGGCAGCGGCTGTATCGACTGCAACGGCACCGGCTTCCGCGGCCGTTCGGCCATCTCCGAGCTGCTGGACATGTCCGACACGGTGCGGCAGATGATTCTCGATCGCAAGGCCGCGGCGGAGATCAACCGCCAGGCCATTCGTGAGGGCATGATCCCCCTGAGACAGGCGGCGGTGGCCAAGATGCTCGAAGGCGTGACCACGATCCGCGAGATCAACAAGGTCACCTTTATCGATTGAGGACTGCGCGATGCGTTTTTTCAAACCGGAGTACCCGCTGGTCTCCTTCGAGGTTTCCAGCACCACGCTGACCATGGTCCGCCTGTCACGGGAGAAGAATCAGCTGCGCCTGGAGGACTTCACCGTGACACCGCTGGACGAGGGTGAAGTTTCAATTTCCATGGTCGAGGAAAACGTGGCCGGGGAATCCTATCTCACCGAGATGATTCGCCGGGCGGCGGTCCGGGCCGGTGATATTAAATCGAACCGGGTGTCGGTGGTTCTGGCGGACAGCACCGCCAAGGTGTCGGTCCTGGAAATGGAATCGGCCCCGCGCAACCGCAAGGAGATGGACCGGCTGATTTCCTGGCAGCTGAAAAAGGTCACTCCCTTCCCCATCGAGGATGGGCGGGTGGGCTTCCACCGGTTCGGCCGTCTCACCGGGAACACCGATGACGACCACGTGATTCGCGTCCTGGTGACGATCATACGCACCCCGGTACTGCGGCAATACGAGCGCTGTTTCGCCGGCGCCGGGCTGCATTCCGGCCTGGTGGACATCTCCACCAATAACCTTTACAACCTCTTCCAGAATAAGCTGACCAGCGGGGCCGGGGGGCCGGGGGATTGTCTGCTGGTCAACTGCGAGGACGACGACCTGTCCCTGGTGATGCTCCACGGCGGTATCCCGCTGCTCTACCGGGCAAAGGCCCTGGGGACGACTGACCGCAGCGACGAATATGATTACAGCCGGGTGATCCGTGAAATCAAGACCTCGATCCTCTACTACCAGGAGAAACTGAAGCAGTCCGGGTTGGGGCGGGTGCTGGTTCGCGGGACCGGGTTCCACATCCGCGGGCTGCGTGACCAACTGGAATCCGAGATGGACATCCCGGTGGAGGTTCTGGATCCGGCGGCGGTGATCCCTGTGCGGGCGGGCCTGGCCCAGGAGCCGGGCGTGCTGCAACGGCTGGCTCCGGCCATGGGGGCGGCCGCCGGAAGGTGACGGCGAGAGTGAACAACACCGGATCGGGGGCAGGCGGCCCCGATGGAGCACGATGACGAAACTGCAGATCAACCTGTCGAGTCGGCCATTTGTCAACTACACCCCCTACCATCTGGGGTATGTGGTGATCGGTCTGGCCGGCCTGTTGCTGCTGGCCCACAATGCCTTCTGGTTTTTCAGCAACCACGGGGACGTGCGCTTGATGGAGCAGGAGATCGCCGCCCTGCAGACCGAGGTGGACGGCAACATCCGCGAGGCCGATGCGCTGGCGGAGGAGATCGACCAGATCCAGCGGAACCGGCGATTCCGCGAGGTGGTCAACTTTGTCGACGGCCGGATTCGCCAGCGGCGGTTTTCCTGGATCCGGATGCTCAACCTGCTGCAGGACGCGATCCCGGCGGACGTGAAAATCGAATCTATCACGCCGCGGGTGCAGGCGAACAGTGTACGGATTATGCTGGCCTGCATGGCCAAAAAGGCCACGGCGGTGAACGAGTTCATCGAAAACCTGGAGAATATCGAGGATTTCTCCCGGGTACTGATTTCATCCGAGGACCGGGAGGGCAGTATCATTTCCTTCCCGCTGACCATGGAGTACTCCCCCTGGGAGGAGGCTGTCGATCGGGGAACCGCTGACGAGGTGGACAGCGGCGCGGATCAGCAAGGGGCCCCGGGAGGGGCGGCCGCGGTTCCCGAACCAGGCAGCCTCGCCGAGGCCATCAGCCGGGCCGAACTTCCCGATCCCGATATGCTCGAGATGGATTTTCCGGAAATCGGGGCCGACCCTGACCAGGGGATCTCCGATCCCTTTGCCGTCGGGGGGGATGACCCCTTCGCTGACGGCGGAGAGATGTTCGGTGAGACCGGCGGCTTTGGTGGTGGCAGCGTCACGGCTCCGGCCACCGCGCCGGAGACAGCGGCCGGCCCACCCCCGAAGACCGGGGTGAGCAAGCCTAAAAAGACCGGTAACCGGATCAAGAGACCGCCCCGGAAGCCCGGGGACAAACCCAACCGGATGCGCCCCCCCGGACGCCAGCCGGGAGGTCGTTCCTGATGGACGATACGAAAGACAGCACTGGCACGGACGACCTTGAGCGCCGTGACCTGCACCCGAAGATACTGGCCGGGTTCCTGGCCTTCCTGGTGCTCAATCTCATTTTCTACGGGATGGTGATCCACCCCGGCAAGAAGGGCTTGCGCGAGAGGGAGGAGCGGCTGGAAGTGATCAGCCGCGACCAGACCATCAGCCTGCGCCGCCTGGAGGCGGTGCGGAAGGACAAGGCGGCCCTGGACCAGACCCGGCTCGCCCTGGACACGTTTTATTTCGACGTGCTCTCCACCATGGAAGAGCGGATGAACCCGGTCCGGGACGAGATCTCACGTCTGGCCAATAAGTTCAACGTCAATCTGACCAAGCGGAACTACCCGGCCCAGGAATATGTCGATATGGGGGTCTACGAGTTCAAGATCCGCTTCCCCCTGCGGGGCCTGTTCGGGGACGTGGGGAGGTTTATCGGTGAGATCGAGACTTCGGAGAATTTTCTCGTGATCGACCGGATCACGCTGCGCACCTCGGACGACACCGGTCGGCTGCTGCAGCTCAGCTTCGACCTGTCCACCTATTTCTGCTCCGTGGACAGTCTGGACCAACTGATGAGACGAAAGCGGCAAGGCTGATTTCTGGAGGCGTTTTTGATGGCGTTCGATTTGAGCATCGGCCGGCTGAGAAAGCTGAACCAGCGGGAGATTACCCTGGTGGTGCTGGCCGGAGTCATTGGCATCGTTGCCATGTTCTATTTTTTACGCGGCGAAGGCGGTATCGGATTCACCGGGCCGGAGAGCCGGTTCACCGCCGAGGAGGCCCGGGCAGAAATCAAATCCCTGCTCCGCGTGCCGCCCATCGACCTGGCCCGGCTGGATGAAACGTCCGACACCTTCAGGAACGATCGCAATCTCTTCGCCTATGGCCAGGCCAAACGCCCCCCGCAGGGTGGGCCGGGTGGCGGGGGTGGGGGAAACGGGGGCCAGGGGCCCAATCTCCCGGGCGCGGGAGGCAGCCAGCCGGTGGAAGATCCGGAGGACGTTGAGGAGAAGACGCCGGTGGATAAACTGGAGGTCCTCCCCGACCCGCCCGAGATGAACCTCCAGTTTGTCGGGTTCATCGGGCCGCCAGCGGAAAAGACGGTCTTTCTCACCGATGAGGACGCCGAGGAAAACTATATCGGCGGCGTGGGCGACGCCATCGCCGGACAGTTTAGGATTCTGGAGATCGGATACGAATACGTGGATATCGGCTACACTGACCCGCTGTTCGAGGGGCAGTCCGAGCGGGTCATTCTGGCCGAGTGGTCCGAAGAGGAAGAGGAAGAGGAGTAGGCTGACAAGAGCCGGCGATATTCCGACCAGGGCCGACAAACCGTTTTGGAAAGGGTGGAATCTTGAACCATAACAAAAAGCCTCGAGGAGGACCGGTTTTCCGAGCCTTCGGCCTGCTGGCCATTGTTGTCATGCTGCTCCTGGTGATGGGGTGCGCGGCTCGCAAGTCGTACAACGAGGGCCAGGAGGCCGTGAAACTCGGGCAGTGGGAGACGGCCGTGCAGCGCTTCTCCGACGCGGTGGAAAAGGCCCCCAAAAACCCGCACTACAAGATCGCTCTGGAGCGGACCCGCCTGGAAGCATCGCATGAGTTTTTCAAGCGCGGCCAGGAATATGTCAACACCGGCCTGCTCGAGGATGCGGCGATCTACTTCAACAAGACGATCATGTTCGATCCCACGAACCAGTATGCCATCGACGAGTTGGCCAAGGTGATGAAGCAGATCGAAAAACAGCGTCTGGAACGGGCGGGGCTCAAGACCGCGCTCGAACAGATGAAGGATGATGCCCATATTCCCCAACCGCCCCGGTTGGACCCGCTCAGCGATGCAAAGATATCGTTCTATTACAAAGATACATCGATCAGGACCATTTACGAGCAGCTGGGCAAGGTCGGCGGGATCAACATCATCTTCGACAAGCAGATCCAGGACCAGGATTTCAGCATCGACGTCACCGGGGTCACTTTCGAGGACATCCTCAACATTCTCTCCCTGGCCAACGGGCATTTCATCAAGGTCATCGACGAGACCACGATTCTCGTGGTCCCCGACAACCAGGCCAAGCGGAAAGAGTACGAAGACCAGGTGATCAAGACCTTCTATCTTTCCAGCGCCGACATCAAGGACGTGCAGACCCTGCTGCGCTCCATCCTCTCCAAGACCCGGACCATGGCGATCAACCCGGAACTGAACGCCATTACCATCATGGGCACGCCAAAAAAGGTGGCGCTGGCCAGCCGGATCATCGAATCCAACGACAAGAGCAAATCGGAAGTGGTGGTGGGCATCGAAATCCTGGAGGTCAACCGCCAGCGGGTTCAGACCCTGGGCATTGAGCTGACCAGCTACACGGTGGGGCAATCGCTCAGGGGAGCTGAAGACGGCATTACCGTCAATGATCTGCGTTACCTCGATTCCACCGACTGGATTCTGACCCTGCCGTCCATTGTTTACAACTTCCTCAAGACCGACAGCGACACCCGGTTCCTGGCTCGGCCGCAGCTGCGGGTCGCCGAAGGGGAGACGGCCAAGATCCACATTGGTGACAAGGTACCCATCCCCACCACCACGTTCAACTTCACCCAGACCGACCAGACGGGGAACGTGATTCCGGTGACCTCTTACACCTACCAGAACGTGGGAATCCAGATCGAGGTCACCCCGCGGGTGCATCACAACCGCGAGGTGTCACTGGAGCTGAAGGTGGAGATTAGCAACATCGGTGCCGTTACCCCATCGGGCCAGCCGACCATCGGCAACCGGGAGATCACCACCGTGCTCCGGCTCAAGGACGGCCAGACCAGCCTGTTGGCCGGCCTGTTCAAGGAGGTGTCCACCGAATCGAACACCGGTGTCCCCGGGATCAGCGATATCCCCTGGCTGAAGAGGATCCTGGGCAAGAACACCACCGACGATAGGGAGGATGACATCATCCTGACCATCACTCCGCACATCGTGCGCATCCCGAACATCGTCGAGGAGGACCTGGAGTCTATCTATCTCGGCATGGTGGACAAGGCGCCGTTCAAGGCCCGGATGACCAACCTCTACGACGATGACGATGAAGAGGATGATGAGCAGGAAACCGATAAGGAGGAGGAGAATACCGGCGGCGCTGCCGGAACCAGCGAGCCCGGCACCTCGACGTCCGGCGCTGCCTCCGATGTGGAGACCGGTGTGGTGGAGGGCTGGGACGAGCAGGATACCGACTGGGCCGGTGAATCAACCCCGGCCGATGACCCCTTTGCCGGCGGTGCCGGCGGAAGAGGGGATGACGGCTCCGGCGGAGACGGGTCGGGTGAGAGCCGCGGCGAGGAGGATCGTGACCGCGAAGGTGATCAGGCCGAGGAGCCGGGGGGGGGAGATCCACCCCGCGGGCCGGTACGGATCTCCTTTGTTCCCGGTTCGGTGGACACGGTATCCGGGTCGGTGTTCCCGCTGGCGGTGAACATCGAGAATGCCTGGAACGTGGCCCACGCCCCGTTCTATATCACCTACGACCCCCAGCTGGTGGAGTATGTCGGTGCCGCGGAGGGCACGTTCATGAACGCCGACGGAACGAGCACAACGTTCCAGGCCACGGCCGCCAACGGCCGGGTGCTGGTGGGGCTCTCCCGTTTCGGGCGGGGCGCGGGCGCTGAAGGCGCCGGGACGCTGGCCACCTTCCAGTTCAGGGCGCTGGCCCCCGGAACGGGGGTGCTGGCCTTTACCAACAACAGCGTCAAGGATCCGGCGATGCGGAACCTGCCATCGATCTGGACCCCGGCTCAGCTGAGGGTGCAGTAGGGGCAACGGGCGAAACGGCGGGAGTGACCGATGTTGATGCGCGGCAGACAGGAACCTGGTGATCGCGGGGTCAGCTTTATTGAGCTGATGGTCTGTGTGGCGATTATCATGGTTCTGGCCGCGGCGGCCATCCCGCTGACCCGGATATCGGTCATTCGGCAGAAGGAGATCGAACTGAAGGCGGCCCTGCGTGAAATGCGGCGGGCCATCGATGAATACAAGGCCGCCACCGACGGCGGGCGGGTGATTGTGGAGGACCTCGACTCCGAGGGCTACCCGCTGGAACTGGAAATGCTGGTGGAGGGGGTCGAGGAAGTGGGCCAGGTGGATCGCAAGCTCAAGTTTCTTCGGAGGCTGCCCCGGGATCCGTTCAATCCCGATGGTGAATGGGGGCTGCGGTCGTATCAGGACGAGGCCGATTCCGACTCCTGGGGCCGCGAGAACGTGTTCGACGTCTATTCGCTGAGCGAGGGCAAGGCGCTGGACGGCACCTTTTATAAAGAGTGGTGATCTGGAGGCTGGCTGTGATAACCAGACTGGGCAACAAGCGGGGGCAGCGCGGTTTCACCCTGATGGAACTGCTGATCGTGATGGCGATCATCGGCATCCTCGTCAGTACTGCCGCCCTGGTCTATCGCCACTCGGTGACCAAGGCCCGGGAGGCCGCGCTGAAGCAGGACCTCTACCACATGCGGGAGTGCATCAACCAGTACAACGCCGACCGGGGCAAGTATCCGCCCTCGCTCAACTCCCTGGTGGAAGCCGGCTACCTGCGGGCCGTGCCCGTCGATCCCTTCACCGATACCAACGAATCGTGGGTTGAGCTCGAGTATCAACCGCGCGATGAAGAGGATGAGGATTCCTGGGGCGGCGGGGGATACGGCAACGACGATTACAACAACGATTCGTATGACGATTACAACGACAACGACTCGGTCTGGGGCGATGACGAGTATGATACCGGCCCCGGGATCTGGGACGTACGCACCGGCCACAAGGGTGCGGCGCTGGACGGCAGCAGCTATGAGGAATGGTAAGGACAGCGGCTTCAGTCTCGTCGCCCTGATGGTGGGCATCGCCGTACTGATGATCATGCTCGGCGCGGCGATGCCGGTCTGGCACACCGTGATCCAGCGGGACCGGGAAGCGGAACTGATCTTCCGCGGGGAGCAGTACGTGGATGCGATCATCCGTTTTTACAGCAAATACAACCGCTATCCTCTTTCCCTCGATGAACTCAACGAGATCGATGGCCGGCGGTTCGTCCGCAAGCTCTGGACCGATCCGATGATGGAGGACGGCCGCTGGATCCTGATCTATGCCACCCACAACGGGCCGCCGAAGGTCACCAATCAGCTCGGTGGTGGTGCCGGGGCGGGCGCGCTCTCGGCGGCCGGCGGAGGCCCGGGCCCCGGTGGAGGTCTCGGAGCCGGACAGGGCCCGGGGCTCACCGCTCCGGCCGGCGGGAATGATCCCTTTGGCGGCGGCCGGCAGGGCAACGACCCCTTTGCCGGCGGCGGTGGAGGCGGCGGCTTTCCCGGCGGTGGCAGTGGCGGGGGCGGTGGCAGTGGCGGGGGC
>CBESOE010000104.1:0-15843 GCA_965531145.1 uncultured bacterium | reverse complement strand
AACATCCGGTCCCGGGCCGACATCTCGTGCTGCCAGACCACCGACATCTCGCGAATCGTCTCTTCCAGATGCAGGAACGGCTGGGGAATGGGGAAGGAATAGGTCTCGAGGTCGATGCCGAACTTCTTCGCGTGGGTGTACATCGGGGTGAAGGGCTCCACCCGGAAGAGGTCGGGACGGGCCAGCTTTCGTTTCTTCGGGTCGGGGAACCGCTGGTAGAGGTCGGCCAGCCGGGCCATGTCATCGGCCATTTCGGCCGGGGTCTGGCCGGGGTAGCCAATGAGGATGTGGGAGAAGGCGAAGAGCCCTTCGTGGTAAAGATTGGCGATGGAGAATTCGATGGTCTCGTCGTTCTCCCGCTTGCCGAGGAGCTTGCGGTACTTGTCGAGCAGGGTTTCGGTGCCCAGGTTGACCCCCACGCAGCCGGCTTCACGCACGGCATGGCAACGCTCCGGAGTCAGATTGAACGAGGGGATGAATTCGGCGACCCAGTGCACGTCCAGCTTTCGTTCCATGAGCAGGGCCACGAGACGGTCGAGCCACTCCGGGTCATGGTTCATCGCCGTGTCAGTGAAATTGAAGTAGTTCACGCCATAGCGCTGGTAGAGGTGGGCAATCTCCTCCACCACCCGATCCGGGGGCCGGGAACGGAACCGGGCCCAGAAGTACTTTTCCGTGCAGAAGGTGCAGCTGCTGCGGCACCCCCGGGACCCCTCGATGGTCAGCCGCGGCCAGAGACCCGCCCCCGGGGGCCGCGGGATGTTTTCGGGGGGGCGGAAGTCATCCACGTCGAGGATGGGCAGTAACGCCAGGTCCTGCTGCAGCGGTGCCGGTTTTGCCGGCTCACCGCCGGCCAGTTCCACTCCGGGTGACGGCTGGAACCCGCCGTTGAAGTAGTCCTCCAGCAGCCGGGGCACCACCCACTCCCCCTCCCCCACTACAAAGGCGTCGGCCAGTTCCAGGCCGGACAGCAGCTTGCGCACCGGAGGCAGGTAGACACCGGGGCCGCCCCAGACCAGGGGCAGGGTCGGCCGCTTGCGCCGCAGTTCCTGGGCCATGTGGCAGGTGAAAGCATGGTTCGAGATGTAGGTGGAGAGCAGGGCCACCGCCGGATCGGTCTCCAGCACCAGGTCGGCGATCTTTTCCGCCCGGGCGTGCAGGTCTTTGGGCAGCTGGACCGTGGCCGAACCGGCGTCGGCGGTCATCGACTCCGGCGGTGGCGGGTCAGCCTCCGGGTCGGCCAGAGACCAGAGCAGTTCGGGCATGCCGAAGAGAAAACTGATTCGGGGAATGTCATGACCGATGTTGGTCTGAAGGCAGAACTTGAGGAACCACTCCGGGTCCTGACGGGCCACCAGGGCATTGGCGTCGAGGACCCGGCAAAGGTACCCCGCCTGCTTCACCGCCTGGGCAATGCGGGCGATGCCGAGATGGGGGATGGCATCGCTACTGCCGAGGTAGGGGCAGAAGACAACGGTGACCTTCCGAGACATGGTCTTACCCTTCGGCCTTGGCCTCCAGCTCGTCCAGCTTATCCGGCTCGGAGACGGCGATGTCCACCAGGGCCTGGGGAATGGAGCTCTGCTCGCACATGGCGCGGATCTCCTTCTCCACGTCGGAGAACTCCAGGATCTCGCGAATCGACTCAATATACTCGAGCATCTCGTCGTCCGGGATGTCGTCCAGCGAGGGGCCGGCGGCCTCGGCCGCCTTCTTCGCCGCGGCCTCTTCGGCCAGGCGCTGCTTCTCCTTCAGCTCCTCCTCCATGGCCTTTTGCGCCGCGGTGAGCACTGAAGCATCCACGCCGGCCAGCTCGAGGATCAGGTCCTCAGCAACCTCCTTGTTCAGCAGCAGTTTGACCTTTTCCTCGTCAGTTGCGTCACCAGCCTCTTCCAGCAGACCGGCCACCCGGTCACGTTCGGCGGCTTCGGCCGCCACCGCGGCCACCACCTTGTCCAGTTCGTCCTGACTGAGGCCCAGGCGCTCGATGATCACCGCACCGTCCACCTCCGCCGCCAGCAGGTAGCGGGTACCCTTGTCGCCGTCCATCCCCTTTGCTTCCGCGGTGTGGAGATCGAGGCGGGCCAGTTCCACGAAACCCTGCACGTCGGGTCGGCGGTCAGCTTCGAGAATCTGGGGCCAGGTGGCCCCCACCGTGTCCAGCACACCGCCGGTGGCCGCGGGGACGTTGAGCACATCCTCCAGGGTCAACGCCGCCAGTGCCGACTTGAGGTCCTCCATCATCGGGTGGCCCACGCCGACCCGGGCGCCCATGGCCGTGCGCAGGTGCAGCAGGTTCCCGCCGTGGTTTGACACGTTGTGCCCGGCCTCGTCCAGTTCGCCGGCGATCTTGCGGATGGCATCTTCCAGACTGCCGCCGGACAGGTCCTGGGAACCCAACTCCTCAATTTTCCCCTCAATGGACAACCAGAGGGGGCCGCTTCCCGTCGCATTCTGTGCGGTCATCGCTCGCTCTCCTGTTGCAAAAGCTTAAAAACACCCAAACTACTGTATTTAAACAAGTTGAATAACAAAATCAAATTCGGCCCGTAACCGTAAGGCTTGAGGATAGCCATTCCGCCCTCCGAGGTCAATATTTGCCGGGGGCAGCGCCCGGGTGGCGGCTGTACAGAAACGACGGCCCGGCAACAGGGATCAGGCAAAGGCAAAATTGTTGTAGGCCATCAGCGACAGGATGGTGGAGACCCTGACCCGCCGCTCGAAGACCCGGGGCAGAATTTTCAGAATGAACCTGGTTCGCGGTAGATTGCCGGGTGAAATATAGGTCGACAGACGGAGCGCGAAGAGCAGGCGGAACTTGAAGGCGATGGGGTCTATGGCGTTGGAGTGTTTCCAGAAGTCCGTTCGCCAGTGGTGGTCCAGCTTGCGGTAAATCGAATCGAAAGAATAGGCAGAGCGGATGACCCGTTTGAACTCTTGCTCCAGTTCCCCGGGAGCCATACGGGCCGGCCGGTAGACCACATTTTTGCCGTCGTAGCGGCTCCAATCCCGGTGCAGGATGCGCCCCTCGGCTTCGAGCCGTTTGAACAGTTCAGTACCCGGAAAAGGGGTGAGGATATTGATCAGGGGCATCAGCAGTTTGGTCGAGGCGATGAATTCGATCAGATCGTCGAAGGCCGCCGGCGTGTCATGGTCGTAACCCATGATGAACGAGCCGTGAACCATGATTCCGTGGGATTGGATGATCCTGATTGCTTCGGCGTAATCGCTCTTCATGTTCACCTGTTTGCCCATCATCGACAGGTTTTCCTGGGAAATCGACTCGAATCCCACCAGGATCGCACCACAGCCGGCTGATTTCATCAGCGCCAGCAGCTCTTCATCCCGGGCCACATTCACCGACCCCTGGCAGGACCAGTTGAGCTGGTATGGTTTCAGGGCGGTGAACAGCTCACGGGCGAACGTGCGGTTGGCGATGATGTTGTCGTCGGCAAAGAAAATCGACTTCTTCTTGAAGGTGGCGCTGGACTGGTGGATGTCCCGGACCTCAGCGATTATCTGGTCGACAGTCTTATGCCGCATGCGCCTGCCGTCAAAGGCATAGACGGAACAGAACTCGCAATCAAAGGGACAGCCCTTGGAGGTCTGCAGGATATCCGAGAAGTAACGGTCCCGGGAGATCCGCTGACGGTCCGGGCGGTCGAAAGCCTTCAGGTCGGCTTTGCCCGCTGCGTCGTATTTTTTCTGCAAGCCGCCGTTGAGCACGTCTTCCAGCAGAGCCGGCCAGACCTGCTCCGCTTCCCCGATTACCACCGCGTCCGCATGCTCCAGCGCCTCATCGGGACACATGGAGGGATGAATCCCCCCCAGCACCGTCTTGACGCCCCGCTTGCGAAACTCATCGGCAATCTCATAGGCCCGGACGGCGAAAATGGTCCGGGTGCTGATTCCCACCAGATCGGCATCCCAATCGAAATCGATGGTTTCGATGTTTTCATCAAAGACCCGCACCTGATGCTCTTCGGGAGTCAGGGAGAGCAACACCGGAATGGCCAGGAGGTAGGAGAAGTACTTTTTCGAGCAGACAAAATCAGCGATGAATTTGTAGTCGTAAAAGCTGCCCTCCTTCGAAGTATTATTCTTGGGTGTGACCAGTGCAATTTTCATTTGCCAGATTCACCGTCTCACCGGGATCGGTTTCCAGGTCGTACAATGCTTCGGTTTCATCCGCCGGGGTTCGGATGTATCGATAACGCCCCTGCCTCACGGCCCCCTGCTGTTAATAGTATGCGATACTTCCGGCATTGGCGAGCCGGTTTTCGCGCTCCTCGCCGTGGACGGCGGTACCCGGCGGCCCCGGCCCACTGGGCGGGTGGATCGATGCTCTGACCGTGGTTCAGACTGCCGTGCTCCCAGAATTCCTCACCATGATTAGAAGTGAGAATGGGGAAGCCATTCCGCCCCCCGAGGTCAATATTAGCCGGGGGCAGCGCCCGGATGGCGGCTATACAGAACGACGGCCCGGCACTGGGCCGGGCCGCCGAAAACCGTCAAATTGCCATTCACCGCCGGGGTGGCGGCTTCAGGTCACGGCGCCAGGCCGGTGACCGTAACGCTCGCGTTGTCCGTGTCGCCCGAGGGCGCGAAGGGCGGCTGGTTATAGGGAGCAGGCGTGACGTCGACACCGGTGATGGTGAAGACGTTCGCACCCACCAGGGTCCCGAGAGCCGGGAAACTCTGGTTCCAGACCTGGGTGAAGACCTCCAGGGAACTGAGGTTGGTCCAGCCGGCACGCCAGTTGCCGTAGGAATTGCCGTTGGCGATCACCAGATCGATCCGGCCGGATGCCCGGCGGTTCTCGGTGGTCAGGTTGGCCAGCTGCGCCGTGAACTGCGTTGTGAGGGGCAGAATGCCGCTGTCCGGCGATGCGCTGAGGGCCACCTGCACCGTGTCCGTGGCAACCGCGGTGAGCCCGAAGAAATCGACATAGGCCTGCATCAGCTCCACCTTCGTGCTGGGGGAGGCACCGTCGTTGAGGCCACCGAACTCATAGGAAGCCCCGATGGCACGGTAGCTGCCGGCATCGTGGGCGATACCGCAGCCGTATCCGTCAGCCGGATTGGTGAAGGTTTCGAAAGCCGGGCTGGTGGCGCCGAGATGGTCGATCCAGGAGTTCTCACCGCTGTAGGTGAAGCTCATCCCGTCGGTGAACGTTCCAGCCACACCGGCGGGGGTGGAAAGGTCGCCGCTGCCGTCACCCTCGTTGATGAAGTTGAAGTAGCCGCGGAGGATGGCCGGATTGCTGTCATAGCACCAGACGTCGCCACCTTCCATGTAGAGGTTCCCACCGTTGTCGAGATAGTCGGTCAGGGCGGTTTCCTCGGGGCTGCCCGAAGAGAATGTGTAGTTGTTGGAGAAAATGCCCACCAGAACGAAGATCGCGTCGTAGTCGGTGAGCGGGTTGCTGAAGGCAAAGAGGTCGGAGGTGACGATGGCGCTCCAACCGAGGGTGGCCAGAGTAGATTCCACGACACTGCCGCTGAGCGGCGTGGGATCAGGCTCCCAGATCAGGATTTGGTACCAGTCGGGCAAGGTCACGTCCTGAACGGTGGTTCCACCTTCGGCGACGGCGACGCTGTTGATGACCACAGTCTGGTGGCCGGAGGCGCTGAACTGCAGGTCGTAGCTGGCGCCGCCCGGGGCAGCCAGGGTGTAGAAACCGGAACCGTTGGTGGTCACCGGGGACAGCGGGGTGCCCAGCACCGTCACCGTGGCCCCGCTCACCGGGGAACCGCCCGAGTCGGTCACCGTGCCCTGGACGGTGCCGGTGGCCGTGGCCACCAGGCTGAAGTCGAGGTTCACCGTGCCGTCGGCCGGAACGTAGATCGCCTGCTGCTGGGTGGCATACCCGAAATAGGTCGCCTCGATGGTGTGGGTTTCGTCACCGGGCAGGCTGAATGAGTAGTCGCCGGTGGCCGGATTGGCAAAGGTTGAAGCGCCGTTGTTCAGGCTCGTAAGTGAAGCAGGCACCGGACCGCTGGTGGAGGAATCGGTCACCGTGCCCTGCACCGTGCCGTAGCCCTGGGACGCGGCGATAACCGCGGCCTCGAGATCGATGATCCCCATGCCGAAGTCATTGTCCTCACCGGCGGCCCCCAGGTCGACAGCGGTGGAGAGAAGGATCTCCTTCATCGTGTCCACATCGAGGTCGGGATTGACCTGCCGCAGCACGGCAATACTGCCGGTGACATGGGGCGAAGCCATGGACGTGCCGCTGAGGCTGGAATACCCGCCCGGCACCGAGCTGCGGACGTCGTCACCCGGGGCCACCACTTCGGGCTTGATCTGGTTGTTGCAGCCGGGGCCGCGGCTGGAGAAGTCGGAGATGGGATAGGGGAAGCTGTAATTGGTGGCATCCACCGAACCGACGGCAAAGGCGTTGTACGGGCTGTCGGCACGGTCACCGGGGGTGCGGAGCGTGGCCGCACCGGAGCCCTCGTTACCGGCGGAGAAGATCACCGCACAGCCGGCTGCTTCGCAGTTGTCCATGGTGGCCCAGAAGGTCACGTCGCAAGGACCGGTGATATAGGACCCGTGGTAGATCGGGCTGATGCCCCAGGAGTTGCCCACCGCGTCAGGCACGTCGTCGGTGGTGCCCGGGTTGCCGTCCGGGTCGGCGAACCACTGGAAGGCGGCCACGGCGTCAGTCATGGTGGTTGGAATGTCCACCCGGTCGATGACCCCGGCGGAGATCCAGGTGGCATCCTTGGCCACGCCGATCTCGTTGGCCGCGGTGTACCCGGCGATGGTCCCCATGGTGTGGGTGCCGTGGGAGCCGGAGTCGAAGGGGAAGGTGGTGGAGGTCACCGGGTCGAACCAGCATTCGGCCGCCGGTTCGGTGAGACCGCGCCAGCGGGCGGACAGCGCCTCGTGATTGCCGTCCACTCCGGTGTCCATGTTGGCGATCACCCGGCCGGCGCCGGTGAACCCCAGGGCCCAGGCCTGGGGCGCCTTGATCGCGGTGATGCCCGGCTCGATGGCCCGGGCCGCATCGGTCTGTCGCTGCCCCTGGCCGGCCATCGGCTTGGGCAGGTCTTTCGTCACCGGAGCGATCAACTCGATCTGGTAATCGATGAACACCATTTCCACGTCGGGCCGCAGTGCAAGCGCCCTGATCTCCCGTACCGTGGCTTCCACGCCAATCAGGTTGTCGATCCAGAAGGTGCGGAAGTCACGTACTTCACCGGCCAGGAACCGCTCTTCCAAATACCGGACCAATGGGGCCTGGGTGTCCAGGGCCGTGTCCCGCAGATGCTCGATGACCTGCTTGTGCCGCAGGGCCAGCGAAGCGCCCTCCAGTTTCAGTTGCCGGTTGAGCGAACGGATGTCGGCCTGGTCGGCCAGACGCACGATCACTTTCTCGGTCTGGTCTGCCGGCAGGCCGGACAGATAATTCTCCAGGCCGGAGTGCAGAGTCCCGGCGTCCGCAGATCCGGCGAACAGGGCCAGGGCCAGAATGGTGATGGCGAACAGGGTACATTTCCTCATCGTCAGGTTTACCTCCAGAAAGTGGATGGATTTAGTCCGGTTATGCGATAACACGGATTCGGGTGGTGGTAGAACAACTGCTTTGATCCGGTCACGTTGAATGTACGGGGGTGAAATATCCCGAATTCACGGGAAGGACTGTAGAATCCGGCCCCGGCAAATCCCCGCTGCGCCGTTGCCTGATGCACATCAATATAGGTGTCCCAGGCAATAATGGCAAGCTAATGTGGGAGATGAGCCCGGGAAGATGGTCCATTTTATATGGCAGAGGGGCAGGCAAAACCGCAATCCCCCCGTCACACCACGATGCCGATCTTACCTGGCCTGACGACCAAGCCGCCGGGCCAGATCGTCCTTCTCCACCGCCTTGGAAAGGGCTTCTTCGAAGGTGACGATTCCACCGTTGACCAGTTCGGCCAGCGAGTCATTGAGCAACCGATTGCCGGCCGCTCTGGCGGTCTGCATCGAACTGACGATCTGGTGGTTTTTGCCCTCGCGGACCTGGTTCGAGATGGCGGGACTGGCCACCAGGATTTCGAGGGCGGCGACCCGGCCGCCGCCGATACGCTGGAGGAGATTCTGCGCCACGATACCGCGGATGACATCGGCCAGGGTCACCTGGATGCGGCTCTGTTCCTCGGGCGGAAAGAGGCCCACGATGCGCTCGATTGTGGAAACCGCGGTGGCGGTGTGCAGGGTGGCCAGAACCAGGTGGCCGGTGTTGGCCGCCTCCAGCGCCAGCGATACCGTCTCCAGGTCGCGCATCTCACCCACCAGGATAATGTCGGGGTCCTCCCGCAGCGCCGCCCGGATCGCCGAGGCAAAGCTGGAGGTGTGGGATCCGATCTCGCGTTGGTTGACCAGCGAGCGCTGCGACCGGTGCACGAACTCCACCGGGTCTTCGAGGGTGATGACGTGCTCCTCCCGTTCCCGGTTGATGGCGTCCACCATGCCGGCCAGGGTGGTGGACTTGCCGCTTCCCGTGGGGCCTGTCACCAGGACCAGGCCCTTGGGCAGATCGCAGAAATCGGCCACCACCGACGGCATGCCGAGCTGTTCAAGGCTGAGGATGGTGCTGGGGATCAGGCGGAAGACGGCGCCCGCACCGCCGAGATCGCGGAAGAGGTTGACCCGGAAGCGGGCGACACCGGGCAACGCGATGGCAAAGTCCGTATCCTTGGTGGACTCGTATTCCCGGCGGTTCCGGTCCTCCATCATGTCACCGAGAAGTTCAAGCACCGTCTCCTCTCCCAGGAGCGGGATATCGGTGATCTCGCGCATGGCGCCGTCGATGCGCCACCGCGGGCGCTGGCCACCGCACAGGTGAAGATCGGAAGCCCCCTCGGTGGCCATGGCCCGCAGCAGCTTTTCCAGCGTTCCGGGTCCGGCCTCAGGACCGGCATCCGCCGCCTGCGAGCCTCCGGCCCGGCTCCGGAGAATCTCTGCCAGCCGGTTGCTGTCCAGGTGCACCATGCGGATTTCCATGGCCGGCAGGTGGATGCGAATTCGCTCGATGATTTCGGCGGTGGGCTGGTCGGCGCAGCCAATGGTGACCAGTTGGCCGTCCACGGCCAGTGGGACCACCCGGTGCCGCACCAGGAACTCGTGGGGCAGCAGGGCCAGGGCCTCTTCGGAGGGCTCCATCTTCGCATCGGCCTCGGGAACCGGAACACGCTCGGCCAGCAGCGTCAGACGCTCGGCCAGCGAGCGCGCCACCTCCAGGCCAAAGGACGGAATCTGCCCGGCCGTGGTCTCGAAGAACTGTGGCTCGAAACAGACAACGGCCGAGCGGCCCACCGACACCATGGCTGCCTCACTGGGCCGGTCCAGCAGCAGTGCGGCCAACCCCAGCATCTCGCCACGGCCGAAGCGGGTCACTTCCACCGGTTCACCGCCGGCCGCGGTGCTCATCAGCACCCGGACCTCACCGCCCAGAACAAGGAACAGGCCCTGGGGAGACTCGCCTATCCGGACCAGGCTTTCCCCCGCCTCCAGGTGGATCAGGCTGGCCTGGGCTACGGCCTGCCGAAGCTGGCCGTCGTCAAGGCTCTTGAAAAAGGATGCGCCGCGGATGGCGCCCATCACCGTATCGATGTCGGCACCCTGGACGGGTATCGTCTTCATTCTTTTCTCCCACGGATTCCAGAATCGTTCCCCACTCACCCCTCTCACTCACTTTATAGATCGGCATGACCGCGAGTGAAAAACAGTGAATATACTCTCCGTGGGACTCCAGCAGACAGGACGCCAACCTGACACTGTGATCTACTGCACCGACGTTGCCACGACATTGGTGGCCACATGGTATTGCACACCCTGGAACCACAGGTTCTGTCCGGAGACCGATCCGGGGATCACGAAGGTCCACACCGCCGTGCCGGTTCCATCGGCCTGGGCCGTCCACCCCGCTTTCTTGGGGTTGGCCAGGCCCAGCGTCACGTCGAGGAATCCGACGTAGGTGCTTCCCGCCCCGGCAAGGCTGTAGGCCAGATAGGTGCTCGAGTCGGGCTCGACATTGGAGACCGTGAACGTCGCGGATGTGCCGGGCACCAGCGGCATGGGGCTGACGGCCATGGTCGGCGGGCCGTTCTGACGGAACTTGGCCAGCACCAGGTCCAGCCCCATCCCCGCGCTGAGCGACGTGCCGGCCACCAGCACCTGGTTCGCCGCGTCAACATGGACGCCGAACCAGGCATCGTCGCCGCTGGTGGTGCCGTTGTAGGTGTGGTCCCACAGCACGTTGCCGGCAACATCGTATTTTATCAGGAACGCATTCTGCCCCTCGGGCAACCAGTTCCAGACATTACCACAGACGTAGATGCCACCCAGGTCGTCGAGCACAAGGCCGTTGGGCGTATCGTCTCCGAAATACGGGGACGGGGAATAGTATCTCCGCGCCCACTGCTGGACGCCATTGGTGTCGAAGAGCACCGTCACCCAGTCGAAATAGCCGGCGGAGTTGGTGGACGGACCGGTGACCACGGCATTGCCGGCCTGGTCGACCTCGATGTAATAGGCATAGTGAAATCCGGTGGTTCCTCCGTAACGTCCCTCCCACTGGAAAACGCCGGCGGAATCGTATTTGACGACACAGTATTCAAACCCGGTCCCGGTAGCCGAGATGCCGGCGAGGTAGAGTTCCTCGTTGGGCCCCAGGGCCATGTCCCAGACCCCATCGTACAAACCGTAGGACCCGTCGAACAGCCGTTCCCAGAGCAGCGTGCCGTCAGCGGCATATTTGAGGAGCAGATAGTCGAGCCCGCCGGCGGGATTGATGGCATCGCCCGCGGCATAGACCGTGCCATCATCAGTCGGCTGGACCACGTAACCCCACGCCCGGGGATTGGCCGGATACGCCGATTCGTATCTCATCGCCCAGTCTTCCGTGCCGTCCGGCAGATACTTGATGGTGATGATTTTCTCGAACCCATCCGTGTCTGTTTCGATACCGATGACGTACACGTTGTCCTGCACATTGAGATTGATCCCCAGGGCCAGGTCGTATCCGCCGCCCAGACCGTCGTAGCGCTGCTCCCAGAGCAGGGTCCCGTCCGGGAGATATTTGAGGGTGAGGAAGTCCCAATCCGTACCGTTGCCGATGGATTGCCCCAGCAGAACGATGTTGTCGCTGCTGTCGATTCTCATGTAGGTGAAATAGTCGGTGTCGGAACCGGGGCCGTCATAGGTCCGTTCCCACAATAGCTTTCCGGATGGGTCATACTTGATCAGCAGCCCATCTGAACCCTGGGCGGCCGTGGCCACTTCCCCGGCGACATAGATGTTTCCCGTACTGTCGGTTTCCACGGCCCAGCCGGCGTCGGTCCCGGCGGTGGGGCCCTCCCACGACTCCATCCACGCCTGGTAGGGTTGTGCTTGAGCAGAGATGGCAACGAAAGCGAACGCGATAACCCAGCATGCCACTGTCCATGCCTGTGGTCTTCTCTTCTGATTAATCCTGGGACTGGCCATGTTCTCTCCTTTTCACGAAGTACAGCACCGTGATCACGGGTCAGGGACCTCACCGCCATATCTTCCTGATCGTGTTCGATGATATTCCCTACTTTATCCTAGCATATTATAGGGATTAGATATCTGCCAAATGAGGAGATTCAATGCCGGCGGTATACCGCAGTTGGCGGGTCGGAAACCGGGGAAGCACTCCCCCTCACACCTCCCGGTTCATTTGCCTCCGCTATGGTTTTAATCCCACCACCGTGCAGAGATCCGAGTCGAGGGCGCCGGACGGCGCGTATGGCGGCTGGTTGTACGGCGCGGGCGTCACATCCATGGCCCGCAGGGTGAAGTTGTTGTCACCAACCAGCGAAAGCTGGACAGGCAGGGTGATGCCGAAGTTGACGGTCAGCGGAGCGCCGGGCCAGATGTTGACGTAGCCGCTGCGCCAGTTGTTGATGGCGGTGCCGTCGCCGAAGACCAGGTCGATGCGGCCGGCCGTCCTCCTGGCGAAATCGAGGGTGTTGTTGGTCAATTGAACGGTGAGCTGTACCGGCAGTGGCAGGGTGCCGCTGAGCGGCACGCAGCCGAGGCCGGCAGAGATGGTGGAGGTGGCGGTTGCATTCACCAGCTCGATGTCGTCGATGATCAGCCGCCCCGTGACGGTCCTGTCGCACACGAATGAAAGGCTCATAAGGTGCGTGAGATCCAGGTTCGGGTTCTGGCTGGCGAACCAGGCCAGCGGGAATCGATAGGTCTCCAGGATAGACTTCCAACCCACACCAGACCCTGGCGGCACGGCGTAGCGCAACGGGCCTTGAGCGGCGTCGGACAAATTCAACTCGGCCTGGTGGCTGTCCCGATCCTCCAGCCGCACAGTCAGATCCTGGCCTTGATCCACCGGATTCAACGGATCTCCCTGGAGCTGGAGAATGCGGAAGGACAACACACTCCAGCCACTGGCATCGAACCCGTCGACAGCCGTACTGTCAGCCAGCGTCTCGATGAAGCCGGCGGAGGGACTGTCCCAGGCGAACTCCAGCCCCCAGGTGGGATGATATAAGGTGCGGCCCGGGTTCAACATGGACAGCTCATCGAATGTTTCCATATTGACCGCGGTGACCGGCAGACCGAGCGAGTTTTGCGATGGATCGTGTTCATCGCTACCGTCACTGAGATCCGCATACGTCGCGTAGGTCACCGCGTCGGTCTGGAGTCCATAAGTCCAGATCCCCCAGCCCGGATTCTGCAGCTGCAGCCCGCCCTCGAACAGCTCGCTCGTGGACGTCATCGTGTCCCAGTTCGTACTGCCGTGGAAGTCCGTCTGGGCACACAGCAGAGCCTGGTCGGCAGTTGATGAATCGACACGAAAATCGGAGATGATTGCCTTGCCACCGTTGCACACGTAATCGGCCAGAGGTGTGTCAAACGGATGTGTTGAACTGCCGCTGCCATCCTGGTTGGCTGCAACGATCAGATCCCAGTTTTGCGAGCTGATCAGAGTGGCGAATTCGCTCTGGCTGGCGGTGAAGACCGGTTCACAGACGAGCCCCGCGGCCACCTCCGCCGCCAGCGCTTCGGCATAGACGTCCGGTCCCAGGGCGCTGTCTTCGTAGAACAGGACGGAGTGGCAGCCTGGCCCGGCCGGCAGCAGCGCTTGAATCTCCGCGCGGATCAGTAGTACGCCGGAGTTGACGTCGACAAAGGTGTCGCTGAGGAAACCATTGATGAAGGTCTGCCCCGGAACACCGGCAATGGCGGCCACGTGTGTCGGCTCCCCATCTTCAAAATCGTCTACCACGAGGGCTTCATCCTCGAGGAACTGGTAGCGCACCTCCGGTTCGCCGAGTATCAGCGGCTGGTCACCGCGCAGGTAGGGCAGGGCCGATGCATCGCCATTTAACATCCAGGCATGGAACGCCGCCATGGAGGCCCCGGAGGCGCGAAAAGCCTCCTCACGCGTAATCGTCGCTTCAGCTATGGGCCCCCCTTCGTCGAACACGTGATGACTGGCGCCGATGACGTAAGAAAAGTGCTTGGGCCGGGCGCCCACTTCATACATCGCGGTGGACTGACCGTGGGCGCAACAGCCGTCCCTGTCTTTGGATCCGTAGATCACCTGGAGTGGTGGCATGCCGGCGTACACAGTGGCGAACGCCTCCAGGGAGGCCCAATAGTCGGGGCAGGGCGCGATCAGACTGACACAGGTTATCTCGTAGTCCCCATCCGGGTTCATCGGCCGGTATTCGCGCATCGCCACAAACGCTGCCCCGTGCGAGTGCCCGCTCAACCCGATCCGATCGGGATCACAACGCTGGTACAGGAAGTGGCTTGGCGTCTGATTCCAGCCGTCGAAGATCAGGTCAATCGTCTCGGAGTAAAGCTGACCATGGCATTCCCAGAACTCCCCCGGACAGGGTTCGTGATCATGGGCCATGGAAATGACGATAATGCCGCGGGTGGCCAGGCGCGAGAACTGATAGTCATACCAGGTGTAGTACGACCCACCGGCGTGCGAAAAGAACACCACCGGGAACGGCGCACCCTCGCTGGCTGCCGGGACATCCACACCTTCCCATTGTCCGGGATACCAGACCTGAAGCAGGTGTTCATACGGCTCGCCCTGGATCATGATCGATCCCTGGTATTCGCGGACACCCCAGGCGTAGGGGCCGAACTGAAGCCAGTACTCTTCATCGTCCCCCGCACCCAATGAAGCGTATGGAGTGCCGAGGCGTTCACCATCCTCAGGCAGGATCGGCGGGCCCAGATCGGTGGGCGGCGTCGGGAGCGAGTGCTGCCGGTCAAGCTCATGCGCCCGTGATTGCCCAAGGCACGGTTGCGGCAGGACAACAGCAAAGGTCAAGATGACAAGTAATGGCACTCGGATCCTTGACATGGCCGTAGCTTCCTCTGAACGATCATTCAGGCGTAGCCGGATTCATCTACTATAAATATGGTATTTTTTCTCCCGGGTCAAGATTTCCCGGGCATTTTGCATCCACCGTTTGACAGCCCGGCCCTCGTTCCAGAAGAGCAGGAAGGTCGAATGGAATATTCAGGAGCCACAGCCTTTTTGCCGTCATTCAGACGTGAGCCGCCGCAAAGCGGCTCACGCCTGCCCCCGGGAAGGTCAGGGAGTATTGGCCACGACCACGTTGGTGCTCGTGCACGTCCAGCCGGAAGGCGGATACGGCGGCTCGTTGTATGGAGCAGGCGTCACGTCCTCGGCGGTCAACACGAAGGTGTTTTCACCGATGACGGAAGCCAGGGCCGGGATGTTCACCGGGAACTGAGTGATGTAACTGCTGGACGCCTGGATATTGGTGAACCCGGCACGGAACGGGTTGAAATATGATCCGTTGCCGAGGGTCACCGCGATCCTGCCGGCCACGCGACGGGTCCACGCCTCATCGCCAACGCTCACATTGGAAAGCGTAATCCGGTGGGCCGTGGTGAAGGGCATTGTGCCGACCAGCGGGGTCACCGTGTAGTCGCAATCGATGGGACCGCCAGGATCAAAGATCTTCACATCATCCACGGACCAGTATTCGATGTTGTTGGCGGAGTAAGGCACGAATAGCCAGAACGCCACACTCGTGGAAGGACCGACGAACTGATTGAGGTTGATCGTCACCGTCTCGGGGCCAATATCATAATAATAGTACCAGGCTGGATTGCCCCACGGCGTCACGTCGACCCAGTTCGAACCGTCCGACGTGGCCTAAATATAGACCTCATGTCCAGCAGGATAATAACCCAACAAGCAGTGATGCTTGAACTGCAGTACCAGAGCGCCCGCATCGGAGGTGTCTAGCGCGGGCGTGTACAGCACCGTAATATAATCCTGCCCTGATGCCCAATAGGCATACTCCACCCAGGCTTCGGGAGCCGTCCCACCGGCATAATTGCTGTTATTCAGCTCCCAGTCGTAGTGACCGCTGGGGTGGGAGTTATATATGCCCCAGCCGGTCGGCGGGAAATCAGGCCCGTCGAATGTTTCGTACAGATAATACAGATCACGCCGGCCTTTCATCGATTCGGCGGCATCGTCTTGCGGGATCGAACATACATCCGGCAGGAATCCTGCAGTTTCAAGAACCTCCCCGCCGAAACCGATTACAGACGGCACGATGAACAGAACCAGGAGTGCAATCATTCTCGGCATGCTGAACCTCGCTCGTGTGGGGGGGTGCGGGAACTGCATTCACTTATGGAAAAAATAGTGCCATTCCCCGGCGATGTCAACTATTGGTTTTACACGGTGGGATCGGATCGGGGCTCATTCCGGCCCTGTTTTCCGCCCCCGGAACGGTACCACCCACCAGCTGCGGGCGATGCCTCTTCCCAGCAGGGCGAAACCGTCCTCGGCCAGGAAGGCGG
>CBESOE010000103.1:0-16050 GCA_965531145.1 uncultured bacterium | reverse complement strand
CCCCCTCAAATCCCGTCTTGCGCAACCCCACCAAACCACCTATATTTACTGGAGATATAGAGGGGCAGGGTTGGTTGAAGCAGTGAGTCTTATGCCCCGGACCGCTCCGGCATTCCGGCCGACGTCCGATCCCCCGTCCCCATCGGGGATGGCGGCATATCCTTGGGCAGCAGAATCGAACGATGAACCGTTGCGCCTTCCCGGCGCGGCATGGTGGAGGCAGTGCTGATGTATTGGAACGGACGGGTCGTGCTTGCGGTGATGGTGTGTGCCCTGCTGGCGGTGGTGTCGGTGGATGCGGCCGGGATGCCGGAACAGGAGGCCCTGGTGCTGGTTCACGGGGACAGCGCCGAGACGTCCGCCCTGGTGGAGAAGCTGGGCCTGCCGGTCTACCACCGGGCAGGCCACCGTCTGTTGCTGGGCGCCGGCCCGGAGGAGCTCACCCGTCTGGGAGAACTGGCCACGGTGATGGACCTCGAACCCTGGTCCGACGGCGCCAGCTACTACTGGGTGATGATCCGTGACGGCCGGGACGCAGCCTTTCCAGCGACCCCCGGTGTTGAGCTGCTCCACCGTGAGGCGGGCTTTGCCCTGGTCAAGGCCCTTCCCGCTGACATTGAGCCGCTCTCCATGGCCGGGCACGAACTAGTGCTGGTGACCCCATCGCCCAAGGCCACCGCGCCGGTGGCGAGCCGGGCCACCCCGGCGGGCACCCGGGCCTTTGGCGGCGAAATCGACGACATTGTGGCTGCCATCAATCAGTTGGGCTACACCGGAAAGATCCAGACCCTGGAGAACTTCGGCACCCGCTACTCCTACGCCCCGGAATGCGACACCGCCGGTGACTGGATCTACAATCAGTTCGCCGGCTTCGGCCTCGACGTGGAACGCCACTACTTCAGCATTGGTGGCAACAATCGCTTCAATGTCATCGCCACCATCCCCGGGTTGCTCTACCCCGACGAGGTGGTCTTCATTTCCGCCCACTACGATTCCACCTCCGAGGATCCCTACAATTTTGCTCCCGGGGCCGACGATGACGGCAGCGGCTCGGCGGCGGTGCTCGAGGCGGCGCGGGTCATCTCCAGCTACACCTTCGAGCGGACGATCAAGTTCGCCTGCTTTGCCGGCGAAGAACAGGGCCTGGTGGGATCGGCGGCTTACGTGGCCGACATCGCGGCGGCGGGAATGAACGTCATCGGCTGCTACAACCTCGACATGATCGGCTACTCGGGCAGCGACCCGGCGCCCCCCGATTTCATCATCTACACCGACCCCGATTCCACCGCGGTGGCCTACGAACTGCGCGACGCGGCCCTCTACTATGTCTCCGCCGAGATCGAACCGGTGGTGATTCACGAGTCGCTCAGCGCCAGTGACCACGGCTCGTTCTGGGCCCACGGCTACCAGGCCATCGTCGCTTCCGAGGACGAGGCCTGGGGCAGCGACTTCAGCCCGTACTATCACACCACCAGCGATCTGGTGGCCAACTGCGACCTGGCTTACGCCACCGCCTGCACCAAGGCGGCGGTGGCGGCGGTGGCTGACACCGCAGCGCCCTTCACCCCCAGCGGGATGCGGGTCAACCCGGCCGGGGATTTTCTCTCCGAAGGCGCCACCGGCGGTCCGTTCACCCCGCAGACCTTCGACTACACCCTGACCAGCTACGAGAGCTATCCCATCGATTTCACCGTGGGTGAGAGCGCGGCCTGGCTCGACTCCAGCACCACCGGCGGCACCATCCCCGCCCTGGGCACGGCCACGGTGACCCTGTCGATCACCAGTGCGGCCGGTAGCCTGGCCGACGGGGCCTACAGCGAGGTGGTGAGCTTCGTCAACACCACCACCCATGACGGTGACACCACCCGCAACGCGCAACTCACCGTGGGCGTGCCGGTGGTGCAGCAGCAGTGGACCATGGACAGTGATCCCGGCTGGACCGGACAGGGCCTCTGGGCTTATGGCCAGCCCACCGGTGGCGGCGGGCAGTATGGCGATCCCGATCCCACCGGGGGACACACCGGCCCCAACGTTTACGGCTACAACCTCGCCGGCGACTACGAGAACTCGCTCTCCGAGACGCACCTCACCTCGGCCGCCATCGACTGTTCCACCCTGAACAGCGTGATCCTCAAGTTCCGCCGCTACCTCAATGTGGAGCAGCCGTCCTACGACCATGCCTACCTCCGGGTGAGCAACGACGGCACCACCTGGACCCAGGTCTGGACGAATACCGCCGAGATCACCGATTCCTCCTGGACCCTGGTGGAATACGACATCGCCGCTGTGGCCGACGGCCAGCCCACGGTCTACCTCCGCTGGACCATGGGCAGCACCGACAGCGCCTGGCAGTACTCGGGCTGGAACATTGACGACGTGGAGATCTGGGGTATCGACGGCTCGTCCGCGCCCACCGACACGGTGGCCGCCGGCCTCGACTGCCAACCGGGCTCCGGGACCCTGCCCCTGACCGTGGGCATGACCGCCCAGCTGGAAAACCTCACCGGCGAATCGCGCCGCGCCGCGGCCCGTATCGACATGGTGATCGCCAACGGCACCCCCTACACCAACTGGCGCGCCGGCTGGACCAATCTCTCCCCGGCCGAAGTCTTTGCCACGTCATGGAACCAGAACCTGCCGGCCCTGGGGACCCTGGTGGGAGACAATGTCTTCACCCTGCTGGCCGAGGATGTGACACCGGCGCCCTACAACCAGCCGCCCTATGCCCCTTCAGGTGACACCGACAGCCAGGCCTGCACGGTGACCGGGCTGGCGCCGTAGATTGGAACAGGTCGGGGACGTACATAACTTTATAACTTGCGTTCGCCGGTACTACTTTACTGATTGATTCAGGCTATCCTGGAGGTCGCAAAGAGATATCAGCAAGTTATAAAGTTATGTACGTCCCCTTACCCTCACCTCCGCCGGCGCAGCAGGTAAATGCCGCCGGCGATGGTGAGCAGGCCGAGCAGGATCAACGCCAGCGGCAGCAGCCACTGCCGGCGGGGCCGCGGCTGCAGGCGCAGCGACGAGGCACTCTCACCCACCAGCACAAAGGGGGCCCAGAAGTGGGGGTGGGCCCCGCTGTCCAGGGAGGCCCGCCTGGCGTTGGCCAGGGCAGCGGCCTTGCTCTCCCCCCGGACCAGTCCGGCAAAGAAGCGGTCCATCAGGCCGGCGGTGAACCGGTCCTCCACCGGCCAGAGGGTGTGGACCACGCTGCGGCTGCCGGCGGTGATGAACGCCCGGGAGAGCCCCACCACCCCCTCGCCGCGCACCGACCGGCCAAGGCCGGTGCTGCAGGCGGAGAGCACCACCAGGTCGGCGTCCAGGCCCAGAGCCTTGATCTCCTCCAGCCCCAGCAGTCCATCCCGCACATCCTCTCCCTCGCCGCTGAAGACGATGGCCGAATCCCGGGCGGAGTTTTCGTCCACCAGGGCGTGGGTGGCCAGGTGGATCACCCGGGCACCGGCCAGCTCCGGATCGGCGAGCAGGCTCTTTCTCGCGTCACTGCCGGTGAATGCTCGGGCCCGGGCCAGTCGCCCGGCGATCCGCCGCACCTCTCGGCCGGAGTGGGGCAGGGGCGGGAGGGATAGCGAGCCGCTGAACTCAGGGTCGCCGATGGCCAGCAGGTCCAGTCCGTCGCTCGAGTCGTCGCCGCCCGATCCCGACAGCTGGGCCAGAACCGCCGCTGAATGGGCGTAGGAGATCTCGTGCCCCTGGGCCAGCCAGACAGGCGGGCCGCTCCCGGGCAAGGCCAGCGCGGCAAAGGGGAGGTGGTGCAGGAGACCGTCGGCCACAACCACCAGCCGGGTGCGGTCCGGGGTCAGCTGCTCCTGCACGGGTCCGAGGATGGCGGAGAAGAGCGAGCGGCCCGCGGAGACCAGCTCCGGCGAGGGGGACTGTTCCACCGGCCCCGGCGGAATCCGCAGCTGTTCCAGATAGCCGGCAGCCAGCGATTCGATCTCTTCCCGAGGGGGCAGCCGGTGGAGAGAGAGCCCGGTCCTGGTGAGCAGAAAGAGAAATGAGCCGTCCTCGCCCAGCAGGTACTCCAGCAGGCAGCCGTCCGGTCCCGGCAGCACCTGGCGTGCCTCATCCACCGTGATCCGGGGCAGGGCCACCGTCATCCCGTCACCGTTTTCATCCTCTGCCCGGAGCAGGTCGAGGAGCGAACTGGCGTGGGCCTGTTCGGCCACGGCGAAACAGAGTTCGGGCTCGCCCATCTTCTCCAGCACATCGATGTAGCTGCAGAAAACCTGGTGCTTGTCCTCCATGTAGGACCACTTGAGATCATCCTGGTCCTGGTGCGCTCTGCCCTGGCCAATGATCTCCAGGGCCAGTTCCAGCCGCTCCCTGGCCCGGGCCAGGTCACCGGCGGCCAGGGCCAGCCGGCCGAGACGGAAGTTGCCGCTCCAGGCGAGGATCGGGTACCCGCCGCCGTCCCCCAGCCGGGCGGCTTCGAGATATTTTTCTTCGGCCTGGTCCGGATCCCCCGTGGCCTCGGCGGAGTGGCCCATGGAATAGCTGACACAGGCCTGTCCGTATGAGTCCGCCAGCCGGCCATAGGTGTCGAATGCCTCTGTGAACGGTTCCCACGCCTCCACGGACCGGCCGGCCCCGGAGAGCACCGCACCCTGGAGGTGCAGGGCGTTGGCCAGCCCGCCCATGTCGCCACCGGCCCGTGAGATCTCCCCGGCATGCACCAGCCGCTCCAGTGCCTGCTCCTCCGCCCCGTTCTTCCACAGCAGGTAGCCCATCTCCCGGTGGATCAAACTCTCCAGCCGGCCGTCTTCCACCTCCCTGGTCTCCATCAGCTCCGCGGCCTCCTGGAGATTGATCAGTGCGGTGTCGTAGTCGCCCAGGGCGCTCCTGATGTGCCCCATGTTGGCCAGGCAACTGGCCGCGGTGGGCCAGCGGCTGATCCTCCGGGCCACGGCCAGGGCTTCGGAGAAATTGTCCAGCGCCGTCCGGTAGCGGTTCAGCTCGGTGCCGCAGATGGTCCCCCGGGAGGTGAGCACGTAGAGCAGCATGTCGTCCATCCCCAGCTGCCGGGCCACCGGGATTGACCGGTCGAACCAGTCGAGCGTCGCATCCACGTCCGTGCTCCGGTATAGCAGGGCCAGGGCCACCATATTTCGCAGGCGACTTTCATCGTCCTTTTGCAGTTCAGCCAGCTCCAGCGACCGGCGGTATTGTCCCTCCGCCGGTTCGATCTCCCCCAGCCGGTAGTGGGCGTTGCCGGCCAGGTGCAGGGCCAGCACCGCGCCGCCCAGGGTATCCTCCTCCTCGAAGCTGGCCAGGGCCTCCCCGGCGCAGCGCAGCGCTTCCCCGGTGTCCCCCTGACGCTGCCGCAGGCCGGCCAGCTGCTTCAGCGCCAGGCCGCGGCCTGAAGCCGAGCCGCCGGCATCGAAGCGGGCCAGGCTCTCTTCGATCATGCTCACCGATTGGTCAGAGTCGGAAGCAATGGCGCTGAGGGCCAGGAGACAGAATCCGTCACAGATCGCCTGCTCGTCTTCGTCCGGCTCACCAGCGGATTCGGCCAGCAGGCGGCGGGCACTCTCCAGGCGGGTACGGGCCTGTCCCACGGCACCGGGCTCTGTCCGGTCGTAGAGCAGGTTCAAGCCGAGGCCGAACTGGATGGCCGGACTGTGGGGGTGCAGGTCGGTCAGGGTCTGCAGGCGTTGGCGAGCTTCGGCCAGGCGGCCGGTGCGCAGGGAGATCAGGGCCCAGTCCCGCTGGAGGGAGGCGCAGTCCGGGTCGGCTCCCAGGCGGCGGCCCAGCAGCTCCCAGGCTTCATCCTGCCCGCGGCTCTCAATGAGCTCGAGGGTGGTGCCGGGTGAGCAGGAGGCAACCTGGTCCGCCGGGGTGCCTGTGGCTTCCAGGGAAAGTGCGGAAAAAACCAGTCCCAGAAAAAACAGCCCCGTCCTCAGAAGGCGCGGGGCTGCCATAGGAATTCGAAAAATGCTTCTAAAAGAATGGGCGGCTGACATCCTCCCGCTGGTCGGGGCAGGGATGCATGGGCGGCGCATCCGGAAGGGCCGGCCGCGGTGATTCCGGTTCGATCCCGAAGAAGCCGATTCCCCTGTATGTGTGATCCGGCATGAACCGGGGAGTAAAGCACGTGAACCAGTTGCTGAGCACGTAAATGAAATAGACCATAAACACCCTCCTCGGTTCATATGTCGTGGCCAAGGCTGCTACCCGTCACCGGGATTGCTTGCGATCGGGAATGTTGGAAAGCTGGTTCAAATTCTATCTAACTTATAAATATATGTCGTTTAGGCGAATCGTCAAGCCCCTTCCCCATATTTGATCAAATTAATTGAACAACCGGCCCGACAAAAGCCGGGTCCCATGACTCTTCCTCCCCGTTCTGTATATTGTCCATGAAAATGAGAATGCATGGGGTCAGGTACTTTTCATTTTCATTCCATGGACACTCCTTCAAGACCTAAGCTGAGCAGAATGAAAATGAAAAGTACCTGACCCCATGCATTTTCATGGGCTGAAATCTCAGGATTGAGGCGCGGGCTGGCGTTTCTCCGGCGGGACCAGCCGGATGAACAGGAAAATGGTGGCGAACATGTAGAAGCCGGAGGCGGCATACATCCAGCGGTAGCCCAGGAGGTCGGCCACCAGGCCGAACACCGGCAGGCCGAAGCCGAAGCCGATCTCGAAGCAGGTGGCGTAGACCGAGAGGGCAAAGGCCCGGCGGTGGTGGCCGATGAGATCCACCATCAGTGAACTGAGGGCGGGGAAGATCAGCCCCTGGCCCAGGCCGCCGATCAACCCGGCAACGATCAGCAGCCAGGTGGCGTGGATCTGGGAGATGATCAGGCTGTTCGCCGCCACCAGCAGCAGGGCCGGGATGGCCACCCGGCGCTGTCCGTAGCGGTCGGGGAGCGCGGCCAGCCGGAAGCGGGTGGCGATGGCGCTGAAGGAGAAGGCGATGAAGAAGGGGAAGAAGCGTTCGATGCCGATAAAGCGGCAATAGGGGCCGATGAAGTTGAGGTTGGTGCCCCGGACCGCACCGTGGGCGATGGCCACCAGCACCACGCCGGCGATGGCGGCCATCAGCAGCCGGCCCGAAGCTCGCGGCGGTGTCGATCCGGGTGGCGCATCCGGCATTGTCCGGCCGGAGGGAACGGCGGCCACCAGTCCCATGGCCATGACGGCCAGCAGGCAGTCGAGGATGAACAGGGTCTGAAAGCCGCTCCGCGCCACCACCAGCTCGCTGATCATCGGTGAGAGCGCGTGGGCCAGCAGGCCCGAGATGCCGAAAATCCCCAGCGCTTCGGAGAGGTGGTTGGCCGGCGTCAGCCGGGTGGCCAGGGCCATCAGCGGGGCGAGGATGCAGCTCCAGCCCACTCCGAAGAGGGCCCGCAGCATGACCACCGGCCAGCCCACGGGCTCCACCAGCGAGAAGAAGGGGACAAGGGCGGCCATGGTGGCCAGACCGAAGAGGGCCACCGCCCGGTAGCTCAGCCGCTCGGCCGCCATCCCGGTCACCGGCCGCAGCAGTACGGCCACCACCGAGAAGATACCCATGATCAGCCCCACCTGGGTGTCGGTGCCGCCGCTGTCCTTGATCAGCAGGGGGTAGAGGACAAAGGAGGTGACCACGTAGAAGATGAGGAAATTGGCGGCGAGGCAGAGGACGTAGGGCCGGTTCCAGATCCCGGCTTCGATGCGGCCGGCATGGCCGGTCACTGGACGTATCCCAGGGCCTTCAACTCTTCGATGTGCCGGTCATCCACTTCGTCATCCTCGGTGACCAGGCTGGGATACAGTTCGGCCAGCACTTTTTGTGCTTCGAGGTGGCGCTCCAGCGCCGCCCGCAATTCGGCGGCGAGTTCCGGCAGATCGGCGGCCAGGTTGACCTCTTCCAGGGGGTCGGCCTCCAGGTCGTAGAGCTCCTCCTCCCCGGTGCTCGGGGTGCGGATGTACTTGTGACGACCCAGCCGGACCGATTTGCGTTCCTTGTAGTAGACCAGGCTTCCGGCAAAGGCCGGGCGATCGCCACTCTCCTCGCCGCGGACCAGGGGCAGCAGGCTCTGCCCCTCCCAGAACGAGGGCGGCTCGATACCGAGGAAGTCGAGCACCGTGGGGGCCACGTCGATCAGCCGCACCACGTCGGACCGGTTTCTCCCGGCCACCGGATAGCCGGTTGGTGGGCGGACGATCAGCGGGATGTGGAGCAGCTCACCATAGAGCGTGTGCCCGTGATTCACGTTGCCATGCTCCCAGAACTCCTCACCGTGGTCCGAGGTGAGGATGACCATGGTTTTACTGTCCAGCCCCAGCCGCTCCAGGGTGTCGATCAGCCGCCCGATCTCCTCGTCGGTGTACCGGACCTCGAGGTTGTAGAGGTTCTCCAGCCGCCGTTTCTCACCCGGGCCCACCATCCGGCCCTTGCGCAGATCCACGGTGGGGCCCGAGTCGTAGCGGGCGAAGGAGCCGTGGCCGCGTGGCGGCGGGGCGTCGCGGCGATACTGACCGCGGGCCACGTAGGGATCGTGGGGGTCCACCAGGTGGATCCAGAGGAAGAAATTCCCTTCCGCGTTCAGCTCCAGGTAATCGATGGCCTGGTCCACCAGATTTCCAGCCACCGACAGGTCCATCCGCGCGGCAAAGGGGCTGGAGGCCAGGCCCAGGGCGCTGGCCACCCGGCGCGTGATCAGGCCCGGCCACCAGACAGGTCGGGCCTGTTTGGAGTAGGTGAACTGGTAGTTGTCGAACCCCTGGTGAAGATTAAAGGGGAAATTGAGCCAGCCGTTGGCCAGCACCGCCTTGGTGGTCATCCCCTCCCGTGAGATCGATTCGGCCAGGGTGACCATCTCCGGCGACAGGCGGCTGCCCTTGCCATAGGTTCCGTGGGCCGTGGGGTAAAGCGAGGTGAGCATGGAGGCCACCGAGGGCAGGGTCCAGGGGGAGGGCGCCTCCGCCTCGGTGAAGACCACGCCAGCCTCGGCCAGCCGGTCGATGTTCGGGGTGGAAACCCGCCGCTGGTGTCCCGGTTCCAACCGGTCGCCGCGCAGGGTATCCACCGAGACCAGAATGACGTTGCGGTCCTCGGTCCAGCTGTCGGCGGTGGCGTCGCGGTTGGTTTTCCATTGCGGTTCACCAACCTGCCACCCGGGCAGGCTGATCAGGGCAAAAAGCACGATGGCGACGATGTCGATCCAGCGGGCCAGCGGACCGGCGTGCCCTTCTTTGCTCGTGGATGCGGCCAGCCGCC
Organism: uncultured bacterium; assembly: GCA_965531145.1. Taxonomy (GTDB): domain Bacteria; phylum Acidobacteriota; class JAQAZP01; order JAQAZP01; family JAQAZP01; genus JAQAZP01. The sequence continues at coordinate 6,815 of CBESOE010000103.1, read as the reverse complement.
AGAAGAGGAACAGCGCGGCCGCCGCGGCCAGGGCGAGGGCCAGCCCGGTAAGAAGATCCGGCCGGCCCGCCGGCAGCAGGCGCCGTACATGCTTCAGCCCCAGGTAGTGGATGAACGGTCCGGCCACGGCCAGCGCCAGGGCGGTGGCCACCAGGCCGAGGCCGGTAAGCACGGCGGAGCGCCGCCCCCTGAAGCGGAGGATCAGCAGCCCCACGGCGGTGCCCAGCAGAAGGCAGACAAAGACCACCCGCAGGTTGGTTTCCAGGGTGCTGCTGGCCATCATCCGGCGGAGCGGGGGGATGGCCTGGATATGCAATCTGGCGTAGAGAATGAGGAAGAGTGAGGTGGAGGCGCTGGCCACCAGGGCCGTAAAACCGGTACTGGTCCGGTGCGACCCGGCCAGGCGGGCGTGGAGGACGAAGATCAGGGCGGCCAGCGGTATGCCGATCAACCCGCAGGTCAGCCCCTCCACCAGCACCGTGGTGCCATAGAGCCGCAGAACCTCCCGCAGGATGTCACCGGCCGCGATGTTGCCCCAGGTAGCCCTGACGTGCCCCAGGGCGCCAAACCCCTCCATCAATCCCACCACCATCCCCGTGGCCAGGCCGCAGCGCAGTCCCAGGCGCAGGGCGGGCATCAGACGTGGGGTGGTACGTTCCATATCTCCTCCAAAGAAAATGATAATATAACCGCACCATGGCCGGCGCAAGCTGCCGTTTGACGCCCGGCCGGCCTTTTGCTACAACAGCTCACCAGAGGAATTCTTCATGCGCATCGTCAGGGGGAGTGCGGACCGGACGTCCGAACTGGTGAAATCCATCCGGGAGAGCTTTGACGGCCGGGATTTCGTCTACCGGCCGGTTTATGATGCCCAACTGCGGCTGCTGGCGCAGAACGGCCCCGGTGAACACCTGCTGGTGCTGGAGCAGGGCCGGATCGTCGCCATCATCTTTGTCCAGCGGGTTGGCCGGCTGGTAACGCCGCTGTTTCTCGATCAGAGCGTGGAGGGGGTGTGCGGGGCCCTCCGAGCCTGTTTCGGACGGAGCCGCCGTTGGGTCAAGACCGTAGTCCGGCCCCTGTGGGATCTGCGGGTGGGGAGTTCGCTCCTTCCGCTCCTTGACGAATTCGGATTCCGGCCCGGCCCGCCCCAACGGCTCTACCGGCTGCTGCGGTCCGGATACCGGTCCGGAGACCATCTGTGTGAGAGCATCGACGGCAGCCGGGTGGACTACCGGATGCACCACGACGATATCGCCGGGACCCTGGCCACCCTGACCCCGCTGCTCAAATCCTGGTCCGGTTTCTACGGATTTGAAGGTCATTCGGAAAAGACCTGCCGGCTGTTCACCGCTTCGGTTGATGCCCAGAAAGCCGCGATGCTCTGGGTCCTCCTGCCCGAACAGTGCCGGCCGGACCAGAACGACTGCTGCCTGCACTGGAAGGAGGAGATCGGGGCCGGCGGCATATACGTCCGTTCGATGATCACCGAGGAGCCCTTCCGGGGCAGGGGGATCGGTTCCTCCCTGCACCGCTTCATGCTCTCCCGGTTCTTCGAGGGCCCCGAGGCGGTGGAAGCCTCCTGGATCTCCACCAACGAGGAGAACCGGGCCAGTGTGGGCCTGCTGGAGTCCCTTGGTTATCGCCGGCAGCTGGTCTGCCGTTACCACCACTTCATTCGTTGAGCCGGAGCATTCGCCGCCGGCATCCCCGGTGGCGAATGTCGGGGGCGTATGGTAAAACATATTATCGAATGATCGATCAACGGACATCGAGTGAATCCCGGCAAGCACAACTCGGGAAGAGGAGGGATCGCATGTTTGGCAATATCGGCCGGCTGACTGTTCTGGGAGTGGCGGTGGCTCTCCTTCTCGGATTCGCTGTCACCATGGCGCTGCAGGCCGACGAGGAACCGGCAGTGGCGGCAGCGGCGGAAGTGCCGGCCCCGTCCGCAGAGATGCCGATCCCGATCCCGGCCAACCAGCGTACCTTCCCGCAGTTCGTCACCACCCGGGTTGACAACGCGGTCTTTGCCATCGGTTTCCAGGTCGCCCAGCTGCGGATGAGCGAGGAGTCCGAATACCTGCCCCTGGTGTTGGGGATGCAAAACTTCAAGCACAAGATGTGGAGTATCAAGCAGAAGGATTTCCAGCTCTACGACGAGACCGGGACGCTCATCGAGCCGGTGTCGCTGCAGGAGATCCGCAGGGAATACAAGCGTTATTTCAAGGACTACCAGTTTCTGGTGCATACCACCACCCTTGACCAGTTGCTGCCCAACGCCGAGTTCGCCGGCGGGGTGCGGGGAGAAAAGCAGATCGCCACCGTGGACACCGGGCGGGTTTTCTACCGGCACACCCTGTTCTACCCCACCCCGGGGGACACCGCGGTCTATTCGGCCACCCTCGATTTCAAGAACTTCTTCTTCGACCTGATCTACTACAAGGACATCGGTGACAAGTGGCTGCGGATGAGCATCCCGGGCAAGAAGCGGCGCCCGCAACTGGAACTGGTGTTCAAGGTCAGCCAGTTGGACCGGTAGTCGGATTGATCGCCATCTTCATCAGATTTTTCCGCATCATCGTCGTCAGCGTCTGCCTCATCCCGGCATATTCCTGCAGCGGGCCGGTGGAGACCCCCGGTCCGTCCTCTTCACCGGCAACGACGCTGGAGGAGCTGTACGGGCAGGTCTGGTCCGATGTGCCGCTGCTCTTCTATCCGGCGGGGGGCTGGGACGGTGCCCCGCGGAAGATGCGCTGGCGACTCACCTCACCCGCCACCCTGATCTGCCAGGTGAACCGCCCCGTGGAAGAGGAGCTCCACCTGACGCTGGTCCCGGCGAACCGCACGGCTCCCGGGGCCTGGCAACCGCTCTGGAACGGACGGGCCGAACCGTCCATCGACATCAGTTCTGCGGACGGTCATCTCCGGGTCACGGTCCCGCCGGGAATACTGGTGCCCGGAGCGCACCGCCTGACACTGGTCCGGCCCGGGGCATCGTCCCGGGACGAGCGGGATCCGCTGGAACTGGAGATAATCGAATTCAACTGTGGCCCGCTGTCCGGCGCCCTGCGGGCAGACCTCGGCCCCCGTCTGAAGCGGATGGCCGGTTTTCTCGACAGCGGTGTCTTTCTCAGCGGTGAGGGGCGGGTGCGCCGGGGGGGATTCATCTTCCGTGGGCCGCACCGTAGACAGGTGCGGCTCAGCCTCACCGCCGCGGCGGTCCTGCGGACCACAACGGGCAACCGTTCTGACGGGGAGGCCAGGTTTGCCATCAGCTCAGGATCGGAAAGCGCAGAGTCTCCGGTTCCACCGGGAGGCGAGGGAACCCTCGGCCTCCGACTTCCCCCGGGCGATCACCTGCTGACCTTCAGTGTGGATGGCCCGGCGGAAGGCGACTACTGGTGGGGCTCCCCGTACCCCTGGCCCGAAGAGCCATCGAATCTGCCGCCGGTCATCATCATCACCCTCGACACCACCCGGCGCGATGCGGTGAGCCCCTACGACCGTGCAGGAGACACCACCCCCGTTCTGCGGGCTTTTTCCGGCGAGGCCACCGTTTACACCAGGGCCTTTGCCGTGTCTCCCTGGACCCTGCCCTCCCATGCCTCGATCTTCACCGGCCGCTACCCTTCGGAGCACGGGGCCGGTGTCCGCTGGGCCAGCCTGCCGCCCCGGGCCGAGACCCTGGCCGAACTGCTCCGGGCCCGGGGGTATCTCACCGCCGGGTTTGCCGGCGGGGCGCTCTCCTCTGCCAGGTATGGTGTGGCCCAGGGTTTTTCCCGCTACCGCGATCCGGATGGCTACCAGACCCGCGCCCGGCCGCTCACCGATGCGGTGGTCGACTATCTCCACACCGTGGAAAACGCGCCGCTCTTCCTCTTTGTCAACTACTTCGACCCCCACTTCCCCTACGTGGCGCCGAAGCGTTTCCGCAACCAGTTCAACGTGCCGCTCCACGAGCGGCAGCTGGCCGGGCTTCCCCACTGGCGGTCGGCCATCGCCGGGGACAGCGATGCGTTCAGGCAGGTTCGCAACAGCCGCCAGCCGGCCCCGGAAGAGGCCCTGCTCTGCCTGCGGGCGGCCTACCGGTCGGAGGTGGCGTACATGGACCAGCAACTGGGGCTCCTGTTCGACGAGCTGCGCCGGCAGGGACTCTACCAGCGGGCATTCATTGCCATACTGGCCGACCACGGGGAGTTTCTCGGCGAGCACGGGTTCTATGGCCACTCCTTCCGTCTCGACCCCGAGCTGATCGAGATCCCCTGCCTCATCAAGTGGCCCGGGCAGACCAGGTCGCAGGTGGTGGACCTGCCGGTTTCCCAGGTCGATCTATTCCCCACCATTCTCCAGCTGGCCGGTATCGAAGCCCGGCCCTCGTCCGGTGTGACGCTGCGGCAGGGCGATACCGCCGGTTTGGCCCAACGGCCCTGGCTGCTGATGGAGGAGCATTCGCAGCCTGAGGTGCATTTCCTCGGCCTCCGCTCGATCAAACTGGCCGACCATCTGTACGGACTGGTCTCCGCCGGGGAGCGGACCTGGGCCTGGGAGGGAGGGCAGCGCTGCTCCGCCTGGGAAAGGGGGCAGTGGACCGACCAGCCCTGTGCCGGTTCCTGGCCGGAGACCCTGGAAGCGTTGCGGGACCGTTTCGAAGCCGGGGATCCGGCTGAATCAACGCAGACCGAATCCCTGGAAGATGAAGAGCGGGAGAAACTGCGGCAGCTGGGATACCTGGAGTGACCCCCTCAGGGAATAAAAAGGTCCTTGGTGGCGAAGTTCGGATCGCTGGTCAAGTTGACTCCCAGGCGGCGCAGGCCGGCCTCGTCCCCCGGGGTGGGGATGTGGGTGATGTGCACCTCGCAGCCCCTCAACTCGCTCAGCTTCTCCATGGCCAGCTGGGCCGCCGGGTTGGTGGTGGCACTGATGCTGAGGGCGATCAGGGCCTCCACCACGTCGAGGCTCAGCGATTTCTCCTTGAGCACGTCGGTCTTCAGGTTGCGCACCGCCTCGAGGATGTTTGGCGGCAGCAGCTTGATCTTCTGGGGGATGTCGGCCAGATGCTTAATGGCGTGGAGCACCAGGCTGGAGGCGGCGTGGAGCAGCGGTGAGTTGTTGCCGGTGATGATCGTCCCGTCGGCCAGGGCCATGGCCGCCCCGCAATAGACGCCCTTGTTTCCCTTGTCCAGTTCCTCGGCGTTGGCGGCCGCTTCCCGCGCGGGCAGCACCACCGCCCGTGACTCCGGCTTGAGGTCGAAGCGATTGAAAAGCAGTTCGGCCCGCTGCACCGTATCGTGGCTCTCGAAGCCCATGGCATACTCGCAGCGGTAGCGGAAGTAGCGGCGGATCAGCTCCTGCTTGGCCGCTTCCCGGGCCGCCTCGTCGTCGATGATGGCAAACCCCGCCCGGTTGACCCCCATGTCGGTGGGCGACTGGTAGAACGACTTCTCGCCGGTGATCTTCTCGACGATGCTCTTCAGCACCGGGAAGACTTCCACGTCACGGTTGTAGTTGATCGACTTTTCGTCGTAGGCCTCGAGGTGGTGCGGGTCGATGAGGTTGAAGTCGGCCATGTCGGCGGTGGCCGATTCGTAGGCCACGTTCACCGGGTGCTTCAGCGGCAGGTTCCAGATGGGGAAGGTCTCGAACTTGGCGTAGCCCGAGGTCTGGCCGGCCCGGTAGCCGTGGTAGAGCTGGGTCAGGCAGGTGGCCAGCTTGCCGCTGCCCGGACCGGGGCCGGTGACCACCACCAGGGGTTTTTCGGTCTTGATCCGCTCATTGGCTCCGTAGCCCTCATCGCTGACGATGGTCTCCACGTCGGTGGGGTAACCCTTGGTGAAGCGGTGGGTGTAGACGGTGACCCCCCGCCGCTCCAGCTTGTTTTTGAAGACCAGCGCCGCCGGCTGGTCGTTGAAGCGGGTGATCACCACACCGGTGACACTGATCCCCCAGCCTCGCAGGTCGTCGATCAGTTTCAGCGCATCGGCGTCATAGGTGATGCCGAAGTCGGCGCGAATCTTCTTCCGCTCGATGGCGCCGGCGTAGATGCAGAGGATCAGGTCGGCCTTGTCCTTCAGCTGCTGCAACAGACGCATCTTCACGTTGGGGTCATAACCGGGCAGCACCCTCGCCGCGTGGTAGTCCCAGAGCAGTTTGCCCCCGAACTCGAGATAGAGCTTGTTGTCGAAGCGCTCGACCCGCTCCATGATCTCCGCGGTCTGCTCTTCCAGATACTTCTCGTTGTCGAAGGCGATTACCGGCTTCATCGTTACCCCTTGCCCTTCGAAGCGGACAACAAAATCCTGCAGATACAGCAGAACCTCACTGCCCGGAATTCAGGTGAACCACAGGACCACTGTGTGTCTGTCTGGATGGTGAACAGCGCAACCGGGTCCGGCCGCACCGGTCAGTACAGGATATAGAATGAACGGATCGTGTTCAAGTCCGTGGGTGATTTATGGTGCGATTTCAGGGGTGAAACACTCCCCCCGCCACGGTACTCCCCTTGCTGAGCCCGGGATAGGCCTCGAGGGAGAGCCAGAGGGCGGGTGAACCAGTGGCGAAGTTGAAGACCCTCACTGGACAGCCGGCCTGCGGGTCGGGCCCGCGGCCCACCACCAGATCGTCCCGCCCGTCACCGTCGAGATCGACGCCGGCATACACGTTCGCTCCGTACCCGGCCTCACCCGGCGGCCAGGCAAAAAAGCTGACCCCGGGCATGGGTGACACCACTCCGCCGTCCACGTCCCAGCCGCGGATGTGGCTGCCGAAGACCGGTGATGGTCCGGGGGCGGTGACGATCTCGTCGATCCCGTCGCCGT
>CBESOE010000102.1:0-16213 GCA_965531145.1 uncultured bacterium | reverse complement strand
ACCTTTGCAGAATACCCGGTCATATCCCTCACCGACATCCGAACGGTTGATCCGGGTTTCGACAGGAGGCGATTGAGCGAGTGGCAGGAAAAGGGATACCTGAGGAAGATCATCAAGGGATACTATCTCTTCACCGACGCCCGGCTGGACGAGCAGAGAATGTTCGAGATCGCGGTCAGGATATACCGGCCCAGCTACATCTCCCTCCAGACGGCACTGTCCCATCACGGCCTCATTCCCGAAAGCGTCTATGCCGTTACGGCCGTCTCCACCAGAAGAACCTACAGCTTTGACACGCCCATCGGCCGCTTCTCATATCGCACGCTGAACCCCAGGCTGTTCTTCGGCTATTCCATCGGTCCGGGGCTGGTGAGGATGGCCACCCTGGAAAAGACCGTGCTCGATTTCCTCTACCTGAATCCCTCCATGAGCGGGCCCGATGATTTCTCAGCCTGGCGGTTTAACCGGGAGACATTTCTCGATCGATACGACAGTGAACTGTTTTCCATTTGCGTCGACCGGTTCGGTGTCCGCGCCCTGGCCGCGCGGGCCGGGCGCTTTCTCGAGTGGGTGCACCATGCTTGACCTGCAGCAACTCCTCTCCTTCTATCCCGAACGGCTCCATCCCTTCCGCACGAACATCCTCCGCGAACACCTGCAGTTCAAGATCCTCGAATCTCTGGGTTCGTCACCGCTGGCCGCACCGCTGGTCTTCATGGGCGGCACCTGCATCCACCTGGTGCACGGCAACCCGCGGTTCTCCGAAGATCTCGATTTTGACAACCGTGGTCTCACCGGAGGGGACTTTGATCAGCTGTCTCACTCGGTGGCCGACGATCTGGCCCGCGAAGGGTATTCGGTGGAGCTGAAAACCTCGCACTCGGACGCCTTCCACGCCTTCCTGCGCTTCACCAATATCCTGCAGGAATCCGGTCTCACCGGGCACCGTGAAGCGAAACTGCTGATCAGGATCGATACCGAACCGCAACGGTTCGACTACCGGCACGATGAGCACATCCTCAACAGGTTCGACGTGTTTCAGCGGATCAAGGTCGTCCCGGCGGATATCCTGCTGGCTCAGAAACTCGATTGCATTTTCAGCCGGAAACGACCCATGGGGAGGGATATTTTTGATGCGGTGTTCCTGATGGGCAAGACCCGGCCCAGTTTCGAATACCTGAAGCAGAAGCTGGATATCGGCAGCGCAGCGGAATTGCATAACCGGCTGCTCGCCAGGTGTGAAGATCTCGATTTCAAACAACTGGCCAGGGAGATCGAGCCGTTCATCTTCAGCCGCGACGACACGAAAAAAGTGTTCTTGTTCCGGGAGTTCGTGGAAAGCCTGTAAGGGAGCAGACGCTCAGCCACGCTTGCGGCGAAGTTCTTCGGCAGCGGCCGAGTTTCAGCGCAATTTCTCCACCGCGGTGGCCTCATCGTCGACCCGCTGCTGGGCGGCAACCTCAACAACGACCAGTGGATCGACATCCTCGACTTTGGCGTCTTCAGCTGGCAGTTCGGCCCCGGAGGCGGGAACACCAACTGTTCCAGCATCTACCCGCACGCCGACATCACCGGTGACAGTCAGGTGAACCTCTTCGATTTCTCCTTCATCCAGATCAACTTCCTTGACGGCAACGATGCCGACTGCTGCAGCGGTCCCGCCCCGATGGGCCCGACCAGCCGCCCGGTGCTCTCGATCTCCCTGGATGAGCTCCGACGGCGCGGGCTGTCGGAACTGGCCCTCGGCGACATCAACGGCGACTCCATGCTTGACCAGGCTGACATGGCCGCATTCATGCAGGGGGCCCGGCCCGGTCTGAAGCCACAAACAAAGGAGGGCGCACCACCGCGAGAATGAGAACCCAATACGGTCTCTAATGCCGGCCCCGTCCTGCGTCCCGCGGGGCGGGGCATTTCTTTGCCCGGGCGTATTCGACAGATACTCGGCGAAATGAACAGGGGGAAAGCAGGCCGGGAAAGTCTCAACAGCAGGAGCTGTCGTCGGAACCGCAGTCGCAGGTAGGTTCGCTGCCGCTGAGGGCTCCAGCGATGATGCCCGCGGCACAGCCCACCCCGGACTCCACGGTCAGAGCGCCTTCGGGGCAGTTGGTGGAGCAGGCCCCGCATTCCATACAGGCGTCCCGGTCACGGATGAGGGCCTTGCTCTCCGCCAGTTCAAAAACCTGGTGGGGACAGACAGTCAGGCAGGTTCCGCAGCCGGTGCAGGCCTCCTGGTCAAGTTCCAGGGTGACCACATCGGGAAGGTAGCGCAATCCAAACATCGACAGCCATCTCCTAACAGAACCGTCCCACCAGCCAGAGCACCATTCCCAGCAGTGCGGCCGTGGCCTGCATCGGCACGGCGAGACGCATTTCCCGGCGCACACCGGATAGGGAGGTGTAGGTTGACGCGCCGGTGAAGTTCATGGTCATGAAGCTGGCCACTGCCGGCACCAGCAGCAGCCAGCCGCCGGCCTCGGCCCGGTTGGCAAAGGGCCCCGGCCAGACCGGCAGCAGGATGGCCAGCACCAGGGCCAGTCCGACCCAGGCCCCCTTGAGGGAAAAGGCCCGCCCCGGCAACCAGGGCAGCAGCAGCGGGGCCAGCGCCCCACCACCAAACCACCCGGCGATCAGCAGAACGGCTCCCCGGACTCCGGCATCCCCCACCCGGTGCAGGTCATACCCGCCGGGTCCCAGGCCGGCAAGAATGAGGAAGAGGGCCACGGCCGCCAGGAGATACTTGAAGGTCAGGACCAACTCCACTGGAACGAGGACAGCTCGCTCGCTCACGGGGAACCGAACCCGTCGCATTTCCTGGGGGACCCGCAACGTACCCTGTTCGATGCTGGAGGGCAGATCCGCGGCCCGCACCGGCCCGAAGCTGACCCGCCACTCGCTCCGCTCCTTCACCAGGTGGGCACTGACCCCGGTGGCGCCCAATTGAGGCAGGATCAGCCGCCGGTGGTCCACCACCTCAGCGAGACGGACGGCTTCGAGCCGCCGGACCAGTTCCTCGGTGCCGAAGGTGCCCTTGCCGGCGGCACACCAGACATTGATCCCCCTGGTGTCCAGAACGAGAATCCAGCCGTCGATACTGTCGAGGACCCCACGCAGGCCGTCAAAGCTCATCTTGAAGTTCGCGGTGACAAAAACAGGCGATGAGGGACGAGGATCCCCCACAGCGTACAACCCGGGCGTCACACGATAGGATCCGCGGCCGATGCCCCAGCGCACCTTCCACCCCCCCAGCCGGTCCTTCCAGCCGAGGGACGTGGTAACCCTGGGGACAGGACCAACGGGCGTGTCAACCGCACCGGCCTGCCAATGGGGGACACAGCATGGTGTCCGGTCCGCACAGGCACAATCCGGTTCCTCACTGACGGGGGCAGATGTGCAGCACGGTTTCTGGTTGTCCCGACCCGGATCACTGTTCACTTCCCGACCTCTCCTGCGCACGCTTTATCCAGACGGGAGAATTGTACCCCGGCCAGCCCTATCGTAACAGAGCCGCCTGAAGACTTCATCCGACCGTTCCTTGACGCCGCCCGGGTGACGTCCTATTCTGGGCTCGCGATGGATGTGACGAACCTGGAGGACGGGGACCGCGGATGGACAGACCAGGTCAAAGAAGCGACAGCAGCAATTCCGGCACCTGGTATGGCAATCCCGAACTGCTCCTCTTCATCCTGCTGATCCTGATCCACCTCTTTCCCCTCTGGTACTTCGACTACTTCCCCTCCCAGGACGGGCCGGCCCACCTGAACAACGCCAACGTGATCCGGGCCTACAACCTGCCGGAGAGCACCCACTTCCGCCAGTACTACCAGCTGAGCTCCCATCCCGAACCGAACTGGTCCGGCCACCTGATCCTCGCCGGCCTGACCTGGGTGGTGCCGCCGCTGCTGGCGGAGAAGATCCTGCTCAGCGTCTACGTCCTGCTCTTCCCCCTGCTGCTGCGCTATGCCCTGGTGCAGGTGCGCCCCGATGCCGGTTTTCTCGCCATCCTGGTCTTTCCCTTTATCTACGGCTACCCGCTGCACCTCGGGCTCTACAATTTCTCCCTGGGAATGGCTCTGCTCTTCCTCCCCCTGGGCTACGTCATCAAACACGGTGAGCGGTTCACCCCGCGCCGCACGGTGGTGCTGGCCCTGATGCTGATCGTGCTCTACTTCTCGCACTTCATCGACCTGCTGGCCGCCGGGTTGGCCATCGGCGTTCTGACTCTCTGGCGATTGGCGGCCGAGTGGATTCGGCGGCGGCAGCGGGGTGAAGCGACCAGCCTCAAGGAGTTCTGGCAGCTTGTTAAGGAGATTGCCCTTGGCCCGCTGGTGGCCCTGCTGCCCCCGGCCCTGCTGGCCGTGGCTTTCCTCGAGCGACAGGGCGCCGGCCACGTGGTGGGCAACTCGCTCAAGGAGCTGGTGCTCTCTGCGGCGGGCCTCTTCTCGCTTGTCTCCTTCCACCCAAGAGAGCAGTACTGCACCTGGCCGCTGGCCGCGATCTTCTTCATCGTTGCCGCCACAATTTTTCTGGCCCGGCTGATCCGCCGGGAGCTGGGGCTGAAGGATGGGTTGCTGGCCGCGGCCGCCGCCTTCGGCCTGGTCTACCTGCTGGCCCCGGCAAAGATGTCGGGCGGCGCGGTGATCAACGAGCGGCTGATGCTCTTCCCCTTCCTGATGCTGATCCTCTGGTTCGGCACGGCGGTGTGGCGGGGAGCGGGTCGGATCGGGCTGCAGGCGGCGGTCACCCTGATCACGCTGGCCCTCTTCGGCATGCACCTTCAGGACTATGCCCGGGTCAACGACTACCTCGATGAATACCTTTCGGGGTCCGAGCTGATCGAGCCGCAGTCAACGCTGCTGGCCCTCTCCTTCTCCCACCAGGGGCACACCCCCCAGGGGCAGGTGCTCTCCGGGCGCTTCGGCCCGTTCATCCATGCTTCGGGCTACATCGCGGCCCAACGGAGCGTGGTGGATCTGAAGAACTACGAGGCCACCACCGGCCACTTCCCGGTGATCTACCGCCCGGAGCTGGACCCTTACACCCACATCGGCGTGAACCACGGCCTGGAACGCCAGCCACCGGCCGTCAACTTCCTCGACTATGGCGAACGGACCGGTGGCAGCGTGGACTATGTCCTGCTCTGGCGTATCCGAGACCGCCAGCGCTACCTCGAGCCGACGCTGGAGATCCTCCACCAGCTGGACCAGGGCTACGAGCTGATCCACACCTCGCCGCAGCGGGGGTATATGCAGCTATACCGCCGCAAGAACTTCTGAAGTGGTCCAAAACATCGCCTGAAGCCCAATGGCGGCGTTGCAACCCGATGAGGAACCCTCACATACCACGAGAGTATGCTCAGCTTCCTCATCGAGTTGCGCCTTGCCCTTGAACCACAGGCGAAGTTTTGATCCCACTTCGCTCTAGAGCACCCAGGGAAAGATCGCTTTGCGTTTCGCGGGGTAGTCGGGGAAGGTCTTGCGATACCAGCGGTGGTGGTGCAGCGCCCGGGGGATCAGGTTGGCCGCGGTCCAGACCAGAAAGCCCAGGCCGGGCAGCGACCAGGTGAGCACGGCCCACCCCGCCCACTCGATGATCTCGCCGAGATAGTTGGGGCAGGAGACCAGCTCGAACAGCCCGCCCCGCGGGATGCTGTATCCCCCGCTGCCCTGTTGCCGCAGGCGGCGCAGCCGGCCGTCAGCCCGGTGGTTGATCACCATGCCGGTAAAAAAGAGGAGCAGGCCGATGGCGAAGCGGGGGTCGCCCCACCACTGACTGAAGTCACGCTCGGAGAGGGTGAAGAGCCAGCGGCCATTGAGGTAGCCGTTGACCACGTTGAACAGCATCCCCGAAAGAACAACGAAGAGGGGCATCGACCCGCCGCCACGCATACGGAAGGGAAAGACCAGGGCCCGGTAGATGTAGTGGGACTGCCAGACCAGCAGCAGGAGGAGCGGGAAGGCGGAAAACGGGTCGCGGCCCAGCAGCCAGAAAATGCCGAAGACCACCACCACCGTGCTCTCCATCAGCACCCAGCCGGCCCGGGCGCTGATCCGCGGGCCCCAGCCCGGCCGGAGATGACGACCGTAGGGTGCCGGGATGATCAGCAGTATGAGGAAGGTCACCGCCGAGAGGGCGAACCAGCCGACCAGCAGCCATTGGAAGAATGCGCCTTCGTCGATCATTTTTTGAGCATCCCCCGGGAAGCGAACCAGCCATAGATGTCCTCGACGGTTTCGTGCACCGGCCGGGGCTGATGGCCCAACTCGCGGGCAGCCTTGCCGTACTCCACCCGGCGGTTGCCCCTGAGGGCCCCCAGGGCTTCCGGCGTGAACAGGGGCCGGGTGCGGGTGAGCCGGGCCGCCAGCAGGGCCGGCGGCGCCGCCAGGCGGGCCAGCCACATGGGCGAAGTGAACATCGGCGCCTGGACACCGGACACCTCTTCCGCCAGCCGAGCCAGATCACGGATGGACCGCCAGTGACCCCCGAGGATATAGGTCTGGCCGGGGCGGCCGGCCTCGGCAGCCCGGATGGCGCCGGCAACCACGTCGCGAACGTCCACCCAGTTGAACCCGCCGTGGACCAGACCGTGGAGCCGCCGGTGCTGGAGGTCGAGGAACACCTGGCCCATGGCCGAGGGCTTGAAATCACCGGGGCCGATGACCCCGGTGGGGTTGACCACCACCACTTCCAGACCCTGGTCATTCCCGGCCAGCGCCTCCGCCTCGGCCCGGGCCTTGCTCCGGTCGTAGGCATAGGCCTTCTCACCCACCCGCGGCCGCGTCTCGTCGAGGGGCTGGTCAAGCGGCTTCTGTTGGAGGGCGTGGATCGAGCTGAAGTGGACCATCCGGCGGACACCGCACTGCAGGCAGGCGGTGACCACGTTCCGCGTCCCATCCACGTTGACGCGGCTCACCTCTCCCCCGCTGTCGCCGGCAATGGAGATGCGGGCAGCCAGGTGGTAGACCAGATCGGCCCCGCCAAAGGCCCGGACCAGGGAGTCCCGGTCCAGCAGGTCGGCATCCGCCAGCTCCACCGGGAGCCCCTCCAGGGCACGGGTATCCCGGTGGACCGTGGCCCGGCAGGAGGCCCCTTTTTCCAGCAGCGCCCGCACCAGGTTACCGCCGATGTGGCCTGCTGCTCCCGTGACGACGATCATCATTTCACCATGCGGGGATGAACAATTTGGAGATCGGTCCGCCTGTCAGACCGTTGTCCCCATGTTGCCACAGCCGGAGCGCCATGACAATTATCCCTATTCCCTATCAGTGTACTTGAACAACATCTGCCCCTACCGTTAGAATGGCTCCAGAATTGAAATCCAAACCTCAATACTGTGAACCGGGAAGGGGATTACACCGTGAAACGGATTCTGCTGGCAGTGCTTGTCATGTGCGGTATAGTGGTTTCGACGCCGGGTTTTACCTCCGGCTGGGACAACTCCCTGATCGGGGCCCGGGCCGGCGGCATGAGCTCGGCCTTTGCCGGGCTGGCCGACGACGCCACCGCTATCTTTTACAATCCAGGTGGGCTGGCCTTCACCGGCGACAAGGGCGAGATCATCCTGGTGGGCAAGCAGTACTGGCCCGAGCACAACTACACCCCGTTCGACGGCGACAAGACGGTGACCAAAACGCCCACCTTCCTCCCCGAGTTGTTCGCCTACACCCGTCTGGGTGATCGGTGGACCCTCGGCCTCGGCATCTACAACGCCTATGCCGGCGGCGGGATCGAGTGGCTGGCCGAGGACGTGGGGATCCACGTGGACGGTTCGATCTACGTCACCTCCATAACCCCCACGGCCAGTTTCCAGATCAACGACTGGATGGCCATCGGCCTCAACCTCAACGGTTACTTCGGGAAGAGCGACCAGTCGTACGAGGATCCCAACGCCGGGTACACCGATGTCAGCAGATTCAGCTCGGACGAGGACGACTTCTCCCTGGCCATTTCCAGCGGCATCTTTATCAAGCCGTCGGACAAGTGGTCCGCCGGTCTCACCTGGCACGGCCCCAGCGACATGAACCTCACCGGCAAGACCGACCTGGAGACTTTCGTCTTCACCGGCACCTTCGACTCCAGCACCCGCTTCAGCCTCCCCTGGTGGACCGCCCTGGGCGGCGCCTACCACATCTCACCCAAGTGGAAAGTGGTGGCCGAGTGGGATTACTTCGACTGGTCGTCCATGGACAAGCTGGACAAGACGATCTCGAACACTCCCTTCGGCGATGTCACCGAAGAGCAGTTCACCGGGTTCGACAATGCCAGCTACTTCCAGTTCGGCACCGAGTATGACATCTCGGAGAACTGGACCATCCGCGGCGGCGCCTCCTACGAGCAGGGGGCAGCGCGTGCGGAATACCTCTCGCTGACCAACATCGATGTGAGCAAGCGGCACCTCTTCGGCGGGGTCACCTACAACTACAACCTGTGGCACTTCGACCTGGGTGGGTTCTATTCCGTGGGCAAGGAGCTCTCCACACCGCAGGACAGAGAGCAGATGGGCAGGTTCGACCTCCCCGGCACCTACAACATCGATGCGGCCGGGTTGCTCTTCGCCATCGGCAGGACGTTCTAGCGAGGGTCAGCCAGCAACTCTCTTGCTTTGACAGCATATTTCCCGCACACGACGGTGCAGGGATATCGTTCGCAGAGATCAAGGACACGCTGCAGGCTGGTGGCCGCTTCTTCCCGGCGGCCGTCGGCGAGCAGCGCCTCGCCGAGGAAGTAGTGGTTGGCCGGGTGGCCGGGGTGTTCCCGGGCCGCCCGGGAAAGCAGTTCGATCCCCTCGTCCACATCCCCCGGCCCGGCGGGCCAGCCCGGCGCTTTGACCAGCAGGGTGCCCAAGGCCCGCAGTGGCGCCCCCTCGTCATAAGCAGGGTCTAGCTCCACCGCCAGCTCGAAGTAGTGGTGAACCCTGCGCAGCTTCACCGGGCCTGGTGCGCGGCTCACCTCCAGCTGCAGGCCGAGCAGTGCCCCGGCGAGGAACACCGTGTCCACCCGTTCGCCGGTGGCGGCCAGAGCGGCCTCGCCATAATCCACTCCCCGGCCGGCCAGTTCCCTCCTGGCGGTCTGGTCCAGCGCTTCATCGAACTCCAGCAGCCAGGCCGCCGCCCGCGCCGCATGGAGATTGGCCACCGGCTGGTCCGGCTCCCGAGCCACCACCGCCTCGGCCGCGGCCAGGGAGAGAGCAACCGTGTCGACGGGTCCGCAGGGGTTGAACGATGAACCGGCCAGGCGGAGCAGGTCGGGGATCTCATCGGGGAGAGCGGTGGGGAGCGGCTCCGGCGGCCGGTGTGGAGCCCCGCAGCCGGCGGACAGGAGCAGAACCAGAGCCACCGCCAGGATAGAAAATCTGGGGATCATGGGGCAGAGACGTCCTTGCCGTATTGCTGAATCAGCGGGTCGAAAACGCCCTCGGGCACCGGCCGGAAACCGGAGATGCCGTAGGTCTCACAGATCGCCGATCCCTCCTCGCCGCTGCAGAAATCGGCGGTAGCGGCGAGCAACGCTTTGGCATCATCGGGGTTGGCCGTCCCCGCCACGGCAAAAATGCCGGTATTGGGCAGCGGCGGCGAGGACCAGATGGTGGCCAGGTCCCCGGCAAAGGGAAGGGATGGCAGCCCCCGGTGCTCGGTGTCGTCGAGAATCACCGCGTCCAGGTCACCGCGGCACAGTTTACGCAGTGAGGAGAGCGCCCGCCCCTGGCAGGCGGTGAGATCGGTGCCGAACCTGAACTGTCCACCCAGCACCACCCGCTCCACGAACTCGGGCTCGGCCAGCGGCGCCCCGGCCAGCGACTTCCCCTTGATGCCGTCCAGCGAGGTGGGCCCCCCTACCTTGCCGGCAACGATGTGGTAGCGGTGGGTGTCGCTGCCCTCCAGCAGGATCTGGTTCAACGGCTCCAGCCCCAGGCTCTCCCGCTGGGCCAGAAAGAACCCGGGGGTGGTGAGGATGAATCCCGGCCGGTGAGCGGCGATGTGGGCCAGCGCATCCTCGGCGCGGTTGAAATAGAAGGCGTTCACCGACTCCGGCGGCCAGCCGGCCCGCACGGCGATCTCCTGGATCAACCGGGTCACCTGGCGGCAGGCCTCTTCCGAGGCCGTGGGACCGCCGGGCCGCACCACCACCAGGTCCCGGGAGGAGGCCAGACCTGCCTGGGTGAGCGTCAGCGCCAGGAGTAACAGCAGCAGTGTCGTGAATGCGCGGATCTGGTTCATTTTTCTCCCGATTGGTCTGGTTTCTGTGCGAGTTGAATCACCGAAACCATACCAGATGCCGCGGGAACGGCGCAATAAAGCAGCAATCCCAGAGGTGACAGTCACCTGTTTTCTGCCAGTTCTCTTGTGGAAATGCACACTAAATGACCCGGTGACAGTCACCATTTATTAAAAACAGGTGACTGTCACGGCTAATAACATTGAATTCCGTCAGAATTCACTTGCAAATTAATAGGTGGCTGTCACCTCTTGGGAGGTCGCTTACGGCTCCTCGCAATGACAGAAGCGGAACGACTGAAGCAAAGGTGCAACACGCTTGACCTGACCCCGGTTGTTGCGCCTCGGAAATTGGGGACGGTTACCTATTAGGTACGTACAATATTGTCCTAATGAAATAGGTAACCGTCCCCAATATATTGTTCCTTGAGAGGAGCCGGGATCAGCGGCTGCGGGCGCCAAAGCGGGAGAGGACTTCGAGGACCAGGGGGATGATGAAGAGGGCGGCCAGGGCGGAGATAAGGATACCGGCGGTGAGCATGGCGCCAAAGCTGATCAGGGCGGTGTGCCGGGCCAGCATCAGCGAGCCGAAACCGGCCATGGTGGTCACCGCGGCCAGGCTGATGGCCTTGCCGGTGGTGCCCACGGCCCTGGGCAGGTCGGTGCCGTTGGCTTCCCCCGCCCGGTGCACCATGTGAACCCCGTAGGCCACACCGAGGCCGAAGAGAATGGGGAAGGCCACCTGGGTGGCCATGGTCAACTTCACCCCCAGCACGGCCATGCCGCCCAGCAGCAGTGCCGCCATGAAGAGCAAAGGAATCAGCGCCGCCAGCACCTGCCGCGGCTTCCGCAGGTCGATGAAGAGCATCAGCACCACCACAATCCCGGCGGCCCAGGTGGACTGGGTGAAACCACGGCGGATCATCGGCACGGTGACCGCATAGGTGGCGGCAAAACCGGTGACCCGGTCCGGGCGGTCCTGGTCCCCGAAAACCTCGGCGGCGATACCGCGGCAGTCGGCCATCAGGCGGTTGAGGAAATCCGGGTCCCAGATCGGTTCGCTGGCAAAGGCCAGCACCGCCATCCGCCCGCTTTCCCCCAGCAGGCGGTCACGGACCCCGGGGTCAAGGGTCTCCATGGTGACCGGATCGGCCGCCAGCATCTCATCCAGGCGGCCCCGCAAACGGTCACGCTGGTCGAACAGCTCCCGCTCGAAGGCAGCCTGCCGCTCTGCGGCCTCCGGGGTGGCCAGCAAGGCACCGATATCGATGAACCGTTGGCGCAGGTCGTCCACCGCCTGCACCGCCTCGATCTGGCCGGCGGCAAAAGCATCCTCCTCCGCTTCGTCCAGCCGTTCGACGATGCGGTCCAGTTGTTTGGCAACCGCCGCAGGCCGGAGGATGGTTCGCCCCTCGGCCAGCGGGGGCAGGAGGGTGGCGATCTCCGCCAGCAGCGGGCGTTTGGCCTCGGCCTCCTCGGGGATGGCCGGGGCCAGCGATTCCACGTGGCTCACCGTCTCCGCCTCCAGCAACAACCTGTGCAGCTGCCGCACCTGGTCCAGGTCGTCGGCCACCACGGCGATGAACTGGTCGCTGAAGTGCGAGCCCTGCTCCATCTTGCGCAGCACCTCCAGGGTCTCGCTCTCCGCCGGGAGCAGGTTGTTCAGGTTGTGGTCAAACCCCACCCCCGGCATTTTCCAGACCGCCAGGGCCAGCAGCACCATCGCCAGCACCAGCGGCACCGCCGGGCGGCTCACCAGCAGGCGGGCCGACTTCTCCAGCAGGGGCGAGGCCACATCCTTCTCCACCCGCTTCATCCCCGGGGGGAACTGGACCAGCAGCGGCGGCAGGAGCAGAACGGTGGCCAGCAGCACCGACGCCACACCGGTGCCGGCAACGATGCCCAGCTCGGAAAAGGCGGGCTGGTCGGTGAAACCGATGGCCAGAAAGGCCACCACCGCGGTGATCCCACCGGTGATGATGCCCTGGCCGGCAGTGCGGAAGGTGCGGTGGATCGCCTCGGGCGGCTCGAAGCCCCGGGCGCGTTCCTCGTCGAAACGGCGGGTGAAATAGATCCCGAAATCGATACCAAGGCCGAAAAGGATCCCGACAAAGACGGACGAGAGATAGTTGAGATGGCCCACGGTGAACAGGGTCAGCGCCAGGTTCCAGATGATGCCGCAGACCAGGGGCACGAAAACGAGGATGGTGCGGTGCAGCGAGCGGAAAGCGATGAGAAAAATGGCCAGGATGAGGACCGATGCGATGAGCGAGACACGGGGCAGGTCGGTGACCAGCAGCGTGTAATCCTCCTCGATGGCCGCGGGCCAGCCGGTGAACCCGGCGGTGACGCCGGGAAAGGCCAGCAGGGCCTGGTCCGTCTCGCTGCGCACGTGAGTCATGAACGGCACGATGAAGGCCGCCTCGTCGGTTTTTTCGGCCTGCTGAATAAAGAGGAAGGCGGCGTGGCGGTCCTCGGAGAGCATGTAGCCTTCGCGGTCGATCCATGAGTAGGCCCCGCGCATGTCCGCGGCCATGGTTTCCAGGGAGAGGAAGAGATCCGGGCCACCGTCGGAAGCGCCGTTCTCCAGCACATCCTGCCAGTGGTCCAGCAGGTCGCCGGCCATGGAAAAGGCCGGGTGCTCGATGCTCTCCTGGCCCGTGCCGCCCGCCTCGCTGAGCAGGAGATCGAGCATGCCGGCCAGGTCGCGGTGGGCCAGCAGCAGCGCTGCGCGCTCCGGGTCGGCGGCGAGATAGTCGCGCATCGCCTCCAGCTGTTCCCTGGTGAGGTAGTAGAGACCAGCACGGCGGAAGGCGTCGAGATCGACCCGGTAGAAGACGTTGCGCACCCAGCGGGGATCGGCCATCAATCGCCCGGCCACCGTGTCGGCGGCGGCCTTGACCAGGTCCGGCTCACCCTCCAGCATGCAGACCAGTTGGGTGGGGGAGCCGAAGTCGTTCATGTAGTCATTGAACGCTGCCTGCACCGGCAGGTCCTCGCGCACCATGCCCTGGCGGGTGGTCTGGATTTCAAGGCGGGGGACGAGGATCAGCGAGACCGTGGTGAGCAGAATCACCAGCAGGTAGACAACTATACGGCCCCGGGATGACGCCAGCCGGGTCAGGACATCGAAGATGTGGTCACGGAGCATCTGCGGTTGGGCCTCCTTCCGGCCTGACGCCATTTTAGGGTGCGCAGGCAGCAGTGTAAAGAAAGCGCGGCAACGGAACAGTTGACAGACGGCCCGTCCGGTCCTATACCAGTGAAATGAACGACGACCCCGCAGAGCCCGTCCCGATGACCTCCCCCACATTGCTCCAGCGTCTCCGGCGCCTGGTGGGCGGCACCGTGGAGTACGATCTGCGTCCCTCCGCCGCACCGCTGGATGCGGTGAATTCGCTGGAATCCATCCTCTCCCGGGAAGATGACCGCCAGTTGAAAGAGCGGGCCGCGGCCCTCCGCCGGCAGGCCGAAGGCGGGGCGCCACTGGACGATCTGCTGCCGGAAACCTTTGCCCTGGTTCGCGAGGCGTCCCGCCGCCTCCTTGGGCTCAGGCCTTACGACGTTCAAGTGCTGGCCGGAATCGGCCTGCACCAGGGCAAGGTGGTGGAGATGCAGACCGGCGAGGGCAAAACTCTGGCCGCGGTGGCCCCGGTAGCGCTCAATGCACTCGGGGGTCGCGGTGTACATGTGTTGACAGTCAACGACTACCTGTCCCGCCGGGATGCCAACTGGATGGGCCCGGTCTACCGTTTTCTCGGCCTCAGCGTGGGTGTGGTGCAGGAAGGGATGAGCAGTGCCGAACGGCGGCAGGCCTACCGCAGCGATGTCACCTATGTCACCGCGAGGGAGGCAGGCTTTGACCACCTCCGCGGCTTCCTCGCCCTGGAAACGGCTGACCTGGTCCACCGGCCCTTCCACTTCGCGGTGGTGGACGAGGCCGACTCGATCCTCATCGACGAGGCGCGGATCCCGCTGGTCATCGCCGGCGACGCGGCCGAAGCACCGGGGGGGCTGGAGCGCCTGGCCCGCACCGCCGGGCAGCTGACCCGGGATACGGACTTCCAGACCGACGAATACGAGCGCAACATCAGCCTCAGCGGGGCCGGGGCCCGCCGGGCGGAGGAGCTCCTCCACTGCGGCAACCTCTACGACCAGGAGCAGACCGAGCTGCTGGCCGGGCTGACCAACGCCCTGCACGCCGAGCACCTGCTGCGCCGGGATGTGGACTACATCGTCAGGCAGGGCAAAGTGGAACTGGTGGACGAGTTCACCGGCCGGGTGGCCGAGCGGCGCCAGTGGCCCCATGGCCTGCAGGCGGCCATCGAGGCCAAGGAAAATGTGCGCCGGATGCCCGAAGGCCGGATTCTCGGCTCCATGACCTTGCAGCACTTCATCCAGTTCTATCCCCGGCTCAGCGGCATGACGGCCACCGCCCGGACCTCGGCCGACGAACTGAAGCGGGTCTACGGCCTGGACGTGCTGGTGGTCCCCACCCATCAACCATGCATCCGGGTCGACCACCCCGACCGGGTCTTCACCCACAAGCAGGCCAAGGAGGAGGCGCTGGTCGCGGAAATCACGGGGGTCAACGCCTCCGCACGCCCGGTGCTGGTGGGCACGGCCAGCGTGGCCGAATCGGAACTGTTGGCCGCCAGGCTGCTGGAGGAGGAGGTTCTCTGCCGGGTGCTCAACGCGAAGAATGATGAAGAGGAGGCAGCAGTGGTGGCCGAAGCCGGCGCCCCCGGAGCGGTGACCATTTCCACCAACATGGCCGGCCGGGGCACCGATATCCGTCTCGGCGGCAGGGACGGAACGCACCATGACCAGGTGGCCGCCCTGGGCGGCCTCTACGTCATCGGCACCAACCGCCACGAGAGCCTGCGGGTGGACCAGCAACTCCGGGGCCGGGCCGGACGGCAGGGGGATCCCGGTTCCTCGCGGTTCTTCATCTCCCTCGAGGACGACCTGATCGAGCGCTTCGGGGTTAAAAACCTGATCCCGGCCAAAGCCATGCCGGAAAAGCAGGATGCGCCCCTGGAGAGCCCGGTGATCCGCCGGGAGATCGCCAGGGCCCAGCGTATCGTTGAAGGCCAGAACGTGGACACCCGCAAGACCCTCTGGAAGTATGCCAACGTGATCGAGACCCAGCGGTGCTACCTCCAGGACTGGCGGCAGTCGGTGCTGGACGGCCGGGAGACCGGCGGCCTGCTGGCCGAGAAGTGCGCGGAAAAGTGGAGCCGCCTGCTGCCGCTGGTGGGCATGGAGATGCTGCAGGAGGTGGAGCGGACACTCACCCTGCTGGTCACCGACCGCTGCTGGAGCGACTACCTGTCCGAGATGACCAAGGTCCGCGACGGGATCCACCTCGCCTCCCTGGGCGCCAAGGACCCCTACACCGAGTATCACCGCGAAGCGCGGGATGCCTTCCCCCAGCTCCTGGAGCGGATCGACATCGACATCGCCGAGACGTTTCAGCGGGTGGCGGTGACCGCCGAGGGTGTGGACTGGGCCGGGGAAGGTCTGCTGGGCCCATCTTCAACCTGGACCTACCTGGTGACCGACCAGCCGTTCAAGACCGGTCTCTTCGGCTCCCTGGCCGGCCGCCCGTCCGCCGGAATCTATGCCGCCGCCATCTTCGGGCCGCTGCTGGCCGTGGGAATGATCATCCGGGCCTGGCAGTTACGCCGGCGTCGCCGGGCCGCGGCACGGGCGGCAGACCGCGGGGACCTGCCGGACTGACCCCACCATTCTTTCCCGCCATTAACCAAATCCTCACATTCGTCGGCTTTGTTCGGAGTTCCCGCTCTGATACGGTAGAAGGTGTCAAACAATGAAAATCCGCCAATGGAGAGACGTGTAGATGAAACCAGACACAATAGATGGACGGCTGCGGGTACTCTTTCTCTGCACCGGCAACTCCTGCCGCAGCCAGATGGCCGAAGGGTGGGCACGGTGGTGATGCAGAACGGGGTGAAGATGCTCGAGGTGCCGCTCTG
>CBESOE010000101.1:0-16358 GCA_965531145.1 uncultured bacterium | reverse complement strand
ACGGATCGCTTTGCCTATTGACAGGGGGTGGCCTCATAAGTGTTATATAGTTATGTACGTCCCCCATCTGCGTACGTTCCCAGCGATTGCCTTGAATACCGTTGGCGTTTAGAATAGGCGCAAGAATAATTACTGAATACAGAACCAGTAACGGCGAGCATGGGCGGTGTTCCTGTGCGCGGCCGGGCCAGGGGAGCGTTTATGCGCACGGGCAGGGTGAATTCAGATGACCTCCTGTTCTACCTGGTCCTTTTTGTCGTGGTCCTCAATCTGGTGCTGCCGGGGGAGACCTGGTTCCAGACCCGGGCTCTGAGCCAGCTGCTGGCCTTTGCCGGCCTGGGTGCCTTGCTGGTGGCCCGCTCCCGCCTCGAGCTCCCGGACCATCCGCCCACCGGCCGGATCGCGGCCATCTTCGCGGTCTTCCTGCTCTGCTTTCTGCCCTCCATGCTCTTCTCCTCCTGCCCCGGCCGGTCCCTGGAGACCCTGGCCCTCTGGCTGGCCTATCTCAGCCTGTTTGTCCTGGTCCGCCACCTGCGCCCGGCGCCCCGGCTGGTGGAGCGGGCCATCACCCTGATCTGTCTGACGATGGTGCTGCTCCTGCTGTACGCTCTCTATCAATACATCACTGGTTTTGGCGGGCTGGCCCTGGAGGTGGCCGCTGATACCACCCTTACCGAAGGTCAGCGGGCCGAGATGCTCAGCCGGTTGGCCAGCCGCCGGGTCTTCTCCACCTTCCCCCTGCCCACCACCTTTGCCGAGCTGGTGGTGATCACGCTGCCGCTGCTGCTCCACCGGGCCCGCGCCGCCCGCCACAACCGCAGCCGCCGGGGGATGGCCGGTTGGGGGGCAGCCCTGCTGCTGGCCGCCGTGGTGCTCCCGCTCACCGGGTCTTTCGGTATTCTGCCGGTGCTGGCGGTTCTGGGATTCATCGCCCTGCTGGCCGGCGCTCCGGGCTGGTCAACCCGGCGCCGGGTGGCAGTGGCCGGGGCGGCCCTGATCTGCGTGGCCCTGGCCTTCGTCGTGGTGCTCCAGGTTCGCGGGTTCACCCCCTGGGCCGCGGACCAGGCCCACAACCCGGTGAGCCAGCGGCTCTTCAACTGGCGTTCGGCGGTGTCGATCTGGCACGATCACCAGTTGGCCGGGGCGGGCCCGGGCAACTTCGCCGTGGCCTACGCCGGGCACCGGCTGCCCGGGGCCAACGAGACGGTGGTGGCCCACAACACCTATCTCCACACCGCTGCCGAGGGCGGAATCCTGCCGGTGACGGCCCTGGTGCTCCTGGCCTTGCTGCTGGGCGGGGGTGCGGTCCGGCGGCTGCTGGCCGGCCCGGCCCCGGGGGGAGATGAGGAGGCGACCCGCGCGCTCAGTTACGC
The DNA here is from genome assembly GCA_965531145.1 of uncultured bacterium. Classification (GTDB taxonomy): domain Bacteria; phylum Acidobacteriota; class JAQAZP01; order JAQAZP01; family JAQAZP01; genus JAQAZP01. The sequence goes on along the minus strand of CBESOE010000101.1, from coordinate 14,985 downwards.
TTCACTGGCCCTGCTGCTCTATGCCTGCTTCGAGATCACGGTGGAGTTCCCCGGCATCGGCTATCCGGGCATCTTCCTCATCGCTCTGACCTCGCTGCGACTATTTCCGCCGGGAACCGCGGCGCCGGAACCGGCGGGCGGGGAGAGGTCGGGGAGGACCCCGGTCTCCCTGGAACCGGCGGGAGCCGTGGTGCTGGCGCTGGTCCTGCTGGCCGGTTTTTTGTGGACTGGTTGCTGGTATCGCGGCCAGCAGCACCTGGCCCGGGCCATGGATCTGGCCGCCCAGGGCCCGGCGGCCCGGGAGGACGCCCTGCAGGCGGCGGAGGATGCCTCGCTCTGGAGCCCGCTGGACCCGGAGCCGCACGCCGTGGCCGGCGCCCTGTTGCTGGCCGCGGGGTCCGAAACGCACGATCCGGGATTGATCCGCCATGCCGGCGCGGCCTATGGAGCGGCCACGGCCCTCGACCCCCGGCGGGCCTTTTTTCACGAGCGGCTGAGCCTGGTGCACCATGGTCTGGGGGAAGGCCTGGCCGCCCTGGTGGAGGCTGACAAGGCATTTCGCTGCTATCCGCTGCAGCCCCGCTACCGGGACCGGCGAGCGGAGATGCTGCGGCGCGTGGGGGGCGGCTCATGAACGCCGGCGGCCTGAACCACAACAGCCTGTCCCTGCTGACCGCCGGGCCGGTGGTTCTGCTGCTGCCCCTCTTCCTGCTGCTGCCCTGGGGTGACGGGGCCATGGCCGCAACCAATCTGCTGGCGGTGCAGTTGCTGCTGCTGGCGGTGGCGGCCCTGAACTGGGGCGGCCGGCAACGGGACAGGACGGACGATTCCCTTGAACTGTCGCTTGCCGGTCTGGCCCTGGCCGGTGTGGCCGTTGTGGGGGCGGCACGGGTGGTGCACCAGATCGACCCCTATGGCGGCTGGCTGCAGCTGATCAACTATCTCTTCTTCGGCCTCTTCTACCTGCTCCATGTATCGGCCGGCCGGCAGGACCAGGAGTGGGCCTCCCGGGGGATGCACTGGCTGCTGGCCGGTATCCTCCTGGCCGCGGGCCACGGTCTCTGGGAGCAGCTGTTCCTCCAGCCGGGACGGGTCAGCGGGCCCTTCCGCGATCCGAACCACCTGGCATCGCTGATCACCGCCGGAACAGCGGTGGTGCTGGCCCGGCTGGTATTCGGCGGTCGGGTACCCTGGCGGCGCCGCTGGTGGTGGCTGCTGCCGCTGGTCCCGCTGGTCTGGGTCCTGCTGCTCACCGGGTCCCGGGGCGGGGTGCTGGCCTTCCTCGCCGTGCTCACCGCGGCTCTGCTGGCCCGCCGGCTGGTGCTGGTGCTGGTCCCCCTGGCCGTGTGGGCGGGTCTCCTGCTGGTGCCCAACCCGTTCCGCAGTTATCTCATCTCCATGGCCTCCGGTGATCCGTACGCCCTGGAGCGCATCGGCATCTGGCGCTCGGCGCTGGATATGATCGCCAATCATCCCCTGGGGGTGGGGCTGGGAAACTACCGGCTTTTCTCCCCGGCATACAACTTTCCGGTGGAGCACGCGGTGGCCCGTTTTGGCCGCGCCCCCCAGCAGGCGCACAATGTCCCGCTGCAACTGGTGGCCGAGGGCGGGCTGCTGATGATTGTGCCCCTGGCCCTGCTGCTGGCCGCCCTGCTGCTGGCGCTGCTGCAGTACCGGCGGCGGCGGGGGACGGCCGGTGACGACCCGGTGGCCGCCGGGGCCCTGCTGGGGCTGCTGGGTCTGGGTGTCCAGGCCATGGTCTCGAAGAACCTGGGCAACAACGCCCTCTACTTCACCATGCTTTTCTTCCTCGCCGTGCTCTGGGGCCTGTGGCCCCGGGCGGCGGTGCGGGTGCCGCGCTTCCCGGGGCTGCCGGCGGCGGCCCGCACAGCCCTGGTCTGGGCCCTGGCCCTGCTGGCAGCCTGGTTCGTGTCCTGGGTCCCGTTCCACGGTGACCGCCTGGCCGCCCAGGCGGCCCACCGCCAGGCCCAGGGCGATCCCGCCGGCGCGGCGGCGCTGCTGCACCGGGCGGCGGCCGCCGTGCCGATCCAGTCCTACTACCAGGGCCGCATGGCCGCCCTGCACGGCCGGCAGTATCACCGCACCGGTGACCTCGGTGCTTTTACCAGCGCGGTGCGCCACTACGATCGGGCCATCCGGCTCAATCCCCGGGAGCTCTCCTTCCGGCTGGAACGGGCCGGTCTCTATCTCCACCTCTCCCAGGCGGGACCCGCGCCCGGCAGGGGCGAGGGCCGGGAGACCGCCCGGCACGCCTACCGCAAGGTGCTGCAGCTCAACCCGCACCAGTTCGCCGTGCGGGCCATCCTCGCCGGCATGGCGGTGGAGGAGGGGAACCCTGCGATTGCCGTACAGCAGCTGGAGCGGGCGGTGGCCGACGAACCGAACTTCATCCGCGGGCGGCTGATGCTGGCCGGCCTGCTGGAGGGTCTGGGCCGGGCCGCGGAAGCAGAGGAACAGCGGCGCCAGGCCGCCCAGCGGCGCCGGCTCTACCCGCAACCGCTCCCTGGCTGGGGGGGCTACGAGATCGAACTGCTCCGCCCTGCCGCGGAGGAGTGACGGATTGGATCCAACGGGTACTCATACTCGGTCCGTATCCGGTCGATAGGAAGGAGAACGGTGGTATTCAACAATCCCTGGAGACATAAATCGTGAAAAAATCGGTCCCGGCCATCCTGGTTCTCTTTATCATTTCCGGCTTCTGCGGCCTGGTCTACCAGGTCGCCTGGCTGAGAATGCTCACTCTGACCTTCGGCAGCACGGTCTATGCGGTGAGCACCCTGCTCACCGCGTTCATGGGCGGCCTGGCCCTGGGCAGCGCCGGCATCGGCCGGCTCACCCCGAAGATCCGCAGACCGCTGCTGGTCTACGGCCTGCTGGAGCTGGCCATCGGCCTCTATGGGCTCTCCACGCCCTGGATGTTCAAGGTGCTGGATGACCTCTACATCCTGATCTACCAGCACGTCACCCCCGACGCGTCGACCTTTGCCGCCCTGCGCTTCGTGATGGCCATGGCGATCCTGATCATTCCCACTATGCTGATGGGCGGCACCCTGCCGGTGCTGGCCCGCTTCGTGATCCGCAAGCGGGAGCAGGCCGGCAGCGGAGCAGGGATCCTCTATTTTGCCAACACTGCCGGCGCGTTGCTCGGCTGCTTTGCCGCCGGTTTCATCCTCATTCCCGGTCTCGGCCTGCGGATGGCGATCCTGGTGGCCGCGGTGCTCAACGGCCTGGTGTTTGTCTTTGCCACCATGCTCTCCCGGCGCTTTGGTGAACCGCTGGAACCGGATACCACCCCCGAGCCGGCTGCACCGGCCCCGAAACCGCTGCCGGGTGCATCGCTCGCCGGCGCCGAGGCCCAGCGGCGGCTCTTCTTCGTCTTCTTCTTCCTCACCGGAATGGCCTCGCTGGCCTACGAGGTTTACTGGACGAGGATTCTCGTTCTCTATCTCGGCAGTTCGGTCTATGCCTTCTCGGTGATGCTGATGGTGCTGCTGCTGGGCCTGGCCCTGGGCAGCCTGATCTGCGCCCCGCTCAGCGACCGGCTGCGGCCGGCGGGGCTGGCCGGCTGGTTCGGCGCGGTGGAGCTGGGCATCGGTGCGGCCATCCTGATCCAGGTGCACCAGTTCAAGAATCTCTCCGAGACCATGGGCAACATGGGTCTGGCCCTGGGCACGCCCTCGTACCCCAAGATGATCACCGTCTTCTTCTTCGCCACCGTCCAGGTGATGCTGATTCCCACGGTGTTGATGGGGGCCAGTTTCCCGCTGGCTGCCAAGGCGGTGTCGGGCTCCCTGCGGCAGGTGGGGCGGGATCTGGGGGACCTCTACGGGGTGAACACCCTGGGCGCCATCGTCGGCTCCTTCGCCGGCGGGTTTATTCTCATCCCGCTGCTCGGTGTGCAGTGGAGCATGGGGGTCACCGCCGCGCTCAACGTGGCGGTGGGCGGGGTGGCCCTGGTCACCGCCCGCAAGGGCAAGCCGGGAATGGCCTGGCTCGTGCCGCTGCCGGTGGTCCTGGTCCTGGTCTACGTGCTGCTGTTCAACGGCCTCTACCCCATGGACCAGGTGCTCACCTCGGCCGGCGTGTTCAACCACCGCGGGGCGAGCCGGGTGATCTACTTCGAGGAGGATGCCCAGGCCACCATCACCGTGGAGGAGGTGCGCGACACCCGGGGCGACTGGCGCTCCATCAGCCTCAACGGGGTCAACGTGGCCGGGACGTCCATCGACCTGCTGGCGGTGCAGAAAATGCAGGGGCACCTGCCGCTGCTGGTCCACGGCGATGCCCGCTCGGTGTTGCACATCGGATTCGGCAGCGGCGGCACGGCCCACGCGGTGTCCAAGTACCCGGAGGTGGAGCACATCCGGGTGGCCGAGATCAGTCCGGGGGTGATCCGCACCGCCGCCCGTTTCTTCAAGGAGATCAACAACACCTTCTGGCTCACGGATGACCGGGTGCAGATCACCTACTGCGACGGCCGCAACTTCATCCTCGCCGCGCCGCAGACCTTCGACGTGATCCTCTCCGATTCGATCCACCCGCGCTACGCCGGGAACGGGTCACTTTACACCAAAGAATACTATGAACTCTGCCGCCGCAAGCTCAACCCCGGCGGCATCGTTTCCCAGTGGCTGCCCTTCTACAGCCTCACCGACGAGAATCTGCGGATGATCTTCAAGTCCTTCCAGGCGGTTTTCCCCGAGACCTATGTTTTCTACGTCAACTCCACCATCAACCCCTTCACCGTGGTGCTGGGCCGGGTGGAAGGGGAGAAGATCGACGTGGCCCGGATGGCCGAGCTGCTGGCCATACCCTCGGTGGCCGCCGACCTGGAGGATGTGGGCCAGACCGACCCGGTGCACATCCTGGACAATTTTCTCTTCGGCCGCGAGACGCTGGAGCGCTATGTCCAGGGGGTCCCGTTTCACACCGACGACTGGCCGGCAGTGGAGTATTTCTCCTCCAAGCTGCTCAGCCGGACCTGGAGCTGGCGGGACAACTTCGATGTGCTGCTCAGCCAGCGCGAGCCGGTGCTCCCCCTGCTGGAATGGGGCGACATGGAAGCGGAGGAGCGGCAGCGGATCACCGCTGAGCTGGAGCGTTCTTACCAGGCCACCGGCCACAATCTGGCCGGGCAGGCCCTCTTCCTCCACGGGGAGGAGGAACCGGCGCTGGAGCAGTTCGCCACTGCCCTGGAACTGAACCCCGATGACCAGGAACCCTGGGAATACACCCGCTTCTTCCTCACCGGCAAGGGCTTCCCGGCCGGGATGTGACCCGCGGAGGACCGGACGTGGACAGTGTCGTCATACTGGGGGCCGGCCTGGCCGGCCTGAGCGCCGCCTGGCACCTGGGAAGCAAGACCCCATGGTCGCTCTTCGAGCGTCAGCAGGAGGTGGGCGGTCTGGCCCGCACCATCAGCTGGGAGGACGGCTGCCGTTTCGACTACACCGGCCACCTGCTCCACGCCAGCGACCCGGCTTTCGACCAGCTGCTGGACCGCCTGTTGCCCGGAGCGCTGGCCACCCACCGCCGGGTGTCCGCGGTGCAGAGTCACGGCATCCGCACGCCCTACCCCTTCCAGGCCAACACCCACGGGCTGCCGCCGGAGGTGGTCACCGAGTGCTTGCTCGGCTTTGCCGAGGCCCGGGCGGAGGAGGCCTGCCGGGAGGAAATGACGAAACCCGGGGCCGGGGCCAGCATGGCCCACTGGGTCGACCGCACCTTTGGCGCCGGTTTCGAGAAGCACTTTTTCCGACCCTACAACGAGAAGCTCTACCGCACGCCCCTGGAGGGGCTGGCCACCGACTGGGCCACCTGGTCGGTGCCGGTGCCCAGCCTGGAGGAGGTGGTGGGCGGTGCCCTGGGAACGCTGGACAGCGAGTTCGGCTACAACGCCACCTTCCGCTACCCGGCCAGCGGCGGCATCTCGGCCCTGCCCGATGCCCTGGCCCGGGGCCTCTGCCGGCCTGCGGAGCTGGGTCGGGAAGCGGTACGGGTGGACCCGGACCGCCGGCTGGTGCGTTTCGATGACGGCGGGGAGGAACCCTACGACACCCTGGTGAGCACCATGCCCTTGCCCCACCTGCTGGGCATGCTCAACGGGGGAGAACACCGCTGGGCCGCCGAAGCCGCGGGCCGGCTGCGGGCGGTGTCGGTGGTGGACGTGAACCTGGCGGTGGACCGCGAGGCGGTGCTGACCGAGAACTGGGTCTACTTCCCCGAGCCGGAGTTCGCCTTCTACCGGGTGGGCTGTTTTTCCAGCTTTGCCACCGGGGTGGCGCCGGCCGGGGTCTCAACCCTCTACGCCGAGGTCTCGGTGCCGCCGGGGGAGTCGCCTTCCCTGCCGCTGGTGCAGGACCAGGTGCTGGACGGCCTGGTCCGGGCCGGCATCCTCGGCAGCCGGGGGGAGGTGCTGCGCAGCGAGGCGGTGCACATCGACCCGGCCTATGTGATCCACGACCAGCAGCGGTGTGGTGCGCTGGACGAGATACTGCAGCGACTGGAGCGGATGGGGATCATCTCCACCGGCCGTTACGGCCGCTGGCACTACGGCACCATGCAGAGCGCGGTGCTGGACGGCCGGGCGGCGGCGGGCCGGATCCTGGCCCGGGAGACGGGGGGCGGAAAGTGACCGCGAAGCGGATCAGGGTGGTGCACATCATCACCATGCTGGAGCTGGGCGGGGCCCAGGAGATCACCCTGCACCAGCTGCAGCACCTGGACCGGGAGCGCTACGAGCCGGTGCTGGTGGTCGGCCCGGGGGGCATCCTCGACCAGGCGGCCAAGAAACTCACCGGGGTGCGGGTGCATTTCGTGGCCCGGCTGGTGCGGCCGGTGCGGCCCGGGAAGGACCTGGGGGCGCTGTTCGACCTCAAGCGGATCCTGCTGGAAGAGAAACCGGACCTGGTGCATACCCACAGCAGCAAGGCCGGCATCCTCGGCCGCTGGGCCGCCCGCCTGGCCGGGGTGCCGGTGGTGGTCCACTCGATCCACGGCTTCGGCTTCAACGACCACCAGCCCTGGCCACTGCGCCAGGCTTACGTGCTGGCCGAGCGGGCCGCCGCCCGGGTGACCAGCGGGTTCACCGCCGACGCGGCGGACAACTTTGTCAAAGGGCGGCAGCACCGTGTCCTGCGGGACAGGCCGGAACAGGTGATCCGTTGTGCCATCGAGCCCGAGCGATTCGCCCCGGCGCCCGATACCGTGGCGGAGCTGCGCCGGGAACTGGATATCCCCCCGGACCACCTGGTGGTGGGCATGGTGGGGTGCCTCAAGCCGCAGAAGGCGCCGATGGACTTTGTCCGCGCGGCGGCCCTGGTGGCGGAGAAGTGCCCGCAGACCTCCTTCTTCATCGCCGGCGACGGCGTGCTGCGGTCCGCGGTGCAGGAGGCGGTGAGCCGCCACGGCCTGGAGGATCGGTTCCGGCTGCTGGGCTGGCGGGACGATGTGCCGGCCCTGCTGCAGCTCTGCGACATCGTGGCCCTCTCCTCCCTCTGGGAGGGGCTGCCCCGGGTTTTCCCTCAGGCCATGGTCTGCGGGCGGCCCATCGTGGCCAACCGGGTGGACGGCGCACCGGAGGCGGTGGCCGACGGGGTCAACGGCTTCCTGGTGGACCCGGGCCGGCCCGAACTGCTGGCCGGCCGCATCGTCCAAGTGCTGGAGGACCGCGACCTGCGGGAAGCGATGGGACGGCGGGCGCTGGAGTTGGTGGAGCCGTTCACGGTGAGCCGGATGATGGACGACCTGGAGTCGTTTTACGAACAACTTCTGCAGGATGCCCGGGCCTGACCCGGCCGTGGGCGTTGGTGTACAATCGCAGCAGCGAAGGAGGTTTCAGTGCCAGGGGCTGATAAACAGCAGGATGTGCTCCAGGTGCAGGGGCTGGCCAAGTCCTACCCGCACCCCATGACCCGCCGGAGCATGCCCGTTCTGAAGCAGATCGACTTCACGGTGCGTAGCGGCGAGGTCTTCGGCCTCATCGGCCCCAACGGTGCGGGCAAGACCACCACCATCAAGGCGATCATGGGCCTGATCGCCCCCGACGCCGGGACGGTGAGGCTCTTCGGCCGTTCGGTGAATGTGGCGGCGGTGAAAGCGCGGATCGGCTTTCTTCCCGAGAACCCCTCCTTCTACGAGTATCTCACCGGCGAGGAATTCCTCCAGTATTACGGCCGGCTCTACGGCATGGACCGTGCCCGGCGTCGTGAGCGGGTGGAGCAGCTGCTGGCCCTGGTGGAACTGGAACGGGTCCGCCAGCTGCCCCTGCGCAAATTTTCCAAGGGAATGATCCAGCGCATCGGGCTGGCCCAGGCGCTGCTCAACGATCCCGACTTCCTGGTGCTGGACGAACCCATGTCCGGCCTCGATCCCCTGGGCCGGCGGATGGTGCGCCGGATCATCCAGAACCTGAGCGGCGAGGGCAAGACCATCTTCTTCACCTCGCACATCCTCTCCGACACCGAACTGCTCTGCGACCGGGTGGCCCTGGTGGTGGGCGGCCGGCTGCGCGACCTGGGCCGGATGGATCCGCTGCTCAGCGAGGAGATCCGCGGCTATGACCTGGTGGCCACCGCACTGGATTGCGATGCGGTGCCGGCCCCCGGCCGGCTGGTATCGGCCACCGAGGGCAAGCTGCTCATCGCCCTCGACGGCAAGACCGAGCTGCAGCCCTACCTCCAGCATCTCTTCGAGGCCGGGGGGCAGCTGATTTCGGTGGTGCCCCACGGCCGTTCCCTGGAGGACCGGCTGATGGCGGAGATGGAGAACGGCCAATGAAAATCGTCTGGGCCATCGCCCTCAACACCTTCCGCGAGGCGATCCGCGACCGCATTCTCTACCTGCTGCTGGTTTTCGGCCTGCTGCTGATCATCTCCTCGGTGGTGCTCAGCCTGCTCACCGTGGGCAGCCAGATCAAGATCATCAAGGACATCGGGCTGGCCAGCATCTCCATCTTCGGCGTGCTGATTTCGGTCTTTGTCGGCATCGGCCTGGTCTCCCGGGAAATCCAGCGCCGCACCATCTACACCGTGGTGACCAAGCCGGTCTACCGCTACCAGTTCCTGCTGGGCAAGTATCTCGGGCTGCTGCTCACCATCTTCTGCAACGTGGGCCTGATGACGCTGATGTTCCTGGCCGTGCTCTTCTGGAAGGGCGGCACATTGGACCTGGCGGTGATTCCGGCCATCCTGATGATCTGTCTGGAACTGGTGCTGGTCACCGGGTTCGCCCTGCTCTTTTCCTCCTTTTCCACGCCGATCCTCAGTGCCGTCTTCACCATGGCCCTGTACATCACCGGCCACCTCAGCGGCGGCCTGCTGCTGCTCCGGGCCCATGTGAAGAGCGGCGCCAGCCGCTGGCTCTGTGAAGCGCTCTACTACCTGCTGCCCAACCTGGAGCTGTTCAACCTCAAGCACCAGGCGGTGCACAGCCTGCCGCTGCGCGAGGGCCAGCTGCTGCTGGCGCTGATCTACGGACTGCTCTACGCCTCGGCGGTCTTCATGCTCACCGTGGCCATTTTCCGGCGGAGGGATTTTCAGTGAGCCGGGACCTGCGAACAAAAGTTGTGCTCCTGGCGGCGGCGCTGCTGCTCTTCGCCAGCAGCGTGGCGGTGGGCATCCGGCTGGAGTCCGACCGCGGGGAAGAGCCCTTGCGGACCGACATCCTCTTCCTCCCCGCCGGCAAACACCTCAAGCAGACCACCCTGGGCTACGACAACGTGCTGGCCGACATCATCTACATCTGGTCGATCCAATACTACACCGACTTCACCCGGGAGACCCGCTACCCCTACCTGCTGCACACCTTCGATGTGATCACCGACCTCGACCCGCAGTTCATCGACGCTTACATGATCGGTGCGCTGACCATTGTGGCCGAGGGCCACGACCGGAAACGGGCCACCTGGCTGCTGCACAAGGGGATGGCCAACAACCCCGATGACTACCTGCTGCCCCTGGACGCCGGCTACTACTTTCGTGACACCTTCAAGGACCCCAGGAAGGCGGCGTACTATTTCAACGTCGCCGCCGGCCGACCGGCGGCACCGAACTACATCAAGCGGCTCTGCGCCGGGATGACCGACCGCTCCGGGGACAAGCGGACCTCCTACGAACTCTGGAAACGGGCCCATGACGAGGCGGAGAAGGAGGAGGACCAGCGAATCAGCGAACGCCACCTGCGGATCCTCCATGACGAGATCAACATCGAGGCGCTGGCCTCACTGGTGGACCGTTACCAGGGCCTGGAAGGGCACTACCCCTCCAGCCTGGCCCAGCTGGTGAGCGCCGGGCTGGCCGATCAGGTCCCCCGCGACTGGCAGGGTGATGAATACAGTTATGACCCCTACACCGGGACGGTGGCGGGAACGCAGAAATGGGTGAGCCATGGTCAGTGATCCGCTGAAAATCGAGGCGCTGCGCACCACCGCCCTGTTGCTGGCCTTTCCGGTGGGCCTCTGCTGGGGCAGCTTCCTCAATGTCTGCATCCACCGCCTGCCGCTCTACCAGTCGGTGGTCCGCCCCCGCTCGCGCTGCCCCGGCTGCGGTCAGTCCATCGCCTCCTGGGACAACATCCCGCTGCTCAGCTGGTTCCTGCTTCGCGGAGCCTGCCGCGGCTGCGGCATGCGTATCTCCTTCCGCTATCCCGCGGTGGAGCTGCTGGTGGGGCTGCTGACCCTGCTGCTGGTCTGGCAGCACGGGCCCACCGCGGCTTTTGCCGCCAGTTTCTTTTTCTGCTCGGCCATGGTGGTGCTGATCTTCACCGACTACGACCACCAGATCCTGCCCAATACGGTGACCATCCCCGGCACGGTGGCCGGGTTCCTCTTCAGCCTATTTCCCGGCGGGGTGACCTGGGTCAGTTCGTTGATCGGCCTGGTGCTGGGATGGGTGGCCATCGTCGCCGTTTCCAAGGCCTACAAGAAAATGCGCGGCGTGGAGGGAATGGGCATGGGGGACGCCAAGATGATGGCCCTGGTTGGGGCTTTCCTCGGCTGGCCCTCGGTGCTGCTGGTTCTGGTGATCGGTTCCTTCCTCGGCTCGCTGGCCGGGGTCTTCCTGCTCTCCAGCGGCCGCGGCGGGCTTCAGGCGAAACTGCCCTTCGGCACCTTCCTCGGTATCGCCGGGTTGGTGGCACTGTTCTTCGGTGACCCGATACTCGGCTGGTACATGGGGCTGTTGCACTAGAGATTCAGAGGAGTTGCGGGCCATGGAATCCGACATGCTGGAACTGGTGAACCAGTATTTCATCTTCTTCCTCGTGGCCGGGGTCGCCTTCCTTGTGGTGCTGGCCTTTGTCCGTCGGATCAGCCGCTCCCGCGAGCGGGACCGGGACCAGCGCCTGCGGTCCGAGTCCCACGTCCTCGACTCGTTGCAAGGGGTGATCCAGAGCCTTAAGGACAAGGAACAGCAGCTGGAGTCGATGCGCCTGATGGAGCGCGAACGGGCCGATGACTCGCTGGCCCTCAGCGAGAACATCATTGAGAGCATCTCCTCCGGGGTTTTCACCTTTGACAGCGACGGCAGGATGGTGAACATGAACCTCCCCGCCTCCACGGTGCTGGCCCGCGACCAGCAGGAGATGACCGGTGTGGGCTACCGGGATCTTTTCTCCGGCTGTCCGGAGTTCGCGGAAATCATCCGGGCCAGCCTGGAGGAGGGGCGGTTTTTCTCCCGGGAGGAGATCGAGATCGAGCGGAGCCCCGGGGACACCAGGTATCTCGGGGTCAGCGCCAGCCCGCTGCGCAGCCGCGGAGACGAGGTGATCGGCTCCATGTGCCTCTTCACCGATCTGACCGAGATCCGCCAGCTGCAGGACCAGGTGCGGCTGCGTGAGAACCTGGCCCGCCTGGGGGAGATGTCGGCCGGCATCGCCCACGAGTTCCGCAACGGTCTGGCCGCCATCCAGGGCTATGCCCAGCTGGTGAACCGCAACCCGGAGGACGGCCGGGTGGCCGAACACGCCGGGGAGATCCTCAAGGAGACCCGGACCCTGGGCAAGGTGGTCAGCGACTTCCTCGCCTTTGCCCGCCCGGCGTCCCTGCGTATGGAGCGGATTGAACTGGGCCCGCTGCTGGAGGAGTGCCTGGCCGAGGTGACCCCGCCCGGCGAGGACGACGGGATGGCCTTCAGTCTGGATGGCGACTTTCCGGCGGTGAACGGTGACGAGACCCTGCTGCGCCAGGCGTTTCTCAACCTGCTGCGCAACGCCCGGCAGGCGGTGCGGGCGGTGCGGGAGGACGGGGGAGAGGTTCATGTGCGCGGTGCCGTGTCTGATGACGGCAGGGTGGGCCTCGAGATCTCCGACAACGGTGTGGGTATCGAGGAGCAGAACCTCGACCGTATCTTTCTCCCCTTCTTCACCACCCGGGAGGAGGGCACCGGCCTGGGTCTGGCCCTGGTGCAGAAGATCATCCTCTCGCACAACGGCACGATCCAGGTGAACAGCCGGCCGGGTGAGGGCACCTCCTTCCGGATCACTCTGCCGCCGCATCAGCCGGAGCTCTCCGACAACCAGGGTTGACGAACCGCAACCCCGCGATCACCCCCCGGTATCTCCCGGCCCCTGTGCACAGGCATCCCTGTCCTGGCATGTTGATTGCTCTATACCCGTTTCATGAAACTTCAAGGAAACAGGATGGCGGGGCAGCGCGGAGTGGGTCTCGCCGAGTGCATGGCGGCGCTGCTGATCCTGGCCCTGGGTGCCGTGGCCGGCATGGAACTGGTGGTCCTCTCGGCCTGGTCCGGCGACGCCCTGCAGCGGGCTGCCGCGGCCAACACCCTGCTGGCCGGCCGGATGGAAGAACTGCTGGCTTTGCCCTACGACCACCCGGCCCTGGAGCCGGGGGGTTCTCTCTCCTTGCCCCGGCCCGGGTACAGCGAGGTGGTGACCCTCGACGGCCGGGAGTGGCTGGTCTGCCGCCAGGTGGCCCTGGAGGCCGGTGGCCGGAAGCTGGTTGCCCTTGCGGTTCACCGGGCAGGGGAGGGGGGGCGCCGGCCCGGCGCCCGGCTCTTTGCCTGGGTGGTCCGGTGAGCGGGCGCAGCGCGGGGTTCAGCCTGGCCGAAACCGCGGCGGCCCTCTTTCTCGGGCTGCTCATCTCGGCCGCGGTGCTGACCCTGCTGACCTCGGTGCAACGGGCTGAGGCCCGGTTCCAGGGCGACGCGCACCGGGCGGCGGCCCTGCGGCGGGGGGCCCAGCGGATCTGCAGTGTGCTGCGTCATGCAGGGGCCGGGGCTGGCCGCCCACCCGCCTTCGCCCCCCTGGAGGACGCGGGGCCGGAAAGCCTCACCGTACTGCGCGACCTCGATGGCGACGGCCTGGCCGCGGGCAGCAATGAACGGGTCCGTTACCGGTTGGACGGGGATGTGCTGCGCCAGGGCAGTGCCCCGGTGGCCGAGGGGGTGGTCTCCATGGTTTTTGCCTACCAGGTGGCCGCCGGTGTGGACGGCCTGCGGGACTGGGTGGACAACGATGGTGACGGCCTGGTGGACCAGCGTGGCGAACTGCGTCGGACCGATACCCCGCTTTCCCGCCGGGGCGACGGGCGGGACAACGATGGCGACGGTGAGATCGATGAGGGAGACGAGACCGAAAGTTTTCATGTGCGGGTGGTGGAGTTGACCCTCACCGGCCATGGTCCGCTGGGAGCTGCGGGCCTGGCGGCCCGGCGGGAAGTGCGGGGGGCGGCCGCCCTGCTCCGCGATGTTCGCTGAAGCCAATTCACGTCACTGGTGGTGGAAAACGATGATACTCCGCAGCAGCGATTCCCGGGGCTCGGCCCTGCCGGCCGCTCTCTTCCTTGCGGCCATGCTGGCGCTGGTGGGCGCGGCCCTGCACCTGGCGGTGCAGACCGAAATGCAACTGGCAATCAACTGCCTGGAGAGCGACCGGGTGAGGGTGGCCGCCCTCTCCGCCCTGCGCGGCCGCTCGGCACAGCTGCGGCAGGCCCTGGCCCGGTTCCGGCTCCCCGAGGATTTGACCGAAGCCGATGCGCAGCGCTACCTCAACGACGTCCTCTCCGGCGAGCCGGACCGCTACCTGAGCCTGCTGGCCGCCGGCATCCCCGGCCTGGAAGCCGACTTCGGCCCCTGGACCCTGGAGCTGCCCCTGGAAGGGGTGAGGATGGAGGCCCTCGGTTCACTGGCCCGCTGTGGTGCGGCCTGCCTTATCGAACCGGCCGGGGTGAGCGGCAGCCCGGCCGCCGGGCTCGCCTTCACCTACCGCTGCCGGGTCACCGGCGAAGGCCGCAGCTCTTCACCCGGGCCGGCACGGGGCGGGGTCGCCTACTGCCGTGAGGAGAGCCTGTTCGTGCTCATCCTCGCCCGGTTCCCCCGCTGCCACTGGCAGCTCTGTCTTCCCGGCGGCGGGGACGAACCCGGCGGCCCCCTGCTTCACTTGCCGCCGCTGAATTACCACGGACCGGTGAGGACATGGGGAACGCCGGGGTTCACCGGCACCGGCCGGCCCCGATCGGGTCTGCCGCGGTTCAGGGCGGCCTACCTCACTCCCCGGGATGACCGGGCGTTCTGGTCCCTGACCTCCTCGGCCGACCCGCAGTTTGCCGCTGTCTACCCCTGTCGGGTGAAGGCCGGCGCGCCCCTGCCGCCCCCCGGGGATCTGGCCCGGGCTTCACTGGGGCTGCCCCCCGGGCCCGGTCCGCAGCTGGGGGATGAGGAACTGCTGGAGGCCCTGGGTCTGCCGGCGGGGATTGGCCGCCCGCCCGCCGGTATCTACCTTCTCCGCGACGGTGACCTCACCGGGGGCATCTACGTGGAAGGCGACCTGTCGCTGCTGGAGATCAGGGGGGAGGGCCAGGAGCAGGTGCTGGTGCTGGAACCCGCCGCCGGTTCCGGCCGGGTTGAGGTGCGGGTGGACCTCCAGCAGCAGAACACTCTGGTGGACGGAACGGTGTACCCGGGTCCGCTGGGGGGGCCGGTATTCGTGGAGGGGTGCATCCACTCCCTG
>CBESOE010000100.1:0-16381 GCA_965531145.1 uncultured bacterium | reverse complement strand
ACGGCACCAGCAGCAGCCGCTGGGGCGACTACAGCTCGGTGGCCGTGGACCCGGCCGACGGCACAACCTTCTGGGCCCTCCATGAATACGCGCCCTCATCAAGCAGTTGGAACACCTGGGCCGCCAGTTTCCAGGCCGAGGGCGGGGAGCCGGTGCCGATGATCGCCAGCGGGCCGGGCCCCGGTCAGAACAACCCGCCCGAGGTGCGGCTGTTCAGCGCGGCCAGCCCGGGTTCGCCCCTCTTCAGCTTCGACGCCTATGGCGTGGACCAGTTCGGCGTCAACGTGGCCGTGGGTGACATCGACGGCGACGGTGTCCAGGAAATCGTCACCGGCCCGGGACCGGGCGCGGTGTTCGGACCCCACGTGCGCGGCTGGGAATACAACGGCACGCCGATTTCGGGAGTGAACTTCTTTGCCTACGGCACGCTGAAATACGGCGTCAACGTGGCCTGCGGCGACATCGACGGTGACGGCATCGACGAGATCATCACCGGCGCCGGACCGGGGGCGGTGTTCGGGCCCCACGTCCGGGCCTGGAACTACGACGGCGGCACCCTGACCTCCATTGCCGGGGTCAGCTACTTCGCCTACGGCACCCTGAAATACGGGGTCAACGTGGCCTGCGGTGACATCGACGGCGACGGCATGGAAGAGATCATCACCGGCGCCGGCCCGGGCTCGGTCTTCGGACCCCACGTCCGCGGCTGGAACTACGACGGCGGTACCCTGACCCCCATCTCGGGCGTGAGCTACTTCGCTTACGGCACCAACCAGTTCGGTGTCAACGTGGCCTGCGGCGACCTGGACGGCAACGGCGACGACGAGATCATCACCGGCCCGGGCCCCGGAGTGGTCTTCGGCTCCCATGTGCGCGGTTGGGACGTCACCGGCGGCAGCGCCTCGGCACTGCCCGGCGTCTCTTTCTTCGCCTACCCGGCCCATCTCCTCTACGGCGCCCGGGTGGGAACCGGCGACCTGGACGGTGACGGCATTGACGAGATCCTCACCACCCTTGGTCCCGGGCCAATCAACGAATGCCGGATCCGCGGATGGAACGTGGACGGCGGCACGGCAACGGCGATGACCGGCATCGACTTCTATGCCTATGGCAGCCAGGTGCTTTACGGCGGCAACGCCGAGGTGGTGGACCGCCCCTGATATCGACTGAAATCGAATGATATGTATGACATACTCGGGTTGAACGGATATAATTGAGCCGTAAAAATCAATCCTGATGTCTCGCATCAGACCATCATCATGGTAAACCCTGCAGCGCAGGCGCTGCGCCTGGCTCCCACCACCACCGGCGGTAGGGGAGTCGTTTCGGAAATGGACTCACGATGAAACTCACAATCTCTGGAACTCTGATTATTCTGACCGTCCTGCTTCCCCTGGCCGGCTGCGGCGGGGGTGGAGACATCGACCGCTACCAGGAGACCCCGGCAGCCACCACCGCGGCCGCTCCACCGGCGTCCGGGCAGCAGATGCCGTCAGGCCACCCGCCCCTCTCCGGCGACTACTCCTGGCAGGCGCCGGATGGCTGGGAGAGCCAGCCGCCCTCCTCCATGCGCATGGGCAGCTACCTGGTGCCCCACGGCGACCAGCAGGGCGACCTGTCGGTGATCCGCCTGTCCGGCACCGCGGGCGGTCCGCTGAACAACCTCAACCGCTGGCGCGGGCAGCTGGGCCTGCAGCCGGTGGCCGAGGGCGCAGCCGAGGCCGTGGGCCGCGAAGTGGAATCACCGGTGGGCACCTTCACCTGCTGGACGCTGGTCAACGGCGAGCCGGTGAACCAGGGAATGCTGGTGGGAATGCACTTTGCCGGGGACCACTCGCTGTTCATCAAGATGACCGGTTCCCCCGAACTGGTCAATGCCGTGGAAGGGCAGTTCACCAGCTTCCTGGAAAGCATCACCCGCTCGGAGGGAAGCTGAGATGGCCGAGACACTGCACCGCTGGGGCCGGAAGCTGGGGTCCACCGAGATCTTCTGCTACGCCCTGCTCTGGCTGATGGTCCTCACCGTGGTGGGGTCGGTGGCCCAGAAATATGTCGGCCTGCACGATGCCCAGATGCGCTATTTCAGCTCCTGGATCCTCTGGGTCTCCTTCATCCCGCTCCCCGGCGGCCGGCTGACCATGCTGGTGGTCTTTGTCAACCTGCTGGCCCGGCTCATCTTCGCCACCCCGATGCAGTGGCGGCGTTCGGGTGTGATCATTTCCCACCTCGGCGCACTGCTGCTGCTGGTGGGCGGGTTCATCACCGCCTACCAGTCGGTGGAAGGCTACATGCTGATTCCGGAGGGTGAACAGCGGGGCTACTTTGAAGATCATTATGCGATGGAACTGGCACTGACCAGCGCCGGCGGCAGCGGGCCCGGAGAGGTGACCAGCTATTCCGGCGGTTTCATGAACAGCGGGAAGGAACTGCCCCTGGAGGGGATCTCCAGCGGGACCATCGCCATCGAAGAACTGCACGAGAACTGCGAGGTGGCGCAGCGCAGCGGCGAGAGCCCGGCGGAGGCCCGGGGGCTGGCCGCCACCAGCGAGCTGCGGGTCCTGCCGAAAACCGGTGAGGATGAAAGCCGTGCCGGAGCCGTGCTGCGGCTCTCCGGGGCGGGAGAGGGAGTGGACGGCCTCTACCTGGTGGTGGAGCGATTTACCCCCACCCGGATCCGTGACGCCAACGGCGCTGAACTGTTCACGTTGGAACTGCGGCCCCGCCGTTACCGCCTGCCCTTTGACGTCCTGCTCGAGGACTTCGAGGTGAGCAAGCATCCGGGCACGGAGATGGCCCGGGACTACCGCTCCCACGTCAGCGTGGTCCGGGGGGCAAGCTCACAAAAAGCCGATATCTGGATGAACCACCCCTTGCGTTCCCAGGGCTACACCTTTTACCAGTCCTCATATATCGATGGGCGCCGGCAGGCCACCGTGCTCTCGGTGGTGCGCAACGCCGGACGCCTCTTTCCCTATATCTCAAGCATCATCATCTGTATCGGGATGCTGATCCACCTGGCGATCATGTTCGTCCGGACATCGACGCGACGTCGTGCTGAAGAGGAGGCCGGAAGATGATGCGGCGAACCCTGTTGATCGTTCTCATCGGCCTCCTCTTCGTCCCGGGCGGCATCGCCCTTGCCGGGGTGAGCGAAAGCGGCGCCGATGCCTTCGGCCGCCTGGTGATCCAGCACCAGGGCCGGCTCAAACCCATGGACACCTTTGCCCGGGACCAGTTGCTCACCTTCTACCACCGGAGCACCATCGACGGCCGCTCGGCCAGCGCCTGGCTGGCCGATACCCTCCTCGATCCGAGCTCGGCCATGGGTCAGCCGCTGTTCCGCATCCGCAACGACGATGTGCTGGTGGCCCTTGGTATCGAACCAGTGGCCGGGAATCTCTACTCCTACACCACGCTGACCACTTCGATGCAGGGCATGCTGGAGATGCTGCACCAGCTGTACGGCAAACCGCCGGCCGAACGCACCCTGGTGGAGAACCAGTTGGTGGACGCCTACATCAAGTGCCTCCGTTTCCAGGAATTGAGCCATTCCCTCACCGCCCTGACGCCGACGATCCGGATCAATGATCCGGAAATCGCGGCCACCTTCGGCCTGCAACCGGGTCAGCCGACCAGCTACCTGCAGTTCATGCTCCAGCGCGACGAGACCGTGGCGTTGATCGAGGAGTATGAAAGTGGACAGGTGACCGAAGGTCCGCGGCACCAGGCGCTGCAGGAGTTCACCTCGAAACTCAATTCGCATCTGGCCCACCGGGGCTTCAACGACCTGCCCATGCTGCCGCCGGAGGAGGGCGAACAGTGGCTCTCACCGTGGGAACTGCTGGACAGCCCGGAACTGGGTGACCGGCAGCTGCAGCAACTGGGCCAGCTGGAACGCTGCCTGGCCGCCATCTACGGCGGCGATCCCACGGCTGATCGAAAGGTTGAAGCATTCGGCAGGCTGGTGGCCGGCGACCAGCCCCTGGACCTGGAACTGTTCTACAACCGGGCCAAGCTGTTCAGTCGCAGCCTCTACTGTTACATCGGCGGCTTCCTGCTGCTGCTGGCCGGTCTGCTGGTCATCCCGGCCTGGACCCGCCGCTTCGCCCTGGCGCTGCTCATCGCCGGCGCCGGTCTGCACACCGCCGGCCTGTTCATCCGCATGCTGATCATGGGCCGGGCGCCGGTGTCGAACCTCTACGAGTCGGTGGTTTTCGTCGGACTGGTGGCGGTGGTGATGGGCATCATCGTCGAGTTCATGCGCAAGGACCGCATCGGCCTGCTCACCGCCACCACCCTGGGTGCGGCATTCCACTTTCTCGGTTTCCGCTATGCCGCCGAGGGGGACACCATGGGGATGCTGGTGGCGGTGCTCGACTCCAACTTCTGGCTGGCCACCCACGTGGTGACCATCACCATCGGGTATGGCGCGGCCATGGTGGCCGCCCTGGTGGGCCACATCCTGCTGGTTCAGCTGATCGCCACACCGGAGGCCCGGGAACAGGCCGATTCGCTGCTGCAGACGGCCCGGGGCACCGCGGTGACCGCCCTCTTCTTCACCACCCTGGGCACCATCCTCGGCGGGATCTGGGCCGACCAGTCCTGGGGCCGGTTCTGGGGCTGGGACCCCAAGGAGAACGGCGCACTGCTGATCATCCTCTGGCTGCTCTTTGTCCTCCACGGCCGGCTGGCCGGGCTGCTGGGCAAAGCGGCCTACGCCGCGACCCTGGGTCTGACCAGTGTCACGGTGGTGATGGCCTGGTTCGGGGTCAACCTGCTCAGCGTGGGGCTGCACAACTACGGATTCTCGCAGAAAAACATGATCTGGATTCTTGTCATCACCATCATCGAGTTGATTTTTGCCGCCGGGGGCTACATCCTGGCCAAAACAAGACGGGTCAGCCACGCACCGGCGTGACCCCAGAGAGGAGAGTCCACCTTGAAAAGAACGCTGATTGTCCTGATCGCACTGCTGGCCCTCACCGGCATCATCGTCATGGCCGCCGAGATCCCGGCGGACAAGGAAATCATCACCTTCGATGCCAAACTGGGGAAGATGACCTTCAATCACAAGGAGCACGCGGACCGCATCGGTAACTGCACCGAGTGCCACCACAAGACCGAGGGGGACGCCGTTCCCCAGCCCTGCTCCGCCTGCCACATGCCCAAGGAGGTCAAGGACGAGGCCCCGAAGCTGAAGACAGCCGTGCATGACAACTGCCAGGGCTGCCACATGGAAAAGGTCGAGGCCGGTGAAGAGGCCGGCCCGGTGAAGGGAGCCAAGGAGTGCAAGAAGTGCCACATCAAGGAGGCGGCTGCCTCCTGATCCTCTGGTGCTGAACCTCCCCGGCCGGCCGGGGAAGAGCGGGTGCCCTGATGAGTTCACGGAACGATTCATCGGGCGACGACCGTCTGGATCCCATCGTCGCCGAATTCCGCCGGAACAAAGCCCGGGAGGAGCAGACCTACCGCGCCCGGGCGCTGAAAGTCCTGCCCCACGTCTGCGGCCACTGCGGCCGCGACTTCGAGGGCCGGAAACTGCGTGAACTGACCGTGCACCACAAGGATCACGACGCGACCAACAACCCGCCCGACGGCAGCAACTGGGAACTGCTCTGCCTCTACTGTCACGACAACGAGCACGAACGGAACATCGTCGCCGACGCCCTGACCGGTGATGCGCCGTCCCGTGAACGGGATACCGAAGGCCTGCACCAGCCCTTTGCCGGGCTGGGCGACCTGCTGAAAGGCAAGGAAAACAAGGAGTAAGCGGCAGCCCGGCCCCCGGCCGAGGGTCAGTTCACCCGGCCGGTGATTTGCATGAAGAAGGAAATGGAGATAATTTCAGAAGTCTGGCCCACCTTACGCCATGATGATCGACCCGATGGAGGAGACTCGACATGACCAGCACACGCAAAAAGCACACCGGCCTCCACCGGAACACCATCAGCTATATCGGCATCATCATCGCCTTTGTCGGCGCACTGCTCACCCTGTTTACCACCATCATGGTGATCAGCGGCATCACCTCCAGCCCCTATCTCGGCATTTTCAGCTACATGGTCTTTCCGGCGGTGATCATCATCGGCGTGCTGGTGTTTCTCTTCGGCACCCGGTGGGAAAGCCGGCGCCGCAAGCGCACCGGGACCACCGACGCGATGCCCTACCCCAGGCTGGATCTCAACGACAGCAAGCAGCGACGAAAATTTGCCGTGATCATGGTCATCATCTTCTTCACTCTGGTGCTGCTGGCCGTGGTGGGCTACAACGGCTTCCTCTTCACCGAATCGAACCACTTCTGCGGCATGCTCTGTCACGTGGTGATGGAGCCCGAGTACACCGCGTACCAGCATTCGCCCCACGCCCGGGTGAAGTGCGTCGAGTGCCACGTCGGCCCGGGAACGTCCTTCTACGTCAAGTCGAAACTCTCCGGGACGAACATGGTGGGCCGGACGATCCTCAACAACTACACCACCCCGATCCCCACCCCCATCGCCCACCTCCGCCCGGCGCGGGAAACCTGCGAAGAGTGCCACTGGCCGGAGAAGTTCTACGGGGCCCAGCTGTTGCAGATCCCCTATTTCCGGTATGACGAGAAGAACACCAACGACCAGATCAGCCTGATCATGAAGACCGGCGGCGGCTCCTCCACCCAGGGCCAGAGTGACGGCATCCACTGGCACATGATCGTCAACAACACCATCACCTATGCCCCGGTGGACCCGCAGCAGCAGACCATCCCCTGGGTCCGCGTGGAAGGGAAACACGGGGACATCCGGGAATACGTCTCGCTGGACACCGAGTTGACCGCCGAAGAGCTGGAGGCTCTGCCCCGCCGTGAGATGGACTGCATCGACTGCCACAACCGGCCGTCGCACCGCTTCATGCCGCCCGACCGGTCGGTGGACCGGGCCCTGTACAACGAGCACATTCCCCGGGACCTGCCCTGGATCAAGAAGGTGGCCGTGGAAGCGCTGGAAACGCCCTATCCCACTCGCGACCAGGCCCGGGAGGGCATCCGGGACGTGATCTTCAACTTCTACGCCACCGAATTCGAGGAGCTCTACCGCACCCGGTCCACCGATATCAACCGGGCGGTGGAGATGGTGCTGGAGATCTACAACCGCACCGTCTTCCCGGAAATGAACGTCGACTGGACCACCTATCCCATGAACATCGGCCACCGCAACTGGCCCGGATGCTTCCGCTGCCACGACGGCCGGCACGCCACCACCGACGGCAAGGTGCTCAGCGACGACTGCACCATCTGCCACACCATGCCCACCCGCAGCGAACTGAAACCGCTGGGGGCCATGGCGCCTGAGGCCACCTCCGAAGACTGGCACCCGATGCTGCTCACCGGCAAGCACGCCGATCTGATGTGCACCGACTGCCACGACCGCGGGGTCCGTCCCTCGCCCAACTGCTCCGGCTGCCACGAGAGCGAAGCCGACACCCCGATGTGGGAGATGGACTGCACCGACTGCCACCTGGTACCGGGATCGCTGACCCCGATGGAGGACTGCTCCACCTGCCACGACGAGCTGGGCGGCGCTCACAACGAAGGCGATCATCCCGACTTCGACTGCATCGATTGCCACCGCCCCCACCACTGGACAGTGGAGGGGCGCGAGACCTGCGGCGAGTGCCACGTGCCCGAAGATTTCGAGGACGAGCACTACGCGCCCGATGCCTGCACCGACTGCCACGAGTTCGTCTGATAGTCTCCGGCACGCCTGCCGAGCCGTTGCGATGAGCCGGTTCCGGTTCAACGGGGCACACGCCTGCTCTCATTGCACGGGGCATACCCGAATGCTATATTGCCTACAGTTATTGTCGGAATTACGCTTGTTCCTTCATCATAGCTTCTGTCGGCCGTCCCCGCGGATTGGGCCGGAATGTATGTGACCCATGTTCAAAGCAGGATTAACCGGCGGCGGACGACACCACTCGCTGCTGACAACGGTCGGCCTGGCCATCCTGCTCATTCTTCTCCTGTCGTCCCCCGGAATTCTCGGTGCGTCTGAAGACTCGGACCCCGGCGACGGGAAGCTCTTCGAAGTACCCCCGCCGCCGCTCTCCGACGATTATTTTCCCTGCAGCATGTGCCATGAGGACATGGAGGTGAACCGTGAGCGGCGGGAGTTGACCGAAGAGCACCTGGAGATCGTGCTGAAACACGATGAGGAGCACCGCTGGTGCCTCGACTGCCACGACGCCGACAACCGGGATGTGCTACGGTTGGCCAGCGGCACACCGGTGGAGTTCACCGAGTCGTACGTGCTCTGCGGCCAGTGCCACGGCCCGAAGATCCGCGACTGGCGGGCCGGGGTTCACGGCAAGCGGACCGGTAACTGGCGCGGGGACAAGCAGTACTTGCTTTGCGTCCACTGCCACGACCCCCACGCACCGCGGTTCAAGCCGCTCGAGCCCATGCCACCACCGCTGCGGCCGGAGAACCTCCGTTGAACGGGAAATCGATACCGAAACAGGGACCGAATGCCAGGCGCAGCATTTCCCGGCGCGGCTTCCTGCGCACCGCCGCCCTGGCATCGGGCGGCCTCGCCCTGGCCTCCTGCGACAAAAACACTCGCGAGGCATTCCTGCAGAAGCACTTTCGCGAGATGACCCGCGAGGACCTGGCCCAGGTGCTGGACCGCCTCCAGCGCCAGCACAGCGAGCGTTTCGGAACGTCGGTGTCGGTGACCGCCGAACCGCCGCTGGAGGACGTGCTCTTCGGCTACGGCCTGGACCTCTCCCGCTGCATCGGCTGCCGGCGCTGTGTCTACGGCTGCGTCGAGGAGAACAACTGCTCCCGCGACCCACAGCTGCACCTGATCCGGGTGCTGGAGATGACCAAGGAGGAGGGGGTCAACCTCCACGAGGCCAACGCCTACTACGACCCGGAGGAAGTGCCGCGGGAAGGCCACTTCTACATGCCGGTGGCCTGCCAGCAGTGCCGCAACCCCCAGTGCACCACCGTCTGTCCGGTGGGCGCCACCTGGACCGATCAGGACGGCATCGTCCTGGTGGACTACGACTGGTGCATCGGCTGCCGCTGCTGCATGTCGGCCTGTCCCTACGGCGCCCGGCACTTCAACTGGGCCACGCCCACGGTGCCCCCCGGGGAATACAATTCCGAGACCCACATCCTCGGCAACCGGGTGCGGCCGGTGGGTGTGGTGGAAAAGTGCACCTTCTGCGTCAAGCGCGTACGGAACGGCCGCTACCCGGCCTGTGTGGAGGTCTGTCCGGTGGGCGCACGCAAGTTCGGCAACCTGCTCGACCCGGAGAGCGAGATCCGCTACGTGCTGGAGAACAAGCGGGTGCTGGTGTTCAAGGAGGAACTGAACACCCAGCCCAAGTTCTATTATTTCTACGGGACCTGATCAGGAGAGGGAGGCCCGGTGAATTTTCTTCATTTCGTCACCGGCAGTATCCGCTGCATGGTCCGCGGCGGCACGGCCTACTATGCCTGGATCGGGGCCCTGCTGGTTTTGATCCTGGTGGGCGCTTTCGGGCTGATCGACCAGTTCTCCAACGGCCTGATCGCCACCAGCATGCGGGACCAGGTCTCCTGGGCCTTTTACATCGGCAACTTCACCTTTCTCGTCGGAGTGGCCGCCGCGGCGGTGCTGCTGGTGATTCCTGCCTATATCTACAACTGGAAGCCGATCAAGGAGATCACCATCTTCGGCGAACTGCTGGCGATCAGCGCCATCGTGATGTGCCTCGGCTTCGTCATCTCCGACATCGGCCGCCCGGACCGCTTCTGGCACCTGATCCCCTTTGTCGGCCGGATGAACGTGCCCAGCTCGCTGCTCGGCTGGGACGTCATCGTGCTCAACCTCTACCTGGCACTCAACCTGGTGATCGTCACCTACCTGCTCTACTGTTCCTTCACCAACCGCGAGCACAAGGGCTCGTTCGTCAACCCGTTGATCATCCTTTCCATCCCGGCGGCCATCGGAATTCACACCGTCACCGCCTTTGTCTACAACGGGCTGCCCGGCCGCCCCTTCTGGAACTCGGCGATCCTGGCCCCGAAGTTCATCGCCTCGGCTTTCTGCTCCGGGCCGGCGATCCTGCTCATCCTGCTCCAGATCCTCCGCCGGACCACCCGGCTGGAGATCAAGGACGAGGCGATCTGGAAGATCGCCGAGCTGATGGCCTACGCCATGGCCTTCAACCTCTTCCTCTTCGGCGCCGAGGTGTTCAAGGAGTTTTACTCCGACACCCACCACCTGGTCCACGCCAGATACATGTTCTTCGGCCTGGAGGGCCACCGGGCCCTTGTGCCCTGGACCTGGTTGTCGGTGGTCTTCAGTGTCGCGGCACTGATCATCTTCCTCGTCCCGGCCACGCGGCGGAACTGGGTGACCCTCAATATCGGCTGTGTGCTGATCTACATCGGGGTGTATATCGAGAAGGGGCTGTCCCTGGTCATCCCCGGGATGACCCCGGACACCCTGGGCGAGATCTACGAGTATTTCCCCTCCACCACCGAAATCCAGGTGGCCGTGGGCATCTTCAGCCTCGGATTCCTGGTCTTCACCCTGATGCTCAAGGTGGCCGTGCCGATCACCCTCGGTGAGTTCAGACTGCCGGCAAAGACCGACTGAGAGAGGCCCGTGGTCACTCCCCGCCCGGCCGCCCGATGTAGATGTAGTCATCCTTGAGCCAGGGCGGGTCGATGACCTCGATCTCCACCAGGCCGGCCTCCTTCAACTGGCGAAGCATTTCCGCCTTCGACGTGCCGTGGTGCGGGTCGAAGCCGTCCTTGCTCGGGTCGCACTCGACGATGGCCACCACTCCGCCGGGGGCGAGACAGGGCAGGGTTTCCCGGACCAGTTGCACCGGTTCGTCCAGGTGGTGGTAAACGTTGATCATGAAGGCGATGTCGATGGTTCCGGCGGGCAGTTCGGGGTCGGCCACCGTACCCTTCACGATTTCCACGTTGGCCAGCCCCTGCGCCTCGCAGCGCCGCCGCAGGTGGGCCAGCGATTCCCGGTCGATGTCGTTTGCATAGACCTTTCCCTCGGGCCCCACCCGCCGGGCGAACCAGACGGTGTAACGCCCCCGGCCGGCGCCGATGTCGGCGATGGTCATCCCCGCTTTCAGGCCGATGGCGTCCATCACCTCGAGCGGCGGCTGCCGCTGGTTGAGCCGCTCCTCCCACTCTTCCACCACCACATCACCGCCAAAGGCCCGTACGGCGATACCCGCGCCCAGCAGCGCCGGGGCCAGCACCTTGAACAAACGTGTCCGGTACATGGGTCTCCTCCAGGTTGGCGAGGGTCCGGCAGGGAATGCCGGTCTCCGGTACTGAAGTTTACCTGAGTTTTGCCGGACGTGCGCCGAGTTGGCTAGTCCTGCACGGCGATGGTGCTCCAGAGGATGCTGCTGGTGCTGGAGGATCTGCCGCAATGAGCGGTGCGCGGAAGCACTGTTGAGGTTTGACAAGCGGCGGGCAAGGATCTATAGATGGTTGAGATCCCCCGGCAACGACTCTCATTTCACACGGCGGCAGCGGCGCACAGGGTTGCTGAATGAAGCTCACGATCAAAGATGTCAGGCAGGCGAGCTCCACGGAGTGGGACACCATCTGGGGCGGGTGTGGCTACGCCACCTTCCTCTCCGGCATCGAGTTGCAGTGCTCCCAAAAAGATGAAACCAACGCGATCAATCTGCTCGATGGCTTTGATGCCGTCCACTAGAGGTGGACCAAGGGGCACCGCTCGGCCGCTCAAAAAGCGCGGAAGGCGGGAGTGGCCATCAGGGAACCGCTTTCACCTTCCAGGTAATGATCGATGACCGCACCCGCCCTGCAGTTCGACGCCGTCTCCAAGATGTTCCCCCGTGACGGGGGTGGAGGGCGAGTTGCGCTCAAGGAGGTCTCACTGACCGTGGCCGCCGGCAGCACGGTGGCCGTGGTGGGTCGCAGCGGCAGCGGCAAGTCCACCCTGCTCAACCTGGCCGCCGGCATCGACCTGCCCACCGGCGGCCGGGTCCTGCTGGAGGGGCGTGACCTGGCCGGCCTCAGCGAGAAGGAACGCACCCTGCTCCGCCGGAAGAGCGTGGGGCTGATCTTCCAGTTCTTCCACCTGCTGCCCCACCTCACCGTGGAGGACAACGTGGCCCTGCCGGAGTGGATTGCCGGTCAGACCAGCGCCACGGCCCTGCCCCGGATCCATCGGCTGCTGGAGCGGGTGGGCCTGGCCGACCGCAGCGGTGACCCAGTGCAGCAGCTGAGCGGCGGAGAGATGCAGCGGGTGGCCATCTGCCGGGCCCTGGTCCGCCGGCCCCGGCTGCTGCTGGCCGACGAACCCACCGGCAGCCTCGACGACGAGAACAGCCGCCAGATAATGGACCGGCTGCTCGCCCTGGCCCGGGAAGAGGGCTCCACCCTGATTTTTGTCACCCACAGCCGCGAGCTGGCCTCCCTTGCCGATGAGGTCCTGGTATTGAAGAGCGGTATGCTGGTGCCGTCGTGATCGCCTACATCCGGAAAACGCTGGCCAGCCGGCTGCACCAGGGCCGCAGTCTGACCCTGCTGGCCATACTGGGCGTGGCCCTGGGCGTGGCCTCGGTCTTCTCCGTCCAGCTGCTCAACCGCAATGCGCTGGCGGCCTTCTCCGGCAGCATGCAGTCGCTGAGCGGTGACGCCGACCTCAGCGTCACCGGCCGCACCCCCACCCTGCCCGAAACCCTCTACCCCAAAGTGCTGGCCACGGCCGGGGTGAGTGAAGCCTGGCCGGTCTACCGCATCGACGTGGCGCTGGAAGGATACCCCGGCCTCTTTCTCGAGGTGGCCGGGCTGGACCTCTTTGCCGCCGGCCGCCTGCCGCTGGTCAGCGGGGATGGCGAGAGCACCGGCGGTGGTGGCGCAGCCGCGGCGCTGGCTGGATTTCTTTCCCGGCCCGGCTGGGTGGCGGTCTCCCCGGTGTTGGCCCGTGAGATGGGCTGGTCGGTGGGCGACACGGTCACCGTGAGCAGCGGCAGCCGGCTGGCCGACCTGCACATCGGCGCCCTGGTGGACTTCCGCCGGCACACGCCGCTGGCCCCGCGAAAGCTGGCGGTGATGGACATCGCCCAGGCCCAGTCACTGCTGGGACGGCGGGGAGAGCTGCACCAGGTGGACCTGAAGATCGGCCAGGGGCATGACCTGGAAGAGGTGCGCCGCGCCCTGACCGCCGCACTGGGCCCGGCGGTGCAGGTGCTCACCCCGGAGCAGCGGGAACAGAACGCCGCCGGCCTGCTCTCAGCCTTCCGTCTCAACCTCACCGCACTGAGCCTGATCAGCCTTTTTGTCGGCGTCTTCCTCGTCTATGGCAGCGTCCGGGCCACACTGGTGCGACGGCGGGCCGAGTTCGGCCTGATCCGATCCCTGGGCGGCACCCGGTCCCAGGTGCTGCTGCTGATCCTCGGCGAGGCCGGAACCCTGGGCCTGCTGGGGGCACTGGCCGGGATTCCCCTGGGCTGGCTGGCCGCACGTCTGAACATGGGGGTGGTGAGCGGCACCCTGACCAACATCTACCTGCTGCAGGAGATCGAACAGCTGCGGGTGCCGGCGGACCTGCTGGTGCTGGCGCTGGCCATCGGCGTGATCGGGGCGCTGGTGGGGGCGCTCCAGCCGTCGCTGGACATGGCCCGCAAGGACACCCGGACGCTGCTCGCCGCCTACACTCTGCACCAGCGGGCCGGCCGCCTCGCCCCCCGGATGGCCCTGGCCGCCCTGGCCCTGGCCGCGACTATCCTCGCCTTCTACGGCCTCTACGGCAGGACGGTGCGCTGGGGCGGTTTCTCCCTCGGCCTGGTGATCCTGGTGGCCTTTCCCCTGCTCACCCCGCTGGCCATCCGCCTGGCCTGCGGCAGGATCAGGGTCCGCCGCCTGGGCTGGGCCTACAGCGCACGGAATCTCCTGCTCCGGCTGGGCACCAGCTCGGTGGCCGTGGCCGCCCTGGGCATCGCCGTCTGCATGCTGGTGGGGGTGACGCTGCTCATCGGTTCCTTCCGCGCCACCCTGGAAACCTGGGTGGCCGGCTACGTGCGGGCAGACATCTATGTCACCACCACATCCTGGGCCCGGGCCGGCCGCGAGGCTTTTCTCACCGCGGACCTGGTGGACGAACTGACCGGACTGCCCGGCGTCCGTTCCTCGGCCCTGCTGCGCCGCTTCCCGGTGATGGCCGGTGAGCGAAAGATCGTCCTCAGCGGCATCAGCTTCGACCTGGAAAACAGCGAGTATGTTCTGCCGGTGAAGCAGGGCGACTCCCGGGAGGCGCTGCGCCGGGTGCAGGATGAGGGGGCCACCATCATCACCGAACCGCTGGCCCTCAAGGCCGGTCTCGGGCCCGGCGATACCCTGGTGATCACCGGCCCCGGCGGCGAAGAACGGTTCACCATCGCCGGGGTGAGCCGCGACTACAGCACAGAAAGCGGGATGGCCTACCTCTCCATGGCAACCGTGGACCGGATCTTCGGTCCGGGCCAGGTGAACAGCGTGGGGCTCTATCTCGAGCAGGGCATCGATATCGAGCAAGCGACGGACGGCCTCCGCGCCCGCTATGCCCACCTGCCGCTGGACGTACGCAGCAGCCGCGACATCCGCGAACGCGTGCTGGACCTCTTCGACCAGACCTTTGCCGTAACCCGTCTGCTCCAGGTGATGGCCCTGCTCACCGCGGTCTGCGGCATCTCGCTGAGCCTGCTGGTCCAGGCCCGGGAACGGGTGTCCGAGCTGGCCCTCTACCGCTCGCTGGGCGCCAGTCGGGGACAGATTTTCCGCCTCTTCCTCGGCGAAGGCCTGGCCGCCGGCATTCTCGGCACCCTGCTGGGGGCCGCCGGGGGCGTGGCCCTGGCCCTGATCCTGATCCACATCATCAACCCGGCCTACTTCGGCTGGACCATCCAGCCCCACTGGCCCTGGCCGGCCCTGCTGCGCCAGGGCGCAGCCATCATGACCGCCGCCCTGGCCGCCAGCATCTACCCCGCCCTGCGCGGCAGCCGGGTGCCGGCCCAGGAACTGAGCCGGGAGGACCTGTAGGATGATGAGACAAACCACGATCCTGACTCTCCTCCTGCTGCTGCCGGCCGCGGCCGCCGGGACGGACTGGGCCCCGGTGACCCCGGGATACCAGTGGTCCTTCCCCGTCGACCACTGGTCACACCCGGAGTACAAGACCGAGTGGTGGTATGTCACCGGCCAACTGGAGACAACAGACGATCCCTCCCGGCGCTTCGGCTACCAGTTCACCTTTTTCCGGGTTGGGCTCCTGCCGGAAAAACCGGACCTCGATTCCGCGTGGGCCGCCGGCACCCTGATCATGGGCCACGCCTCGATCACCGATGCAGCCGCCGGCACCCACTGGTTCAGCGAAGTGCTCTGGCGCGATTCACCGCTCTTCGGCGGATTCGGTGCCCACCCCAACCCGCTGATCGCTTCCTGCATCGGTCCGCCGGGCACCAGCGCCCGCTGGTCGCTGGCCGTGGAGGGTGAAGGCTTCCGCATCACCATGGCGGACCAGCCGCAGGGGATGGCCATCGACCTGCTGGTGACCCCGCAGAAACCGCTGGTCTTCCAGGGGCCGGGCGGGGTGAGCCCCAAGGGGGAGGCGCCGGGCGCGGCCAGCTGCTACTACAGCTTCACCCGGATGGGGACGGCGGGCACCATCGCCGCCGGCGGCAGGCTGCTGCCGGTGAGCGGCACCAGCTGGATGGACCGCGAGTTCTTCAGCAGCGAGCTCACCGGTGACCAGGCGGGCTGGGACTGGTTCTCGATCCAGCTGGAGGACGGCCGCGAGCTGATGCTCTACCAGCTGCGCCGCCGCGACGGCACCCCCGCCTTTGGCCGGGGCACCGTGGTGGATGCCGGGGGAAACCCGGCCTACCTCGAGATGGACTCGGACTGGGCGCTGAAGGTCACCGGCCACTGGCAGAGCCCGGAGAGCGGGATCCACTGGCCCTCCGGCTGGGAACTGGACATCCACCCTCCCGGCGGCACCACTGAACTGCACCTGGTCATCAGACCCCTGATCCCCGACCAGGAGAACGTCAGCCGCCGTTCGGGCCTGGCCTACTGGGAGGGCGCCGTGACCGTGCACCAGGCCGGCACCGCCCCCGGCGCCGAGCCCGTGGGCCGTGGTTATGTGGAACTGACCGGCTACGGCACAAACAACCGGCCGCCGGTGTGACGGGCCTGCGGTCGGAGCACTGAATCGAGCCTTGGTTCCACGCCAGGCCCGATCGTTGTATAACTAGGCGGTCCCGGACCGAATGTTCACAACGATCGGGCTGAAATGAACCACGCCGGTAACACAACTCTCGAGAATCTGCCCTACCGCCCGCCCCTCCTGCTGGCCAGCGGCCACCTGCAGACCAT
>CBESOE010000099.1:0-16381 GCA_965531145.1 uncultured bacterium | reverse complement strand
CCCCGGCAGGAGGAACTCGTTGAGCGGCCAGGCGGACCCGAATTTCAGCCAGACCAGGGCCACCACCACGGCCAGTGAGGCCCCGGCCACGGCGGTAACCACCGACTCCATCATCTGCAGCAGCAAAACTTCGCTGGTCTCCCAACCCATGCTCTTGAGCACGGCCACTTCACGGCGCCGGGCCGGCATTCCAAGGCCGGAGGCCAGGGCCAGCACCGGAATGCTGATCACCAGCGCCCCAAGGAAATACACCAGAAACGCCCCGGCCCGGCGGTCAAAGCCCCCGTGGAAATAACCCTCCATCATGGCCCGATCCTGGATCTTGGCCCCGGGCCCCAGATCCTCGGCCAGACGGAGGGAAATCCGTTCCTCGTAGCCGCTGCGGCACCAGACCAGCAGCTCGGTGGCCATGCCGGGGCGGTTAAAGATATCCTGAAGATCCTGGAAGTGACCGACAATCATCCCGGCGCTCCAGACCGGGCCCTGTGGCGTGTCGAGAATGGCGGCCACCGTGAACGTGCGGTAGCGGAAGCGCTCCGGACTTTCCACCGGCAGGGCGATGCTCAGGTTGTCCCCGGTGCTCAGGCCGAAGTGACGGGCAATGGCCGCCCCCGGGGCCAGTTCACCCCGCTGGAGTCGTGGGATACCGCCTTCCATGGCCGAGCCAAAACCCACCAGCAGCGCAGGCAGGTCTTCGATCATCACCCGGCCCACCACCCGGGGAATAACACGTTCCACCCCGGGGGAACCGACAACTGTTTCGGTCCAGGAAAGAGGCACTGAACAGGGACGGCCAAAATCATCGCCGGCCACCAGCAGGTCGGGACCGGCTTCCAGCATGAACAGTGCCTGTCTCTTCAGGCCTTCCTGCATGGCCAGGGCGGTGAGCAGGGGCATCGCCGCTGCCAGCAGACAGAGCAGCACCACCACGGTGCGCAGACGGAACCGCAGCAGGTTGGCCGAGGCCATACCGAGAAACGACACCTGCATCCGCCACCAGCGCCTCATCACCGGCCCTCCCCAGGTGCAGATACCAGCAGGAGGCGCGGAACCCTATCCCCTGGGCTTCGTCGGGGAAATTCGGTGAGGGTGGTACTGCGGTCAGGTGAATATGAGATGCCGGCAGGCACCGGCCACTCCTCCCCCCGGGCACTGCCTTCCAGCCGGGGGTCGAAGTTGCCCAGTGTCCAGCGGGGCAAAATGGTGGCCCCCATGCCGGGCAGCGCCGCCTGGTTGAAGCCCTTCAAATTCGATGGATCAGGTTCGGTTTGCAGGCCCTGGGAACCGATGAGCGCCAGGCCGGCGAGGGCCAGCAGAGGAAGGAGAACGAGGCCGCAGAGCGGGACAGGTCCCGCTCCGCCGGCCCTAGGGCGCCAACGATTCATGCTGCCGCCGATGGAAGCAAGCCGGTTCTGCCGGCTTTAGAAACGATAAATCAGTGACAGTTTCGCTCCCTTGAACGGGTCTTCATAGCGGCACTGCCCACCGGAACAGACCTGGCCGCCCTTGAGCATCCCGACAAAGAGCGTTCCCCGCAGGGATTCGGTAATGTTGGCCGTCAACTCGCCGCCCCAGAAATTGTTGTAATTCCAGACCGGAACCTCGGAATACTGGTAGAGGACGCTGAGAATCCACTTGCCGGAGAAGGAGTACCCGAGGGAAGATTCGATCTCGGTGTTGCAGTAGAAGGGGTCCCGGGCATACTTGATCAGACCATCGAAGATGATGCTGTCAGCCTCGAAGACGTCGATGGTGCCGGACAGTATTGCCTTGTCCTCATCCTTGCCGTTTTTCTCGGACCGTATCCCGCCCTGAAGCTGGAGATAGACACGGTCGAAGAGCTCCTCCTGCTCGATGCCGCCGAAAAGGTGATGGACGATGGAACCGTTGAGCAGGTTCTCGAACCGGCTGTAGCTCACAGAAAGATCGGTGCCGGTCTTGCCCACGAAGTAACTCGGCTGCACCCGGAAGCCGCGGGTATTATCAGGTGCGAAGAACTCGTCCAGCCGGTCGGCATTGGGCGGGTTGTTGTATTCGTATTTGATCCGCTCGTAATCCTTGTACTCGGTGAGCAGGGTGAACTCGCCATGGTAATAGGTGGCAGCCATGTAGAGTCCGTGGCCCAGTTCTTCGCTGGGTTCCAGCTCGCTGTCCTTGACCGCATATTCCCCGTAAAAATCGAGGTGATCCCAGAGACCGGGCGCATCGAGGAAAATGCTGCCGAGGATGTGCTCGCCTTCGATCCAGTCGTCGGTCTTGTCGTCGGAATACACACCGGAAACGCCGATCCGGATGTCGCGAGGCAGAATGAACGCCGCCCGCAGGCCGCCGATCCAGTCCTGCTCGTCGGTGACCTTGTCATCCACAAAGCCGCCCAGCAGGTCGAACTCGAAGTTCGTGAAGGTCATCGAGGCCCTGGCGCCGCGAATGGTGTTGTCGAGAAAGATCAACGGGTCGTGACGGACGCTGAGGGTCATTCCGCGCTCGAAGGTGGTGAAAAAGTCGCCGGCCACCCCGTAGAACTTGTCCCCGGCATAGTCGATGAACAACCGGTCCACCTGGGCGAAGTCGTTGAACTCCCGGTAGGGCTCGCGGGGGAAAAAGTTGGCCAGGTTGAGGCTCAAGCCGATGGTGACCCGGCCCTTGGTGAGATAAGCATCAAGCAGAGAGCGATACTGGTTCTCCTCACCGGCGTTGAACAGTTCGTCGTTGTAGCGATACTCGAACGATTCGCTGCCGGAGAAATTCCACCCCTCGTACCAGCTGTCGTCGGTGTCGTCGGTGTCGTCTTCCCCCTCGTCGGCAAAAACCGCAGAGGGCGCGGCGAGCAGGATCAGAAGGAGAAGGGCGATGATCATCATGAAACGGCCGGGGTGCATGGCCCGGGTGAACAGATCAGCCACGATCATCTTCCCCCTCCGCGCTGGTGGTGTCCCCGGCAGCCCCCTCGGCTTCGCCGGGAAGCAGTTTGAGGATCTCTTCCTTCAGTTTTAACTCGTCACCACTGTTGTATCCCAGGTGGGTGTGGACCACCTTGCCGTCAAGATCGATCACCGCCGTGTAGGGCAGGATGCAGCGGGGGTTGTAGAGCTTGACCACCTTCTGCTCCGTATCCAGCAGCACCGGGTAGGTGAACCCCTTGCGCCGGACCAGCGGCTTTACTGTAGGGATCTCGCTGGGCCCGTCGGTGTTGATGGACAGGATCATCAGGCCCCGATCCTTCAGCTCGTCGTAAATCTCCTGCAGCTTGGGCATCTCCTTGCGGCACGGCTTGCAGGAGATGTTCCAGAAGGAGATCACCACCACCTTCTTGCCGGTGAGCTCACTGAGCCGGTAGGTTTTGCCGTTGGTGGCCTTGAGGCTGAAATCGGCCGTTTTCTCCGAATCCCCGGCCATGGTTGGTGCGGCCCACAGCAACAGCGCCAGCACCAGGGTCATGGTCAGCACCGGCAGGATACCACCGGCGCCGCGATATGAAGTGCGCGTCCTCGACAATTTCATTCCAGAAGTTCCTTTCTCGCGCGGCCGGAACGAGGCATTTCAGAACCCATCCGGCATCAGGTATCAGAGCAATGATTCGATGGCCTCCACAATCTCTTCTTCGTCATAGCCAATGAAGATATACCGGACAACAAAGCCGCGGTCGATAACCACGTTCACCGGCAACGCACCCATGCCGTAGATCTGGTCCACAGTACCCTGGATGTCGGCCAGCACCGGGAACGTAATACCGTATTCATCGGCCCAGTCCCGGCAATCTTCCACGGTGGCTCGATCTCCGCCGATGTTTTCGTCGTCCACCAGCACCTCGAGCGTGATGAAACCCTGGCCGACAAAGTTCTGGTAGAGTTCCTCGGCGTTGGCCGCCTCTTCCCGACACGGCACGCACCAGAGGGCGGAGAGGGTGAGCAGGATAACCTGTCCCCGGTAATCGGACATGGTGGTGGTGCCGCCGAACTGATTGGGCAGGCTGAAGTCGATGGCCGGTTCGCCGATGCCCACGGCTCCTTCGGGCCCGACCACCTCTTCCTTGCACCCGGGGGTCAGGACCATGCTGGCCAGCAACAACAGGACAGCTATACTCCGACTATTTTTTAATCTGCGCATGTCCTCTCTTTCTCGCCTTTCAGTCACCCTAAGGAGCTGTTTGTTATCAATAAAGCGACTTGAGGAAAACGACAAAATCCCTCCACAAAAGCAATTCCTGCTTCAGTTTAGCTGTAATAAACCGATGATGTCAATCAACAATCAGTTTATTTTCACCACCGCGAAGTGCAGATATTCCGTTTCCGGTGCTGCCAGTAAAACCGGGTGGTCCATGGCCTGTCCGCCCCAGGCCAGCAGCCGCGCCTCCCGGCCTGATTTCTCGGCGGCAGAAGCCAGGATCCTGCGGAATACCTCCCGGCCGATGAGGTGTGAACAGCTGGCGGTGAGCAGGTATCCCCCACGGTTCACCAGCTTCATGGCCACTGCATTAAGTGTAGCGTATTTCCGCCCGGCATCGGTGAGGCCCTTGCGGGACCGGGCCAGCGGCGGCGGATCCAGGGCAACCAGGTCGAACTGGCGGCCGGCCGCCACCAGTTCGCGGGCCGTTTTCAAAGCATCGCCCTTGCGCCACTCCACCCTGTCCTCCACTCCGTTGAGCCGCGCGTTCGCTTCAGCGGTTTGAAGCGCCGGCGCCGAACTGTCCACCCCCAGCACCTCCCCGGCCCCCAGCAGGGCGGATTTTATGCCCCAGGACCCGGTGTAGCAGCAGATGTCGGCCACCGTGTCTCCAGGTCTGACCAGCCGGGTCAACTGTTCGCGATTCTCTCGCTGATCAAAGAAAAATCCGGTCTTTTGCCCCCCCAGGAGGTCTACCGCGAACCGGCAGCCGTTCTGCTCGATCTCCACCACCAGGGAGCCGTTCTCCCCACTAGTGCTGACGGCTTCACTTCCGGCCACCACTTCCCTTCCCTGACTCAGACCCTCCATGGTGCGGTAGTGGCTGTCGCAGCACAGCACCATTCCCCGGGGTTCGAGTTCCTCCTGCAGGGCCCCGAGCACGGTTTCTCTCAGGTTTTCCATGCCGGCAGTGAGGATCTGGACAGACAGCCAGTCCCCGTAACGGTCCACCACCAATCCCGGCAGAAGGTCCGATTCGGAAAACACGATTCTCATCGAGTCGAGACCGGGATAGAGCATTTGCCGCAGACTGATCGCGTTCCTGATTCGTCGGCAGAAAAAGCGGTGATCCACCGCCTGCCGGCTGCGGGTCAACACCCGGCAGGCAATGAGGGTGGCGGGGTTGTGGTAGACCGTTGCCACAAAAGTTCCCCGGCTGGAGAGCAGGACGGCCAGACCGCCACTCTCCACCGGGTCGGAGTGGTCAAGGTCCAGTTCGTTGGAGAAGATCCAGGGATGCCCGGAGAGCACCCGCCTCTCCTGACCACGACGGAGCTTCAGCACCGGAAGCGGCCCGCCTGGTTCGGTTCTCTGCTCATTCCCGTACATGACCCCTCGTATTTTTCTTTTCAGGATTATTGAAGCTGTCTGGGAAAAGGAACGAACAAAAAAAAACGCCCGGATTCACACCCGGCCGCCCTTTGCCGAACCGACCGACGTTACCGGTTTCCCGGCCCGCCGTCCCTCAACTTCGCGCCGCACGCTTCTTGCGTATGATCGCCTTGTCAACCCGCTCGTTGGCGGCGTTTTCGCTCAGTTTCTCTGCTTCGGCCACTTCAGAGACGATCATCTCCCGTGCCCGTTCCATCATTCTTTTTTCACGGTATGACAGCGGTTTTTCAAGATTGAGGTGGTGCAGGTTCCTGAAGACCTCGGCCACGTCCTCGATCTTGCCGGTCTGCATCTTCTCGCTGTTTTCCTTGAAGCGCCCCTTCCAGTTGCGGCTGGACTTCGGGGTGTTTTTGCGTAGCATTGTCAACAACTTGGAAACTTTGTCCTTGCTGATCACCGACCGCAGGCCAAGAATGTCTGATTTCTCAATGGGCACAAGAACAGTGGTGTCACTGCCCAGAATACGCAGGCGGTAAAAGGAGCAGGATTCATCGGAATCACTGAAGGCATCCGTCTTGCAAATCTCCTCCACAATACCAACACCCTGGTTGGGATAGACGATCTTATCGCCCTTTTTGAACTTGCTTGCCATTCAACACCTTTCAATTTTCCAAACCGCTAAGATACTACCAAATTATTGAGCCGATTACAAGTTTCGGCTTTCCTGAACACCAAAACCATCCCCTCATTGACCTTTTGTACGGCCCTTTGCTACTATTTCCCTTCGCCAGAGTGGTTCTAAGGTGCCGGAGTGGCGGAATTGGCAGACGCACGGGACTCAAAATCCCGCGGGCCTTTGGCTCGTGTCGGTTCGACCCCGACCTCCGGTACCACTTTTTTCCGTATTTCCGCTGCCTCCTGAGTGTATGCCGGAGCTTCCTTCCCATGAATCAGGCACTTTCCCTGTTTTCCCGGCGGACCATCGCCAAGCTGGTTCCGATGCTGTTGTTGCTGCTCTTCGCCGCCGGTTGAGGAGAACCGGAACCAGGGGGGCCGGGACGCACCGCCGGCAGCCGGGTCGGTCTGGACAGTGCCGGGGAACTCCCGCCTCCCCGCATAGAATTCGATTCCGTGGAGCACGATTTTGGCAAAATCGAGACAGATGGACCGGTCAGTCACCTGTTCACCTTCCGCAACCGCAGCAAGTCCCTGCTCTTTATCCGCAATATCAAACCCTCCTGAGGGTGCACGGCGGCCGTGGTCACGGCCCGCAGCTTATCCCCAGGGGAAGAAGGCACCCTCCAGGTCAGTTTTGACGGAAAGGACAGGAGCGGGAAGCAGGAAAAGACGGTGAGGGTGACCACCAACGATCCGGAACAGGAGGTGGTTGTGGTCACCATCCGAGCCTACATCAGGGCCGCGGTGATCCTGGAGCCCTCAGTGGCCCGTATTGGTTCCCTGGGAGCCGGCGAGGAACGGATCGTCCGTCTCAGGCTGGTGATCGACGATCCGGAAAATGTCGCGGTCCGGCAGATCGGCACCTCGGTGAACAGGATCAGCGGCCGCATCGTTGACGGCCCGGAATCCGACGGAGTAAAAATCCTCGAGGTGAGAGTCTCCGCCGGAATGCCACCGGGCAAATTCCAGGAAACCCTCACCCTGCACACCACCAGCCCGTCCATGCCCGAGGTCGAGATCAAGGTGATCGGCCTGATCGAGGGCGAGTGACCATCCAGGTCAGTCGAAATCAGTTTTGACGAAAAGCGGGTAGAAGGGATAGCTGGCGGCCAGCTTCTCACCACCGCCGGCCTGCCGGTCGACGATACAGATCACCCCCAGCACCGTGAGGCCCGCTCCCTCGATCTTTTCCAGGGCCCGGAAGATAGCTCCCCCGGTGGTGACCACATCCTCCACGATCACCACCCCCGCGCCCTCTGGAGGGGCATTCTCGATATCCAGGTTGGTGCCGTGTTTTTTCGGTTCCTTGCGGACGATGAACGCCTGGACCGGGTCCCGCGGCAACTGCTCACTGCGCATGGCCGCCGTGGCGGCGATGGGATCGGCGCCCAGGGTGGGCCCGCCGATGGCCGCCACCGGTGTGCCGGCGGATTCGATTTCACCGAGAATATCCATGATGGCGTCAGCGATGAGCAAACTGCCCCGGGGGTGAAGGGTGATGTTCCGGCAGTCGAAGTAGTAGTCCGACACCTGCCCCGAACTGAGGACAAAGCGGCCCTTGAGAAAACAGCGCTCCGTGATGATCCGCTTCAGTTCCTGCCACCCATCTGTTTTGCGATACCCGGCTTCACTCATCCACTGAACCTCCTGCTGACCGGCTGATCCCGTCCGCCGAGCGGATCGGGACTCAGCTGCAAGACAATTTATAGAAAAAGAAGACAATGAAAATCAGGACAAGAAGGAGTTTGACAAACACGCCGCCGAGAAAGCCCACCAGGGTCCCCACTCCGGCAACCGCGGCCTCGCCGGCTTCCCGCCCTCCGAGCATCTCCCCGGCCAGGGCGCCCACCAGCGGGCCAAAAATGATACCCAGGGGGCCGAAGAACAGCCCGGCCAGCAACCCGGCCACCGCACCCCAGATGCCCCACCTGGTGGCGCCAAACTTTTTGGCCCCGTATACGCCGGCCAGGTTGTCCACCAGTGAACCGGCCACCGCCAGCACTCCCAGGAGCACCACCACCCACGGGGAAAAGTGTTCAAAACCATCAACCACGGCATAGAGCAGCAGCCCGACAAAGGCGATGATCACCCCTGGAATCACCGGCAGAAATACGCCGGCCAGCCCGACGATGAAGAACAGGATGGTGACCACCAGCGTCACGACCTCAAGCCAGCCCATGAACTCACTCCTCCTGTGAAACGCCGAAAAAAACGATTCTCCGGCGGCCGAAATCATATCATGATCAGCGGCGGGATGCCTCCGGGGAAGGCTGCTGGCGGCGGAGGAACTCCTCGAGGGCCTTGATTTCCCGGGTCGTTTCCTCACCGGACTTTCGCCAACCGGAAAGATAGGCGGAAAAATCGGCCCGGGCACCGGAGGGGTCCCCCAGCAGTTCAAGCTGGAGCAGTCCACGGTTGCGATAGACGCCGAAATTTTGAGGATCGTGCTGCAGGGCCAGATTGAAGGTGTTGAATGCCTCGTGGACCCGTCCGGACGAGGCGAGGATCACGCCCAGCCGGTTGGCCGCGTCGGAAAACTTGTGCGATGCCGCCAGCTGGTAGCCATGGGGCGGCCTCCTCCCATGTCCCGGAACCCGGTCAAAGAACGGGTAATCGGCCGAATACGGGGTCATCACCGCCGGGCGGCCGGCAGTGGCCACCCGGTAGGTCAGCCCCCGGTATTCCAGGGGATGAATGCCGGCCCAGTTCACCTTCATGGTGGTATCGTCGCGCATGTGCAGGTAGACCGGCCGCAGCGGCAGGTTGGCCTCGATGATCAGCCGTTTGACATCGATCAGCACCTGCTCCTTCTGCAGGCCGTGATCAAGACCCGAGACACGGCCCCCTACCCTGTTCCAGTCACGCCGGGCCGCTTCCAGGGCCGCCGGCGGCACCACCACGCCCGGCGAGACCCGGGGAAGCTGCTCCAGATACCAGGGAAAGGGAAAGAGGTAGTCGAGCAGACAGTCGCACCGGGTGTATTCCCCACGCACCAGGGAGCCGTAGAGATAGGCCGAGTAGACATTGAAATCGCCCATGATGATCAGCGCATCGGGCTCGGCCGAATCGATAACCGCAGCGGTGTACAGTTCCA
The DNA here is from genome assembly GCA_965531145.1 of uncultured bacterium. Lineage (GTDB taxonomy): Bacteria > Acidobacteriota > JAQAZP01 > JAQAZP01 > JAQAZP01 > JAQAZP01. The sequence goes on along the minus strand of CBESOE010000099.1, from coordinate 7,113 downwards.
GTGAATGGTCGGCCCTTCGATCAGCCCCGGGGTGGGAGGACCAGCCCTGCAGGAGGAGCAGCAGCGCCAGCAGGACCGATACGGCAGCGGCCGGCAGCCAACCGGTCGATTTCCCGAGCCGCAGCCGCGACGCCAGCCCCTTGGCGCTCCGCAGCAGCCAGCAGCCGCCAAAACCGACCCAGAGAGACAACAGCGCATAGACCGGCAGGAAATAGGCCTCCTTGTCATCGATGCGGTAGTTCACCGCGTGAAAGGTCACCAGCAGAGCGTAGAGGGTGAAGGCCGCGGCCCAGACCCGCCGCCTGGAGCCGGCCCAGCTCCAGATAAAACCCGGGACGGCCAGGGCCAGCAGCCAGGGGGAGAACTGCCGGGGAAGCAGGGTGAACAGGGCCTTCAGTTCAGCGGCCGCGTAATCCGCCCCGGAGGAGAACATCAGGTAGCGGAACTGCGATCCGGCCACCAGCCAGCGAAACCCTTCCCAGGTTTCGGGGTTGCCGTAATCCGGCCAGGGGTCGGCCAGGGAGCGGAGCGGCAAGTAGAGATACGGCAGCAGACCCAGCAGCAGGCAGCCGGCAGCCTTCCACCAGCCGGACGCGGCGGGCCCCCCGTGACGGCGGACACCGGTCAGCAGCAGGAGGAGTGCCGGAGGCACCAGGAGTACCGCGGTCATGTGGTTGCAGAGGGCCAGGCCCGTGAGCAGGGCCAGCCGGCAAAGGGGCCCGGTCCCGGGCCTGCTGTGGACCCGCACCGCCGCCAACAGGACGAGGGTCAGCAAAAGCACGTGCAGGGAATAGACCTCGGCGATGCTGCAGTGCAGCCACATCTCGCCGGTCAACGCCAGGGTCAGGGAGCCGAAGAGGGCTGCGACCCGCCCCGCTCCGAGCCGTCGCTGCAGAACAAAGAGGGCCAGGCAGGCCATGGCCCCGAACAGTGCGGACAGCAGATTGGCGGCCAGGGCCGGCTCCCACCCCGGCAGGGGCAAGCGGGCGAAAAGGGCCGCCACCATGGACCAGAGCGGGTAGCCGGTGGGGTGTGCCACACCGGCCGCCCGTGCGACCAGGGCCAGTTCAGTGGAATCTCCCCAGTAGGGAGAGCGGCAAAAGGTGAAGGAGAAAAGGCCCAGCGGCAGCAGCAGCGAGGCCGCGGGCCAGAGCAGTGCACCACGCGACGGCTGGGGTTCGGGACCTTGCGCCGGTTCCACGACCGTTGTCGTTTTCTTTTTCCTTCTCCTGGAGGGCATGGTTCAAAATACGCGGTTTACCAGGTGAAATCAACAAAGCATCCCGGCCATACCATTGAGGCCGCAGCGGGCTCCCGGTATACTCCCCACATGCGAATGACCCTTCTCTCAGTCATGGCGATGGCGGCCTTGCTCTTCATTGGCTGCAGCAGCCCCGGCGAGCCGCCGGCCCCCGCCAACGAGCCTGTGGCGGACACCGTACCCCCTCCCCTGCCCGATGCGGCTGACAGTGGCGCCCCGGCAGCTGACGACGGGGTGAAAGCCGGATCCCCGCGACTGACCCTGCCGGCGGACTTTCCCTCAGCGGTACCGCTACTGCCCCGCCGGCGGATTCACTGGTTCAACGCCCGTGGCAACGGCTCGCTCTCCCTGACCTGCTCGGTCCCCGAGGGCCGTCGCCAGGCCGCGGCGTTCTACCGCCAGGCGCTGGCCGACGGCGGCTGGGACGTGACCCTGGACAGCCTCAGCGGGGGCATGAACTGCATCGCGGCCCGCCGCGATGACGGCAGCCGCCTGACGGTGAACATCATCGTCAACCATGACGACCAGCGGACGATGATCGGGCTCTTCCACCGCCCTGCCTCAGAATGACCGAGGGCGATGCGTGGCAAAAAAAAGGCTGCGATCGGCCGGGCCGTATCGCAGCCTTTTCATTTTATGCGGATGTCCCGGTCAACCCTGGTTGGCCACCCTGAAGTCCTTCATGAAGGCCACCAGCCGCTCAACACCTTCACGAGGCATGGCGTTGTAGATCGAAGCACGGATCCCGCCAACCGAGCGGTGGCCCTTGAGGCCATGCAGGCCGACCTCGGCCGCCTCGGCGATGAACTTCTTCTCCAGCTCTTCCGAGGGCAGCCGCAAGGTGACGTTCATCCACGAGCGGTGCTCCTTGTTCACCACGGCACCGCGGTAGTAGTCATCGGCGTCGATCTCGCCGTAGAGCAGGGCCGCCTTGTCACGGTTCATCTGCTCCACGGCCTTCAGCCCGCCCTGGGCCTTGACCCACTCCAGGACCTGCTCGACCATGTAGACCGGGCCGGAGGGCGGGGTGTTGAACATGCTGTCCTTCTCCACGTGGGTCTTGTAACTGAACATGGTGGGCAGGTTGTCCGCACACAGTTCGAGCATGTCGTCCCGCAGGATAATGACGGTGACCCCGGCCGGGCCGAGGTTCTTCTGGGCCCCGGCGTAGATCATTCCGAACTTGGAGACGTCCAGCTCGTGGGAGAGGATGTCCGAGGACATGTCGCAAATCATCGGCACGTTTCCCGGCTCGGGGAAGGTGTGAAACTGGGTGCCGAAGATGGTGTTGTTGGACGTGATGTGCAGGTAGCGCGCATTGCTGTCGAGGGTGAGGTCGGCGATGGCCGGCAGGTGGTTGAAATTGTCGTCGGCGGTGCTGCCGGCAACATTGACGCCGCCAAAGCGTTTGGCCTCGGCAATGGCCTTTTTCGACCAGGTTCCGGTGTTGATGTAGTCGGCCGAACCGTCCCTGGTGAGAAAGTTCATGGCGATCATGGCAAACTGGGTGCTGGCGCCCCCACCCATGAACAGCACCTTGTAGTTGTCCGGAACCCCCAGCAGTTCCTTGAGCAGGTTCTGAGCGTTCCGGTGAATCTCCATGAACTGCGGCGAGCGGTGGCTGATCTCCAGGAACGACATGCCGCATCCCTGGTAATCCACCATGTTGTCGCGGATGGTTTCCAGGACCGGCAGGGGCAGTGTGGACGGGCCCGGGTTGAAGTTGACTTTCCGTTCAGCCATGGTCTGATTCCTCCAATAGGCTCATGAAAAAATCGACGCCCGCCGGATTCGCCGCATTTCGCGGCCCACCTCCCGGCCGGCGATGGACACCGGTATTCGGCAGGGCATGGTTTACCACATTTGCCGGTGTGAATCCAGCGTCTTCAGGGAAGGATGCCGGTCATCAGAAATTCGCGGGGAACTGCGAACCGAAGTAGCCGGCGAACAGGGCCAGATCAACACCGTCCACCACGCCGTCCCCGTTGAGGTCCACATCGGGATCCCAGCGGTCGGACCCCGGCGAACCGCCAAAGCCGTATCCCAGCAGGGCCAGGTCCATCCCGTCCACCCGGCCGCTGCTGTCGGTGTCGGCCTGCCGTGGGTCGTGAATGGCCCGCACCACGTCGGGAATGCCGTAGCCGAAGGAGTTGTCCGGGTTGTTGAAATGGCTGCCGGAGAAGCAGAGGGCTTCGCGAACCTTGAGCGGCGACCAATCAGGGTGGGCTTCGATGATCAGGGCCGCCAGGGCGCCGATCAGCGGTGTGGAGAGTGAGGTGCCGTTGGCAAAGCCGTAGGTGTCAACCCCGGCGCTGCTGGCCCAGCGGGTGGATACTCCCATGGCCGAGACTTCGGGCTTCCGGCGTCCGTCACCGGTGGGGCCCCGGGAACTGAACGAGGCGATGTGCTCCTCGGCATCCACCGCACCGCAGGAGAGGATTTTCAGTGCATCGGCCGGCGCGTCGAGGGTGCCGCTGGCCGGCCCCTCGTTGCCCATGGCGTTGGCCACCACTATGCCCCGCTCGGTGGCCAGGTTGGCGGCAATGGTGGTCACCGCGGTGCGGCCGTTCAGCTGGGCGTGGGAATACCCGCTGCCGTCGTCGAAGTTGCGGTAGGCCAGCGAACTGCTGATCACATCGGCCCCCAGCGCGTCGGCCCACTCCATACCGGCCACCCAGTTGTCCTCCTCCACCTGGGTTTCCGAGCGCACATCCTCGGTCTTGGCCAGGACGAAGGTGGCGCCGTAGGCCGGACCGATGAGCTGTCCGGGGACAAAGGCCCCGATCACCGACACAACCCCGGTACCGTGGCGGTGCTGTCCGGGGTCGTCAACACCTTCGTTCTGAGTAGTGCCGTCGCCGAAGATAAAGTCGTGCTCGGCGGCGATACTCAAGCTCTGCAGGGCCTGGTGGTCGGTGCGAAAGCCGGTGTCCATACAGCAGACGATGACGCCGCTGCCGGAGAAGCCCATGTCGTGGGCCTCGGGAACCCGCAGCATCAGGAGCTGGGTCAGCGAGGGGCCGTAGTCGAAGCGATATGAAGCGGCTGCGGAGGTCCCGGCCACAGCCGGCGGGGGGGACGGAACGGCGGGAACCGCCTCCACCTGCCGCATGGGCCGCAGCGGCTCGAGGGAATGGACCATGGGCAGCCGGCTCACCGCCCGCGCCTCATCCGCGGACAGTCTGATGCTGGCCGCGTTGAGCCAGCGGGAGGCATAGCGCTCCCGGGTCCCGGCACAGGCCCGCAGGGCATCCAGGTATGGCTGGTGTACGGGGATATCGTGGTGGTCGGCCACCCGGCCGGTGAACTGCTTGAGCGGCGAACGGCGGTTCAGCCGTTCCAGGCGCTTTTTCGAAAAGGTGGCGGTGAGACCTTCAAGGGCTGCGGTGGGTTCGGGACCCTTGTCAATGAAATAGACCCAGTAGCACGTATCCGGCCCATCTTCACCGTTTCCGGCAAGAGCCGGCCAGCAGGAGGAGAGGACCAGCATGAGGGCCAGCGCACAAAACACCGCCGGCAGCGGAAACAGTTGTTTACGGATACGTCTTGAGCTGCTCATCGGCCTGCCTCCCGTGGTACGGCGTGCGGGATGCGGCGACCGGCAAGGTCAGGCGGTCTTGTTCTTCGCCCGTTTTTTTCTCGCCTTGTGCGCCTGGCGAATCTTCATCGCCGTCCGCTTCTTCTTGCTCTTGCTTCTGCACATCTTTCCGTCACCTCGATCTTTTTACAGTAAAAAGCTGCAAGACACGCTCAGGTCTTGCACCGCTGGCTTCCACCTACTATTGTAGATTTGACAGGGACAGCGGTCAAGGAACAAGGACACCATGCCTCCCAGCGCAGAACAAAACCCGAACCGCCGCCTGACGGCACACCTGATAATCTGGCCGGCCCTGCTGCTGGCCGCCGGGACCCTGGCCAGCTGGTTCTTTCCCCTGGACCAGCGGCTGGCCGCGCTCTGCTACTCCACCACGGACAACGCCTGGCTGGGCAACTCCATCCACGTGGTGAAGTTTCTCCAGTGGTATGGCGACTACCCCTCGGTGCTGCTGGGGATCGCATCCATCTGGCTGGCCGTGGTGGGCGTGGGATTCAAGGATCTGGAGCCCTGGCGCCGGGCCGGCCTCTACCTGGTGCTCAGCCTGGCCCTCTGCCACCTGCTGGTCAATCCCGTACTGAAAAAGCACTACAACCGGGCCCGGCCCCGGGAGACCGTCCTCTGTGGCGGCCAACGCCCCTATACCCCGGTGCTGGCCATTCCCCGGGGGGACGAGAAGGGCCGCAGTTTTCCCAGCGGCCATGCCGCGGCCGGCTTCGCCTTTGTGGTTATCTACTTCGCCTTCCGTGACCGCCACCCGGCCCTGGCCCGCAGCGGCCTGCTGCTGGGCCTGGCCCACGGACTGATCAACGGCGCCGGCCGGGTTCTCCAGGGGGCCCACTTCCCCACCGACGTACTCTGGTCCTTCGGGGTGGTCTGGTTCACCTGCTGGGGACTCTACCGCTGGTGGTACCGCCCGTCCCTCACACCTCGAGAATGAGCAGTTCCTCCTGCTCGCGGCCGGCCACGGTCACCTCCCCCGCCGGGGTGATGAAGACATTGATTTCCGAGCGGGCCGCCATCTCACCCTCGAGGTAGATTCCGGGCTCGATGGAGAAGCAGATCCCGGAGACCAGCTGGCGTTCGTCCCTGGTCTCCAGGTTGTCGATGTGCACCCCGTTGCCGTGGACTTCCTCGCCGATGGAGTGCCCGGTGCGGTGAACAAAGAACTCGCCGTAGCCGGCGTCATCCACCACCTTGCGGCAGGCGTCGTCCACCTCCCAGCCGTAGACCGGCTCATTCCTGGCGAAGCGGTCACGGACGAAAGCCACCGCGGCCTTGCGGGCGTCGCGCACGGTGTTGAAGATCTCGCGATACTTGTCCGGCACCGGCCCGGTGCCGATGAAGCCGCACCAGGTGATGTCATAGAACACCGCGCCGGGCTGGTCCAGCTTGGCCCAGAGGTCGATGAGCAGGGTGTCCCCCGCTTTCATGGTGTGGCTGTTCTCCGGCGTGGGCTCGAAGTGCGGGTTGGCCGGGTGCTCGTTGACCCCGACGATGGGGTATTCCCCGGTGCAGGTCATCCCCTCCTCTTCGAAACGCTTGACGATGAACTGCTGGATCTCGTACTCGGTGGGTGCATCGCCGGCCTTGATCCGGCTAGCGATCAGGGCAAAGGCCTGGTCGCGGATGCCATCCACCCGTTTTGCCGCTTCCAGGTGGCTCTGGTAACCGTCGTCGTCCAGCACCGCCTCGAAGGTCTGCACCAGCCCGGCCGAGGAGACCACCTCCACCCCGGTGTTGCGCACCAGCTCGAGGATGCCGCCGTCCACCATGGAGACGTAGGGAATGTTGTTCAGCGGCGAATACTGCATGGCCACGGTCTGCAGGCCGGTGAGCAGTTCGCCGATCTTGCGGTGCAGCGAGCGCCAGGAGAGGTAGAATTCCTTGCGGCCCGGCAGCTCGTCCAGCTTGGTGGGCTCCACCTTGTGTGACAGTTTCACCGGCTCGCCCTCGGCCGGAATGAGGTAGAACCAGCGTCGGGAGGTGAATTTCTCCGGGTCCATGCCGAGGATGCGGTAGGCCAGGATGTCCCGGTTGTGAAAGTCGCAGAAGAGCCAGCCGTCCACGCCCATCGCCTTCAGTTCCGCCTGTATCCTGTTCAGGTCCATGGTCCTCTCCCTCTGTGCTGGTGGATGAAATAAACCGGCCGCCCGGAGGAAGGCCGGAATGTGATCGCGGAGGAAAAGGTATCACCGGCCCGGAGGGGTGTCAATTGCGGTGTTCCACCCCTGTCTCAGGGAGCATTGGCCACCAC
>CBESOE010000098.1:0-16573 GCA_965531145.1 uncultured bacterium | reverse complement strand
TCACGGCGGTGGCGGTGGTCACGGCGGTGGCGGTGGTCACGGCGGCGGCGGTGGTCACGGCGGCGGAAATGTTACTCCGGTCCCGGAACCAGCGACGTGTCTTCTGCTCGGCAGCGGGTTTGCCGGTCTGATTGCATTTCGAAAGAAGTTCAAGAAGGATTAACGAAACATACCTCACGGCCTCCACGGCCGTGAATAGCGCTCGGAACAACGGCCGTTGACTTGTTCCGAGCGGTATCGTTGGCCAATTCCATCATATTTGTTTTCCTTGACATACCATGGTCCGGATAGTGCAAACGGACTCCCCATGGACGAATTAGTGAACTGTTGTCCGGTCAATGGTACGGTGTGGTCCTGGGGTTGCACCCGTAGTCCGGCCCATTTTCACGCTCGAGCTTTTCGGCCCGTTCACGATCTGCTGCCGCGAGCCCGGGTTTCCCCAGTTGTTCGAGACATTCCGCTCTGGCGCGGAACACGTAGAAGGCGTCGGACTGCTCCTCAGCCGCACGGTCGAGATCGCTGATGGCCTGGTCGTAAAGCCCCAGCTCCATCAACACCACTCCGCGGACGTAAAAATTGTAGATCCTGATCGGGTCGATCGAGAAGAGGACCCTCGTGTCTTCCCGAGCGGCCTCGGCCTGACCGAGGGCCAGTAGAGCCAGGGCCCGGCCCCGGTAGAACTGGGAGTTCTCCGGTTGCTGGGTAATGGCCAGGTCGAACTCGGGCACGGCTTCGGCAAATCGTTCACTGCGACAGAGAACCAACCCGCGCCTGAAGCGCAGGTAGGGACGGTCGGCCAGTTTCACCGCCCGGTCGATATCGGCCAGGGCGCGAGCGTTGTCGCAGAGGGACATGTACAGACCCGCTCGCGTCTCCCAGTATTCGACACGCCCCGGGGCCAGCTCGATGGCCCGGTCCATGTGCGCCATCTGCTCTTCCAGGGGCCCGCCGTGATCCGCGATCCTGGCGGCGGCCATGGCTTCACGTTGGGCATCATCATGAAGAAAGTCACAGGCTGCCGAGACCAGCAGCAGCGCCATGACGCCGAAGCAGAGCCAGGGGCGAAGAACGCCGCGTCGATTCGTCGTGAAAGCTGAAATCATGGTCTGCCTTTCATTGATCGTCACAGGTAGCCCAGGTCGGCCAGCCGGCGGCTCACCTCTTCGTCCTCGTGGAAGGCTTTTCCCGAATCGCCGTCACCCAGGCGGGCGGCTTCCTGCTCCGCCATCTCCAGGTGACCGTGGACCCGCTGCCGCAGCGGTTCGGCCTGTTCGGGCCGGTCATCGATGAGGTTCTCCGTCTCACCCGGATCGTTCTCCAGGTCGTAGAGCTCCTCCCGGGGCCCCTCCTGGTCGAAGATGTATTTCCAGCCCGCGGTGCGGCAGGAGACGATACGATAGACCTCGGGGGCTGCTCCCCGCCGCTGCCTGTCACCGGCATGGGTGGCGGCGCTGATCACCGGATCGTCGCCCTCTTTTTCTTTACCCTCGATCAGCTCACGGAAACTGCGGCCCTGGAAGGCCGGGGGTGCTTCCACACCCAGCAGATCCAGCAGGGTGGGGGAGAGGTCGATCAGGCTGGTCTGGGCCGCCACTGATTTGCCGTCACCGGCCCCGGCAAAGATCAGCGGGATACGCAGCAGTTCGTCGTAGAGCTGGGGGCCGTGGGTGAAGCGGCCGTGCTCGCCGAACATCTCGCCGTGGTCGGCGGTGACGGCGATGACGGTGCGCTCCCCCAGCCCCCTCTCGGCAAGCCCCTCCACCAGCCGGCCGATCATCCGGTCCATCCGTTCCACCCGTGCCTGGTAGAGCTCGCGCATCAGCCGCAGTGGCCGGCGCCGGGCGCCGATGAGCAGGCCGAGGATGGCGCCGAGGTATGTGAGCCGCCGGCCCATGCCCGGCTTCTCCAGCGGCAGGTAGGGGTAGTGCACATCCATGTAGTGCAGCCAGGTGAAGAACGGCTTGTCCCGGTCCTCATCGATCCACTGCAGGGCCCGGTCGGTGGCCAGGTCGCCCTTGAGAAAGGGAGCGCCGCCCCGCTGGAACATGGCCTGGAAAAAGAGCAGGACGGCCAGGCTGCGGCGGCCGATGGCGTCCTGGATCGATTTCTTCAGCCTTTTGACCGCTGAGGGTTTTATCTCTGTTCCGCTGCCCGGCTTCGCCTGCCAGAAGTCGTCGTAACGGTCAAAGCCCCGGGCGTAACCGCATTTTTCCGACAGGTAGGGGTTGTCGAGATTGAAACCGGCGGTGCGGCGGCCCGTGGCGCGCAGAGCTTCGGCCAGGGTTGTTGCCCCCGGGGGCAGGCCGGTCTCGCCGCTGACCAGCGGGTGGAGGGAACAGAGAATGGCGGGGAAAGCCGAGGGGGTGCGGGGGCCGTTGGAGACGGCATCGGTGAAGAGGATGCCCTCCCCGGCCAGCCGGTCGAGAATCGGCGACGGCCCGCTGTCCCCGGCCAGGCAGCCCAGGGCGTCGCGCCGCAAAGAGTCGACGGTGACCAGCACCAGGTTCAGCGCATCCGCCATTATCTCCCGATCCTTTTCTTCACCGCCCGCCCGGCGGCTTTGAGGATGTCCTTTTCCAGCTCCATCCTGGTCAGGGTGTAGGGCGGGCAATTGCGGCATTCGGCCCGTAGCAGCCGGTCCCGGCGGTAGTCGAGATTCTCCCGCTGATAGAAAAGCCGGTGGGCCGGAGTCTTTGCCGCATTGCCGATGCCCTTGCTGTGCGAACAGTAGTAGAGGGTGCCGTCATTGCCCAGCAGCACCCCGGCGAATTCGTAGTAGCAGGAGAGGGTCCGTTCCTTTCCCTCCTCGAGCATACGCAGGATCTCTCCGTATTTCAGTGCCGAGGGGGTGGCCGCGGAAAACTCGTCGGCCAGGGTGCGGATAAAGTCGGTGAGCCGCTGCCGGTCCTCGTCGCCGAGGAACCGCTCGCGGCAGGCCTGGTTGTGAAAGCGTTCACGCTCCTCGCCGAGGACAAAGCTCAGCGGCAGCTCCTGCTCTGTTGCCCAGCGCTGCAGCTCCGGCGCCTGCTCCAGGTTGTCACGCAGCAGTACACAGTTCAGGGAACAGCTGAGCTGCCCCCGGCGGCGCCGCTCCTTGAGCATCTCCAGCGTGCGGCAGGCCTTGGCAAAGGCCTGCTCCACCCCGTAGATGTCGGCCAGGGTATCCCCGGTGGCGTGAAATGAAACCGACACGTCCAGCAACACCCCCGCATGTTCCAGCAGGCTGGTGATGGTCTCCAACTGCCGGTCGATCCGCTCCGTGAGCAGGCCGTTGGTGGTGATGCTGACCCGCTTCAACCCGGGGTTGTTCCCAAGGAAAATGCCCACCAGCTCCATCAGGTCCTTGCGCAAAAATGGCTCGCCGCCGCTGATCCCCACATACTGCAGTTTTGAAAAGAGCCTGTCGGACAGCGTGCGGCGCCACTGTTCGGCGTTCAGCTCATCGTCCGCAGAGGCCTTGTCGCCCCACAGACCGCACATCACGCAGCGGGCGTTGCAGCGGTGGGTGGGAATCAGGTGCAGCATCCGGGGCAGGAACGGCTTGCCGCCACGCAGCGGCTGCAGGATGTTGTAGCGGGTCCAGGTGGCGATGAGTTCGGGGAGCAGGGCCAGCTTGTTCATGGTTTACCGGCGCTCAGCAACCGGTGCAGCCATGACCGGCGGTAGAGGATGGCCAGGCCGGTGGAAGCCGGCAGGGCCCGGAAGTGGATACCGAAGCTGACCGAGAGCTTGTAGACCAGGTTGAACAGCCGGTTCGAGGGCAGCTTGACCAGCCGCCGGGTGAGCGGGGCCAGCCAGGGCAGCAGCACCGTGAGGGGGAAGAGCTTGTGCAGGTTCTCCTGCAGCTTCTTCTCCTCCGGATCGTCGTATTTCAGTGGCGCCTCCAGACCGAAACCAAAGGAGGACTCCATGGCTTGCAGGTCCTCGTCCTGCACCATGCCCAGCTGGGCCGCGTAGGTGTGGATGTCGGTGCGGGGGTAGGGCTGGAGCACGGCCACCGAGGCGAAGTGCGGCCGGCACTCGAGGTTCAGCTCCAGGGTCTCCCAGTCGGTCTCGAAGGAGCCGCCGGGGATGGCGAGGATGTTGGCGGTGACCAGCTTGATCCCCGCACCGGTGATGGTGCGGGCGGCGTCGATGATCTCCTGCCGTGACATGTTGCGCTTGAGGATTTCGTTGCGCACCCGGTCGTTGCCCGCTTCCAGGCCCATGGTCATGCGGTGGCAGCCGGCCCCGCGCAGCAGCTGCACCGTTTCCTCGTCGACGTAGTTGGCCCGCACCAGGCAGGAGAAGGGCAGGCCGATCTGCTCACGGTACTTTTCGGCGAACTCCCGGGTCCACTCCTTGTGCAGGATGAACAGGTCGTCCATGAAGCGGATGAACTTGTAGCCCCCGGTCTTCAGCAGCTTCAACTCCTCCATCACGTGATCCACACCGCGGCGGCGGATGAGTTTGCCCTTGCCCTGGTAGATCTGGCGGTAGAGGTGGTTGTAGCAGTAGGTGCACTTGTAGGGGCAGCCGCGGCTGGTGATCACGATGGCCTGGGCCATGCTGGTGGGCATGGCCCGGCGGAAGATGTCGTGGTCGGGCAGCGGCAGCTGGTCCAGGTCCTCCACCAGCGGACGGACCTGGTTTTTGTGCACCGTTCCGTTCTCCCGCACCCACCAGTTGTCCAGGCCGGCCACCGGCTCCCCGTTCTCACGGCCGCGGACCATCTCCAGCATGGGGTACTCCCCCTCGCCGATACAGACCGCGTCTACCCCCTCCTCCTCGATGATCTCGGGGAAGAAGGTGGGGTGGGGGCCGCCGAAGACCGACCAGGCCCCGGGATGGTCCCGCTTCACCGCGCGGTTCACATCCAGGTAGTGCCGGATGTAGGCGGTGGTGGCGCTGAAGGCGAGGATGGTGGGCGTGCCGTCGGCCAGTGTCCGGGACAGCACGTCCGCGTCCGCCGGCACCACCTGCACCTGGTGCCCGTGCTGCTGGAGCAGGCTGGAGATGACCATCACCCCGGGGTACTGGTTGTATTCCTTCTCCAGGTTGTGTACCGGCCAGAGTATGCGCATGGTCACACCGCTTCTCTTTTTTCCAGCACCGCGGTGACCCTGGTCACCAGGCGCTCCCGGAGATACCAGTTTCGCCTGGGCCGGGGAAAGACCCACCGGGGCACGTGCTCCCGGACCAGGGCCGGCGTGAAGGGGGAGGCATCCACCAGGGAGCGGAACCGCCTGATGGTCATTTTATTCAATTGCCGCAGCTGGGCAACCGTGCCCGCCGCCTCCACCTCCTCCTGCTTCTTTTGTGTGATCATCCCGCTGCCGTCGCCGGCATCGCCCCGGAACCCCTCCTTCCAGACCTCCAGCAGCGGTTCATCGGCAAAGAGCCGCTGGGCCCAGGGGATTCTGACGTAGGCGAAGAGGTGGGCGCCCCAGGGGGAGCCGTAGGGCGGGAAGACGATGTGCATGGTCCCCCCCGGCGCCAGCACCCGCCAGCACTCCATCAACGCTTCCGCCGGCCGTTCCAGGTGTTCGAAGGCGTCGTTGAGCAGCACCATCTGGAACCGGCCGTCCTCCAACCCCTCCAGCCGGCCGGCGTCCAGCACCAGGAACCGGGCATTGTCCGCCCGTTTGCCTGCCGCGAACTCGGCGGCCCGTTCCACCCGTTCGGGGTCCAGGTCCACCGCCACCACCTCTTTCGCCCCGTTGAGGGCATACCAGGCTGATTTTCCGCCCAGGCCGCACCCCACGTCGAGGATCCGTTTCAGGCGGATGTCGTGGTGCGGAGAGAACTCGCGCAGCGGTTCGCCGGCATTGGCGAACTCCCACTCGGCATAGGCCAGGTGGTCCTGCCGCCGGCCCAGGGCCGGGGTGCCGGCCCGGGGGAAGCAGCGGTTGAGCAGGCGGCAGATGGCACTGCTGCGGATCTTCATCGGGCCAGGTCCTCGTACACGGCGGCCAACTGGCTGAAGTGCGCCTCGGGCGAGTAGTCCTGCTGGAATACCTCCAGGGCTCCTTCGCCCAGCTGCCGCACCAGATCCGGGCTGCGGAGCAGGCGGACCGCCTGTTGGGCCAGCTTCTCATGGTTCTCCCGGGGGAAGAGCAGTCCGGTGGTTCCCTCGCGGATAATCTCGGGCAGGCCGCCCAGGTCGCTGCCCAGCAGCGGTGTGCCGTGGGAGAGCGCCTCCAGGGCGGTCACCGGGCAGTTCTCCATCCAGAGGCTGGGCAGGACACAGGCCACGGCGCTGCGATAGTAGTCACCCAGCAACCGGTTTTCCACCGGGCCGGTGAAGGTGACGGCCTCGGCGATTTCCAGTTGCTCGGCCAGCGCTTTCAGCAGCGGCCGGGTGGGGCCGTCGCCCACCACCGTGAGCGTGGCGTCGGGCACGTCCCAGCGGATCAGTTCCAGGGCCCGCAGCAGGACGTCAACACCCTTCTCCTTGCTCAGCCGGCCCACGTAGAGCAGGCCGTTTCGTTTGCCGTCCGTTGTGTTCCCCTCCGCCGGCGGGTGAACGAAGTTGGGCACGGTGGTGACGTTGTCCGTGCGCAGGCTCGAGGTCATCCACCACCCCAGCGCCGCCGACGGGGTGATGAAGGTGTTGACCCAGGCTTTCAGCATCCGCCGGTGCAGTGCGGTTTTCAGCCAGCGCAGGCCCTGGTAGGGCAGCCAGGCCCACCCGCTGCGGGTGCCGGGACAGCTGCGCACCAGGCAGCGGGACCCGAACCCGTCGGTGCAGGGCAGGCCGTCGGAGCGCACCATCCATTTCTGCGGGCAGACATGGTTGAAGTCGTGGACCGTCATCACCACCGGGATGTGCCGTTCCACGGCGGCCCGCAGGGGGATGGGGGAGAGACGCAGGGAGAGGCTGTGGGCGTGGAGCAGGTCCGGCTGGAACCGCTGCACCGCCGCCCGCACCTCGGCCAGGTAGCGCCAGCCGGCCCAGCGGGTGAAGTGGCTGCGCCGGTCCCCGCCCGGGCCGGGGGGGCTGTAGATCTCCACCTCCCAGCCGCGGCGGGTCAGCAGATCGGCGGTATGCCTGATGTAGCTGCGGATGCCGCCGGTGTATTCAAAGCTGTCGGTGATGTGCAGCAGACGCATGATCGGTCGTGTTCAGCCCCGGCGTTGTCGGTAGAGTTCAGGTTCGATGGTGGCCGCCATCCGCTCCGGGTCGAGGTCCAGGCCCAGGTGGTCCGCCACCTGGCGGGCGATAGCGATTGGGTTTTCCACCACCCGGCGAAAATCGCACTGGAGCGTCTCCAGGGCCGGCCGGTTGTGCAGGAACTGCTCCACCTCGGCCAGGTGCGCGGTGAACAGCGCCTTCATTTTTTCATCCGGCGGTTGGTCCTGGTCCTTGCCCAGATTGCTCAGCATCACCGCCTGGGAAGCCAGCACCTCGTCCAGGTCCCGGCGCATGAGAATGATCTTGCAGTTTCGCTCCAGCGGCAGGTGGAAGAGCAGCAGCGAGACCATCTTGAATACCTTGCCCTCGGCCTCATCGAGCCAGGAGGAATCCTCCCTGATGGTCTTGGCCCGCTCCAGTTCGTAGTAGCCGCGGGGGTTGTCCCCATCGGCTTCCCGCACCCCGTCGATGAGCGGTTCCAGACCGCCCGCTTCGAGAAAGCGCATCATCATCGAGGTGCCGGTGCGTGGCAGCCCGGAGACAATGGTGATCATCGGTGCCTCTCCTGCAACATTGGTGTTGATCGCGGGTCGACGTGGTGTAAAAATGAATGATACAGGCTGGATCGAGGGAATTGCAAAAGGGACGGCAGGGATGCCGGATAACGGAGGAGAACATGACCGATAGTTGCGACTACGGATACACCAAGACCATGGGGGAGACCGATTTCGACACCGCCATTGAGCGGGTGACCGCCGCGCTCAAGGAAGAGGGTTTCGGTGTGCTCACCGAGATCGACGTCAAGAAAACCCTGAAAGCCAAGATCGACGTCGATTTCCGCCGCTACATGATCCTCGGCGCCTGCAACCCGGTGCTGGCCCACCAGGCCCTGAGCCATGAGCTGCAACTGGGCCT
Organism: uncultured bacterium; assembly: GCA_965531145.1. Lineage (GTDB taxonomy): Bacteria > Acidobacteriota > JAQAZP01 > JAQAZP01 > JAQAZP01 > JAQAZP01. Next base: position 8,544 of record CBESOE010000098.1, on the reverse strand, counting down.
GCTGCTGCCCTGCAACGTGATTGTCTACGAGGACGACCAGGGGCAGGCTGCGGTATCGCTGATCAAACCGGTGGAGATGTTCAAGGTGGTGAACAATCCGGACATGGAAGCCATCGCCGGCCAGGTGGACGCCAAACTGCGGCGGGTCTTTGACGCGCTCTAGATATCGATCACCGGCTGGTCGGTGCTGCTCCCCAGCCCCGGGAGATGGCGGAAGAATTTGAAGTAGAAGATCGAGCCGAACTGCCGGCCCAACGATCTGGCCAGCGAGGGGTCCCCCAGGCATTTGCGGCAGCGGGGGTGGCGGATGCGGAAGCTCCGGAAGTCGTGGATCGCCTGCCGGACCTCTTTTGTGCGAAAGGCCTCACGAATGGTGCTCTCTTCGATGTTACCGAAGACGGTTTCACCGTCGTAGTCCACACAGCAGTAGACCAGGTCGCCGTTCCAGAGGATGCCCACCTGTTGGGTGAGGCCTTCGCAGCAGCCCCAGTGGGCCGCCTTCAGTTTCGATTCGTCCAGGCCTTCCCGCACCCAGTCCCCCAGCAGTCTGGTTTCCAGCACCAGGTTGCGGGTGATCCGCACCTGGTTGCGGGCCAGCAGGCGCAGCTTGCCCAGCCGTTTTTCCAGCTGGGGGCGCCGGGTGTGGAACTGGGCCTTCACATCGTCCCGGGAACACTGGCGCACGGTGCTCTCCAGCCACTCCATGGATCTCCGTACCAGGTCGGCCCTGCTGTTGATGATGCTCATCTGTCGCGAGGGGAGGAGGAAACGCTGGAAGGGCGTGACCAGCAGGGAGAGCACCACCTCGCTCCGGTGCTCCCGGTCCAGGGTGCGGGCCAGCGCCGAGGTCACCCGCTCCCGGTACTCGTCAAAGCTGACCTTGGCCTGGCGCAGCTCGAAGGAAGCCGGGTCCGGTGTCTGCACCGAGACGATGATGGTGTGGGTCTCCGCATCGAGCAGGGAATTCATCATTTCGTCGGTGAGCAGCCAGCCGTTGGTGGTCAGGTGGGCCTCCAGACCCAGCTCACCGGCCAGCCGGACCCCCTCCAGCAGGTGGGGGTGGAGCAGCGGTTCGCCCATCAGGTGAAAGCAGACCACCGGGGCCAGTTCCTCGGCCGCGATCTCCTCCAGCACCCGGCGCATCATGGCGCGGTCCATATTGCCCCTGGGCCGGGTGATCAGCCGGTCGGGGCAGAACTCACAGCAGAAATTGCAGTGGTTGGTCAGTTCGAGGTGGATCCGCTTTAGCATGTTCTTCGACCTGGTTCCTGTGAATGGTGTCGGTGCGGTAACCGGTGACTGGTGATTCAGGCGAGCAGTTCCCGATACAACTCGTAGTGCTGCCGGCTGATGCTTTCGATGGAGAATTTCTCCCGGACTTTCTCCACCGCCTGGAGTCCGATCTTCCTGGCCAATTCCGGGTCATCCAGCAGCCGGGTTATGGCTGCGGCAAAGGCTTTCGGGTTCTGTTGTTCCACAAGCAGGCCGTCCCTCTCGTGATCCACGATGTCTGTGGAGACCTCCTCGATGGCGGCCACCACACTGGGCAGGCCGCAGGCCATTCCCTCGATCAATGAGATGCCAAAAGTTTCCTGCCGCGAGGCGAAAACGAAGAGGTCGGCCAGCTGCAGGTATTCTTCCACTCGGTCGGTGCGGCCGGGAAGTAAAATAGTGCTCTCCAGTCCAAGTTCGCTGATCCGCGATTGTAACTGTTGGACGAAATCCGCCTGATCCGGATATTCCACCACGTCGGTGGGGCCCACCAGGAGAAGTAGTGCATCGGGGAAGCGGATGGCCACCCGCCCCCAGGCCTCCACCAGCACGTCCACCCCTTTACGCGGAACGATGGACCCGGTGTACACCGCGATCTTCGCCCCGGTGGGTAAGCCCCGGACGTTACGCAACCGGATTTTCTCCGCCTCGTCCGCCGGCCTGAATCTTTCGCTGGTATCAATGCCGGCCGGGATACGGCGAAGTTTTTCCGGGGGCAGCCCGGCACGCCTGTAAGATGAGGCCACAAAGCTGGTGACACAGACAAAGCAATGGGCCAACGAGAGAATACGTATCTGCAGTGCGCCAAGGCCCCGGCGGGGAATCGCCTCCGGCATGTCGCCCTCCGGATCCCAGAAGGTCAGCGTTGTTTTGATCCCCAGCAGACGCAGCAGCGGCAGCACGCCAAAGACTGGAAAGTAGGCCCCGTGGAGGTGCACGACCTGGCAGTGCCGGCGCCGGCGCAAGAGGTGCCAACCCAGCTGGAACAGAAGCAGCGGGTGCTTGAGCCGTCCGGATCCCCGGGGCGTGATCCGTTCCACCAGCATTCCGTTCATCTGCTCGTTTGTCGCCATGCCCCCCGTATCGAGGGCAGTAATTCGCACTTCAGCGTTTCCCGCAGCCAGCAGCCTGGCGAAATCGTGTACCTGCTGCCCGGCTCCGGAGAACATTGGCGGGAAGTAGGGTGCCACCATGCAGACCTTCATTCTGCTGACCTCGGGTTGATTCAAGTGCTGAGCCAGTGGGAGAGGTCCCTGTCGATCAGGTCCTGGAGTTTGAGGACATCCTCGCGGTAGATTTCCACCAGTTTCTGCCTGGTTGCCGGATTCATCGGGACCCGCTTGAGATTTCTCACCCTCAGGGAGTGGAACAGGCGATCAGCCCGTTCTCGGCCAACCACAATTCGCATGCCCCGCTGCAGCGTCGTGCCCCTGGTGCCATCATCACGGAGAACGAACTTCTGCAGCAGTCGGCTCCTCGGGATACCCGAGGGGTTGTATGTGGTTTCGTAGTCGGGCCTGAAACTGCTGTCCACCCCGATGAACTCAAAAATTCCCCGTACTGTTTCAGCTGCATTTTCCTGCAAGTCTTCCAGAAGGTAGATTTTGTGCTGGTTGAAGGCCCCGAGGAAATTTTTCACCGCCTCGTGGTAGAACCCCACCGAGACGTAGTGCCCCATGAACATCACCTTCTGTCCGATGCGGATTTTTTCCTCCTCAATGGCCTCTTCGAAGGAAAGTGGCTCGCCGTAGCTGGCCGAGGTGTACGTCCAGTTGGAATAGGCCCGGTCGACAGGATTGCGGATCAGGATGACGATCTGAGGGTTGCCAAGGAGTTTTTGAATCTCCGGCACCGCTTCCTCGTGGTAGTAGAGGTTGCTGGTGGTCACCTCGCCCCATGCTTTGGTCTTTTCGGTGGTGTGGGTTTGGAACAGTTCCCGGTATCCCTTTTCATCAAAAGTGTTTACCGCGGGCCAGGTGCCGGCCATGCTCTCCCGGTTGAAGATGTAGGTCTCCTTGCAGGGGGGGACGCAGATCTCGGGATGCTGCTCCATGAAATAGTGCAGCGAGGTGGTGCCGCTCTTGGCCGCGCCCACCACCAGGAATGTGGGGAGATCGCTCATTGGCGCACATGTAAAAAAGGCCGGTGGCGCTGCACCGGCCGGCCGGAAACAGTTTCGAGCTTTAAGGTTAACGGAACACGGGGGGATGAGTCAAACCGCGGCCCGCGGCCTATTTGATCACCGGAACCGGTTCGTCCTTACGCCAGAAACGCCGGCTGGGCGGGGTGGCGCCGCGGCGGAAGAGGTCGGTGTGCGTGCCCCGCCGCTGCCTGGCCACCAGCAGGCCACTGCGGTCCTGGATCATTCGTTCCACCACGTCACCGGGCCGTTCCACCGCGGTTGCCGGCCGGGTGGGGGCGGCGGTTTCCATGAACGAACGCCAGATGGGAGCAGCGGCGCCGGAGCCGGTGAGGCCCAGGGGGGTGCCGTCATCGATGCCAACCCAGACCGCGGTGACCAGCGGTCCGGTGCCGCCCACGAACCAGGCGTCACGGCGGTCGGAGGAGGTGCCGGTCTTGCCGAAGACCTCGCGGCCCTCCAGTTGTGCCGGCCGGCCGGTGCCCCGCTCCACCGCGTCCCGCAGCAGGTCGCGGATGAGGTAGGCCGACGATGGCTGGACCACCTTTTTATGCCGGGATTTGTGTCTGGTGATGGTGCGGCCGCCGGGCTTGGCCAGCCGGGTGTAAGGGGTGAGCTTGGCCCGCCGGCCAAGGACACCGCTGAACACGGCAAAGGCATCGGCCAGCTCCAGCGGGGTGACCTCCATGGAACCGAGGACAAAGGACGGTGGCGCCGGGTCGGGGATGATGAGGCCGGTCTCGCGCACCGTCTGCGCCACCGTGTCGAAACCGCACCAGCGGCCCACACGCACGAAGGGCACGTTGAGGCTGCGGACCAGCGATTCGCGGATGGTCACGGTTCCCCGGTACTTACCGTCATAGTTCTGCGGCTCCCAGGGGCCCGACGGCAGGTCGATGCGCAGCGGGCTGTCGGCCACCTGGCGGGCCGGGTACAGGGCGTCCCTGGTCCCGGCGCCGTCAAAGGCCGAAAGCAGCACCAGCGGTTTGATCGCCGAGCCGGGCTGTCGCCGGGCCTGGCGCACCCGGTCAAAGGCATCGTCTTCCTTTGCCGGATCGCCGCCCACATAGGCCAGGATGCGGCCGTCCGTGGCGTCATAGCAGACCAGGGCTGCGGCCAGGGGCAGCCGGCGCAGCCGGGAGTGGGCGCTGCGCAGCTGTTCCAGCCCCTGGCGCACCGTTTGCTCCGCCCGGGCCTGGAGCAGCGGGTCGAGGGTCGATTCCACCAGCACCCCCCGTCCCTTCTCCACCTGCCGTTCCGCTTTCCGTTCCACGATATCGTTCAGCAGACCGAGGAAGTGCCGGTTGCCGGCCGGGGTCACCACCCCGTTGCGCAGCCGGGGCAGGCCGCTCACCCGGGCCTTGGCGATCTCAGTCACCGGGGCCCAGCCCAGGTCCTCCATCCGCTCCAGCACCAGTTCCTGCCGTTCCCGGGCCCGGTCGGGGTTACGCACCGGGGAGAGCATGTTCGGCCCCTGGATGATGCCGGCCAGCAGGGTCGCCTGGCCCAGGTCCAGGTTCCGGGCATCCTTGTTGAAGAAGGCCCGGGCGGCGGCGCCGATGCCGTAGATGCTGATCCCGTCGATGTGACCGTAGTAGACGCAGTTCAGGTAGGCCTGGAGGATTTCCTCCTTGTCGTGGGCCGCTTCCAGCTCCAGGGCGCGGAGCGCCTCGGAGATCTTGCGCCCCCAGGTCCGCCGGGGGGTCAGGTCGCGGATTTTCACCAATTGCTGGGTGATGGTGCTGCCGCCCTGGACCACCTTGCCGGCCCGGGCATTGTTCAGCATCGCCCGGGCGATGCCCCGGGCATCGAGGCCGGTGTGATCGAAGAAGCGGGAGTCCTCGATGGCCAGCACCGATCGCCAGACATGGTCGGGCAGTTCGCCCAGCCGCACCGGAATCCGGGGGGCCCGGTTGGACTCCAGCGACTCGGTCAGCAGTTCGGGCTCCAGCCAGAGGGGATCGGGTTTCCCGGGGAAGAGCGGCTGATCTTCAGCTGCCGGTGGCGGCGGCTCGAGGATCAGGCCATCCTGCCGGCGCAGGGTCAGGCTGAACAGCTCGGCCGGGTGCTCATCGCCGTCCAGTTGGTGGGCGTGGCGATAGATCCAGAATCGCTCGTATCCATAGAAAAATTCGCCCGGCGTTTCCGGCCGCTGGTGCACCCGGCGGTAACCCAGGCGCTCCAGCCGCTGCAGCAGGCCCGCGCCCTGAACCGTGGTGCCCGGTTCCAGCGTGTAGGGTGCGGACCAGATCCGCACCTCGTTGCGCCCCATCTCCTCCTCGAGGCCGGCCAGGGCCACCCCGCCGAAGAGAAGCAGGGCCGGAATCAGCACCAGCAGGAGCAGCCTGTGATCTCGTGGCATTATTTTTCATCCCGATCGGTTGAGGCCAATTCAGTTGACGTCCGCTGTCAGCAGTATGCCAGTATTTGGCGGTGGGCAAAAGCCGCCGGCCGGCATCGAGGTGGATCGTGACATCCGGACCCGGTGTACGTTACATTTTACGAGCACGGGAAAACCACTGTGGGAGAACGGATGAGCTCAGATATCGAATCCTTTGGCCTGTACCTCATTTTGACCAACCCGGCGGCGGGCTACGAGGCCTGCGCCGAGGCGGCGGTGAACTGCGGCCTGCGCTACCTCCAGTTGCGGATGAAAGAGACTCCTGACGATGAGATTCTGCCAATGGCCCGCCGGCTGCGAGAAATCACCCGGGGCAGCCGCACCCGCTTCATCGTCAACGACTCGGTGGCCGTGGCCGCCGAGGCCGACGCCGACGGGGTCCACCTAGGCCAGGACGACATGGGTCTGGAGGAAGCCCGGGCTTTCTGGAAGGAAGAGGGCCGCATCTACGGGCTCTCCACCCACAATCCGGAACAGGCCCGCCGGGCCGCGGCCCTGGCTCCGGACTACATCGGTGTGGGCCCGGTGTTCGCCACCACGTCCAAGGTGGTGCCCGACCCGGTGCTGGGCCTGGAGGTAATGGGCGAGATGATCCGCCGGTCCCCGGTGACCACCGTGGCCCTGGGGGGCCTTTTCGAGGAGAACCTGCCCGAGGTGCTGGCGGCCGGCGCGATGAATTTTGCCGTGGTCCGCGCCGTGAACCAGGCCGACGACCCGGAAGCGGCCATCAGGCGGCTGATGGAGATCTGGCAGGCCCACCGGGACTTTCCATCATGATCACCCTCCTGCTCTATTTCCTGCTGGCCGTTCTGCTTTCCTTCCTCTGTTCGATCCTTGAAGCGGTGCTGCTCTCGGTTTCCCATGCCCACATCGAGTTGCTGATCAGGGACGGGCAGCGCAGCGGCCGGATCATGAAAAACCTCAAGGAACGGGTCGACCGGCCACTGGCCGCGATCCTCACCGTGAACACCGTGGCCAACACCGTTGGTGCGGCCGGTGTGGGCGCCCAGGCCCTGGTGGTTTTCGGCAGCGGCTGGGTGGCCCTGGCCTCCGGGCTGCTCACCTTCACCATCCTGGTCTTCTCCGAGGTGATTCCCAAGACCCTGGGGGCGGCCAACTGGAAACGCCTGGCCCCCTTCACCGCCTACACCACCACCGGGCTGATTGTCCTCTGCTACCCCATGGTGCTCTTTCTCCGCGCCGTCTCCCGGATCGTCGCCGGGAAGGGCGGGGCAGGGGCCCGGGTGACCCGCCGGGAACTGAGCGCCCTGGCCGGCATCGGGGCCGACGAGGGCACGCTGATGGGCAAGGAGAAGCGGGTGATCCAGAACCTGCTGCGGCTGAAGTACATCCGGGCCGGCGACGTGATGACCCCCCGTTCGGTGATGACCGCCCTGCCCAGGGACCTCACCGTGGCCCAGGCCATGGAGCAGCGGGACCAGTTGAAGTTTTCCCGGATCCCGATCTACGAGGAGAACATCGACCGGGTCACCGGGCTGGTTCTGCGCATCCACATCCTCGAGGCCCGGTCGGCGGGGAGGGGTGAACAGACCATGGAACAGCTGGCCCAGCCGATACACGCCGTGCCCGAGTCGAAATCCATCGCCGGGACCCTCGACGAGTTCATCAAGCGGCGGGAGCACCTCTTCCTGGTGGTGGACGAATACGGGGGGACCGAGGGGATTGTCACCCTTGAGGACGCCATCGAAACCCTGCTGGGGGTGGAGATCGTTGACGAGTTCGACTCGGTGGACGACATGCGCCAGTACGCCCTGGATCGCTGGGAGAAGAAGAAGCGGGAACTGAACGTCTGATGAATGAAAAAGATGGGGTCATGAAAAGTACCTGACCCCATCTTTTTCATGCGGAACGCAATCTGCCGAATCTCGTATTGAATTGAAAGAAGATGTTTTCGACAGGCCCGGCGGCGGTCGGATTGCCCTGTGTACACCATTTGGGACAGGAAGGAGAGAAGAGGATGGAGCGCACCCGCACGATCGGTATCGGGGCCGCCCTGGTGGTGGTCGTGGTCTTGCTGTCATTTCTTGTCTACCACAAACAGCAGCAGAAGAAAGCGGAAGCCGCCGCCCCCTCAGCGGAGACGGCCCGGGAACTTCTGGACGGTGCTGACGTCGATGACCAGCAACCCGCCGAGGTGGTGCAGCCTCCGGAACCGCCGACGTCACCCCGCTGGGATGCCGAGGGTGTGACCCTGGCCGGGAGCGACACGGTACTGCGCGGCATCGTGCGCGATCTCTCCGGACACCCGCTGCTGACCCGGATGCTGGTCCTGGACGGACTGGCCGATACCTTTGTGGCCGCGGTGGACAATATATCCGAAGGGGCCACCCCGGCCCTGCACCTGACCGCCCTGGCGCCCGACGATTTCTTTTCCCCGGACACGGCGGGGGAGTCCTTTGTCTTCAGCGAGGAAAACGCCGGCCGCTATGACCTGCTGGCGGGCCTGGCGCTCTCCATTTCCCCGGAAGACGCGGTGGAGCTCTACCGCACCTTCTATCCGCTACTGGCCCAGTCCTACCAGGAACTGGGTTACCCCGAAGCGGAATTTCACCGGGCTTTCACCGGGGCCCTGCAGCTCCTGCTGAGGACACCGGAGCCGGATGGGCCGGTTCTGCTGGTGCGCAAGGTCACCACCTATGCCTATGCCGATCCGCGGCTGGAGTCCCTCTCCCCGGCCCAGAAACAGCTGCTGCGCACCGGGCCCGACAAT
>CBESOE010000097.1:0-16587 GCA_965531145.1 uncultured bacterium | reverse complement strand
GCTTACTCTGGCTGGAACATCGACGACGTGGAGATCTGGGGCCTCGGCGCCGGCACCACCCCGCCCACCGGCACGGTGAGCACAGCCATCGGCTGCACGCCGGACTCCGGCGTGTTGCCCTTCGCCGTTCAGATGGCGGTGTCGCTGACCAACCTGACCAGTGAGAACCGCCGGGCAGCGGCGAAGCTGGACGTGGTGATCGGCAACGGCACCCCGTACTTCAACTGGCGTGCCGGTTGGACCAACCTCAGCCCCAGCGAAACCTACAACGCCGTGTGGAACCAGAACCTGCCGCTGCTCACCTCGATGCAGGGCAACAACGTTTTCACCGTCATTGCTGCCGATGTAACCCCGGCGCCATACAACCAGCCGCCCTTCGCTCCGTCGGGCGACACTGACAGCGACGCGTGCACGGTGACTGCCAGCAAGTAGCAGAAGGCGCCACCGCCTGAAACGATCAGCAGGGCCCGGGTTCTCCCGGGCCCTTTTTCTGTAAGGGATTCACCTTGAGCGGCTCAGGCCGTGGTGGCCCGCCGGCGGCGGAAGAAGCGCAGCGACATGCGGAGGAGGAAGAAACAGAGGATCAGGGCCAGGATGGTTGCCGCCACCGGGATGACCAGCGAGAGCAGGGAGAGGAAAACCGATCCGGCCAGCTCCACTGTGGAGATCACCGGGTTGCCCACGCCGCCGGTGGAGGCCGAGGATGTGCCCCGGGCGGCCACGCTGCCGGTCTGCACCGTGCCCGCCACTCCACCGCCGGCCACCAGGGCCATGGACCACTTGAGGAAGGGCGAGATATCCCCCACCAGGGAGTAGGTGAGCAGGGTCCCGGACACCACGGCCGCCGGCGTGGCGACGGTGTCCATCAGGTTGTCCAGCCAGGGGATGTAGTAGGCTGCCACTTCCAGCAGCAGGGCCACGGAGAAGGCGGTGAGTGCCGGCACGCTGCTCATCCACTGGAAACTCTCCCCCAGGGGAACGACGCCCAGCCGGTTGGCGATACCCAGGGCGAGAAAGGGCACAAAGAGCCTGAAACCACTGGCCGCGCTGAGGCCGATGCCGATGCAGATCCCCACCAGGTGTTCCATTTCGTTCCCCTCCGTCTCAAAGGCCGTTTGAAATCCGTGTCACCAATACTTTACGCTATCCGCATCGATTTTGTGCCAGGTTTTTGCCCGACCGGAGTTCCGGCGGCGGCGGAACCGGCCGGCCAGCAGTGAAAAGGGGAGGGGATATGTCCCGATTTGGTTTCATGGCACGCGTGCTTTTCGTCATCATCGTCTCTGGATTTGCCGGCGTCCAGGTCGCCACGGCCCAGGGTGTTGCGCCGGAGCCACAGCTCTACGTCGTGGGTACGGCTCACCTGGACACCCAGTGGCGCTGGGACGTGCGCACCACCATCGATGAGTATCTCCCGGCCACACTGCACGACAACTTCGCCCTCTTCGAGAAATACCCCGACTACGTTTTCAGTTTCGAGGGCGCCTTCCGCTACCAGCTGATCAAGGAGTATTACCCCGAGGATTACGAACGGCTGCGGGGCTATGTCGAGCAGGGCCGCTGGCGGGTGGCCGGCAGCTGGCTCGACGCGGTGGATGTCAATGTGCCCTCCCCCGAATCGCTGATCCGCCATGCACTCTACGGCAACGGGTTCTTCAAACGCGAGTTCGGCAAGACCAGCCGCGACGTCTTCCTCCCCGACTGTTTCGGCTTTGGGTATGCCCTGCCCGCCATCGCCAACCACTGCGGCGTGGACATGTTCTCCACCCAGAAACTGACCTGGGGTTCCTCGGTGGGCACGCCCTTTCCCATCGGGCTCTGGGAGGGGGTGGACGGCTCGACCCTGCTTTCGGTGCTCAACCCCGGCGAATACGTGAGCAAGATCAAGAGCGACCTCAGCCGGGACGAACAGTGGCTGGCTACGGCCATGGAGCAGGGGGAGAGCTCGGGCCTCTATGCCGCCGCCCGCTATTTCGGCACCGGCGACCGGGGCGGGGCGCCCACCGACGAGTCGGTGGCCTGGCTCCAGCGCAGCCTGGAGAGCGACGGGCCGCTGACCGTAGTCAGCGTGGCCTCGGACCAGTTGGTACGTGACCTCACCGCCGAGCAGCTGGAGCAGCTTCCGCGCTACAAGGGCGAGCTGCTGATGACCGACCACGGCATCGGCTGCTATACATCGCAGTCGGCAATGAAGCGCTGGAACCGCCAGAACGAGCTGCTGGCCGACGCCGCCGAGCGGGCCGCGGTGGCCGCCCACTGGCTGGGCGGCGCCGAATATCCCCGCGAGACCCTGCGCGAGGCCTGGACCCGCTTCCTCTGGCACCAGTTCCACGACGACCTCACCGGCACCAGTATTCCCGAGGCCTACGTCCATTCCTGGAACGACCTGCTGATCTCGCAGAACCAGTTCGCCGCAATTCTCACCGATTCGGTGGCCGCAGTGAGCCGCGCCCTGGACACTGACGTGGAGGGGATTCCGCTGGTGGTCTACAACCCGCTGGCCATGTCCCGTGAGGACGTGGTGGAGGCCGATGTAATCTTCCCGGGTGGTGTGCCGCCCTTTGTCCGGGTAACTGGCTCGGACGACGGTGGCACCCACGAGTACGAAGTGCCGTCACAGATTCTGTCGGTGGAGGGTGACACCGTTCGACTGGCCTTTCTTGCCTCGGTCCTTCCGATCAGCTTTACGGTTTATGACATTCAACCCGCCGAGGCCCATTTCGCCGTGGGCACCGGGCTGCAGGTGAGTGACGAGGGGCTGGAGAACAACCGCTACCGGGTGTCCATCAACACCAACGGTGATATCGCGTCGATCTTTGACAAGGATCTGGGCCGGGAGCTGCTGGACGGCCCGCTGACCCTCCAATTGCTGGACAACGAGCCCGAGGAGTGGGCTGCCTGGGAGATCGACTATGCCGACCTGATGGCTGAGCCCCGTGAAGTGGTGGCCGGGCCGGCGGAAGTGCGGCTGGCGGAGCGCGGACCGGCCCGAGTGGCCCTGGAGATCGTCCGCCGGGCCGGCGGTTCCCAGTTCATCCAGCGGGTCAGCCTGGCCGCCGGCGGCGCCGGCAGCCGTGTTGAAGTGGACAACCTGATCCACTGGAAATCGCCGGGCACTCTGCTCAAGGCGGTTTTCCCCCTGGCCGTGGAACAGGCCACCGCCACCTACGACCTGGGTGTGGGGACCATCGAGCGCGGTGTTAATACACCGCAGTTGTATGAAGTGCCGGCCCAGCAGTGGGTGGATCTCGGTGCACCGAACAACAACGGGGGCGTGGCCCTGCTCACGGACTGCCGCTACGGCTGGGACCGTCCGGCGGAGAACACGCTGCGGTTGACCCTGCTGCACACGCCGCGGGTCAACGACCGCTGGGGCTGGATCGACGACCAGAAATCCCAGGACCTGGGGTCGCACCGTGTCGGCTATGCCGTGGCGGGCCACCCGGACAGCTGGTTCTTTACGGGAGTGGTTCCCTCCTGTGAGGCGGCGCGGTTCAACCAGCCGCTGTTGGCCTTCCGGGTCCCGAAGCATCCCGGGGCCCTGAGCCGGGAGTTCTCCCTGTTCCGTATCTCCACCCGGCACGCGGCGATTCAGGCGGTAAAACTGGCCGAGGAGGACGACCGGGTGGTGGTCCGTCTGCTGGACAAGACCGGGCAGGGTGTGGACCAGGTAACCGTGGCCATGCCATCGGCCCCGATCATCTCCTTCGGCGAACTGAACGGAGCGGAGGAGGTGATTGGGGAGGAGCGCGATGGGAACGGAGTGCTGCGTGCCGGCCGGTTGAACCCCTTCCAGCTGCGCACCTTCGCCGTCGAGCCGGGCCCGGCCCCGGTGACCCTGGAGCCACCGGAGAGCCGGCCCCTGGACCTGCCCTTCAACCGTGACGGGATCAGTCTGGACAGTGGGCGTACCGACGGAGATTTCGACGGGCGGGGCAACAGTATTTCCGGCGACCTGCTGCCCGAAGAGGTGGTCCGCGAGGGGATCACCTTTGCCATGGGCCGGGACGCTGCCGGAGCAAAGAACGTGGTGGCGTGCCAGGGACAGAAGATTCTGCTGCCGGCCGGCGATTGGAATCGCCTCTACCTCCTGGCCGCGGCGGTGGACGGCGGACGATGGGCTGAATTCGACATCGACGGCCGGACCGAGGTGCGCTGGGTCAGTGACTGGTCCGAGCCGGTGGGGCAGTGGGACAGCCGTCTCCACGGTGACCGGCTGGTGCACGACCCGGACCAGATCCTGCCGGCCTGTATCAACCAGACACCGGTGGCCTGGGTCGGCACCCACCGCCACGGGGCGGACGGCGGGAACCAGTCCTACACTTTCACTAACCTCTTCCGCTACGAGTTCGAACTGACCCCGGGGGCCAACACCCTGACCCTGCCCGACGACCCGGCGGTGAAGGTGCTGGCGGTGACCGTGGCGGCCAATCCCAACGCCGGCGTGGAACCGGCCATGCCGCTCTACGACCGGACCGAACGGAGCGGAGTGGTGGTTGAATCCTCGGCCCGCGCATTCACTGACCAGCTGGAGGCCGTTCTTTCCACACCCAACGCCGGTGCGGAGATCCGCTACACCCTGGACGGCAGTGACCCTATCGGCGACTCCACTCTCTACGAGGGCCCCATCGTCATCGACCAGGCGGCCCGGTTGCGGGCCCGGGCCTTTGCCCCCGGCCTGGACAACTCCTTTGTGGCCCGGGCCGAGTTCCGCAAACTGGAGCCCCGTCCCGGTGTGGATGCCGAGCCCACCGGTGGCGGTCTGGAATGCCGGTATTTCGACGGTGATTGGGAAAAACTGCCCGACTTCAAAACACTGGAGCCTGACCAGGCCTCGGTCCTGTCCACCGTGGCTCTGCCGGCCTATGCCCGGGAAGTGAACATGGGCCTGACCCTCAACGGGTTCCTGCGGATTCCAGTGGAAGGGGTCTACACCATCGGGCTCAACTCCGATGACGGCAGCCGGATGCTGCTCAATGGCGAGGAAGTGATCGGAAACGACGGGCTGCACGGCAGCCGTGAGATCAAGGCCGAGCTGGCCCTGAAAGCCGGCCTCCACTTGCTGGAGATCGAGTACTTCCAGGACGGCGTGGACGCGGTGCTGGAACTCTGGTGGTCCGGCCCGGGCATCGAGCGACAGCAGGTGCCCCCGGAGGCTCTCTGCCACTAGGATGGGGACAGCTACCTCACACTCTATCTCATTAATCGTCAATCATTTGGTTGGGGCGGGGACAGTTACCTCTTGTTCTCTGCTCCCGGCAAACCATTTGTGGAAAGATTTGACTCTCCCCATTCTACGGTGGCTGACATTTCGTGGCGTCCCTGTCCGCTCCCTGGATCAATCTTGAGGTAACTGTCCCGGCATCACGTAACAAATTGATATATAGCGGTTTATCTGATGAGGTAGCTGTCCCCATCGTTCTCGCGGGAAACTCAGCCGAGGAACACCTTGAGCCGCGTCATCATTTCTTTTTCATCGGCGCAGCTGCTGACACCAAAGATCCCCTTGTCGGTGAGGATGGTGCCGGTGATCCCCTGGTAGGGGATCTCCTTCCAGAGCACCGGTTTGCCCTTCAGCTCCGTGGCAGTCCATTTGGCGGTCAGTTTGGCCCAGGCCGCCTGCCGCTCATCAGCTGACCCGGCGATGATGGTGAACCGCTGGAACGGCTTTTCATCCCCCGTGTACTCCGCGTGGACACAGTCGGTGAGCACCGACATCCCGAGATAGGCCTTCCGGGTGTAGCCCAGCGAACCGGCCACCTGCCCTTTTTCAGGGAGCAGCCCAAGTTCCGCCGGCCAGCCGTCCTTGCCCGGCAGGGCCGCGGTCAGGGCCTCCAGCAGCGGTGCGGCCTTCGACCGGTTCAGTTCCCCCTGGTAGAGGTTCAGCTTCAGGTAGTGGCGGTCCTTGAGCAGCAGGCACTGGTAGGGCAGGGCCAGCGCCCCTTCAGCGCCGATGTCGATCCGCTCGGCGTCGGTGGAGCGTTCGGTGGTGTAGATGCCAAAGCCGTTGATCGGCGTGCCCATGTCATAGATTTCCACCGTCACCACCAGGTCGCCGGATTTGATGTCGGCGTAGCGCAGGCCCTGGAAGCCGTAGGCCAGAAAGGCTTCGGCCGCTCCGTTGTTGTACTCCCAGAGGTTGTCCGGGGACTTGGCGGTGACCTTGCCGGCCAGTGACCAGCCCTCGATGGCGGGGAAGTCTGCCGCGGCTGCCGGAGCGGCGGCCAGGATCAGGGTGAGGGCCATGAGAGTTCTGAAGCAGGTTCTCTTCATTTTCGTAATTCCTGTATATCCACTGGTGATTTCTGTCATCGCGAGGAGTCGGCGCAGCCGACGACGTGGCGATCTCCTGATCAGCGGTGCAGTCGTTTGGGAGATTGCTTCGTCGCCTTCGGCTCCTCGCAATGACAATGGTGCCATTTCGCTTCTCAGACCAGGGTGAGCAGCGAGTGGGCCCGCAGCAGCTGGCCTTGCACATCCAGACCGTGGGGGCAGGCCCCCCGGCAAGGTGCACTGCAGGTCTGGCAGAGCGCGGCGTTGCTCTCCTTGAGGCCGGCATACTTGACCATGCCGTGCTTTTCCCGGCCCTGGCACTTGGCATAGTAGGCGTAGCGCATGATGGTATTCACCGGCAGTCGGTGGACACAGGAAGCGACGCAGGCGTTGCAGCCGTGGCGGCAGTACTGGTCCCCGAGGACCTTTTCGCAGTCCCGGAGAAAGGCCACGTTCTCCGCGGTGAGTGGTTTTCCCGAGACGGAGAGCGCCAGGTCGATCTTTTCGTAGTCCGGGGCGGAAACGGTCACCGTTTGCATGTCCGGGTTCTGCAACACCCACTGGACCGCGGTGGCGGTCAACTGGTCCTCGGTGGTGATACCGTATTTTTCCGCAAAGGGCTTGACCTTCTCGATCCCCTCCGCCTGGCGCGCGAGCCAGCCTTGAATCCGCTCGATGGCCTCTTCCCGGGTGCCGCCCCCCTCGACGAAACCGTCGATAAAAGAGGCAAAATCTTCGCTGGGGTTGTCCGGGTCGAAGTGTGGTACCTCCAGCATCCCCGGCTGGGTCTTCATCGCCGTGGTGCCCACGTCGTTCCGTTTGCAGGCGGCAAGAACGTTTTCCGCCTCTTCCTTGTTGAGGAAGTTGTAGGAGAGCAGCATCAGGTCGAACCGGCCGTCCTCGGCCGCGGCGCTGAGCACCTTCTCCATACTGTCCCCCTCGTCCCCCCGGGGGCCGTGGTTGCTGATCCCGCGATAACGGAGCTGGCCGTCGGCGATGAGACGATCTGCCGCGGCGTGGAAGTGGGGGTTGCCGATCAGATCGGCCGCGGCACAGGAGTGAATATACAGGGCGTCGACGTAGTCAGTCTGCAGCCGCTCGCGGCATTTGCCAAAGCGGTCGAGGATGCTGGTTTCCGTATCCTCCTCCTTGATCTGCAGCTTGGTGGTGATGAAGATCTTCTTGCGGTCCATGTGCTGCATGGCCTCGCCGATCTTCGTCTCCGAGGCACCGTTGCCGTACGATTCGGCGGTGTCGAAGTAATTGATCCCCTTGTCGTAGGCGTAGCGCACCACGTTGCTTTCGCTGATCTGGCCGCAGCCCATGCTCACGTCGGAAACCTCGAATCCGGTGCGACCCAGGCGGTGGTGCTTTTTGACCAGCGAGCCTGATACCGGCGCTTCTGCAGCCGGCTCGGCCACCGGTGATTTGCCCGCGCACATGGTCAATGACCCGGCGGCCAGCGCAGCCCCGCCCAACTCGAGGAACTGGCGGCGGGATACCCGGTTTTCCTGCTCATTCTTCGCGGCCTTTTTGCTCATCGGTGACCTCCCTGGTAAAACGAACGATACCCCGCCTCCGTTACTCGTCCCGGTAACGGAAAAAGGATGAAAAAGTTTTCTGAATAATTGAACCATGCATCTTGTAAAACGTTATTATTCTAGAATTTGCAGTCCGTCAAGTCAAGCCGCGGCCCAGGCCTCGGCAATTTCTGCCGCCGCGGTTGGCGGCGTGTTACAATCCTTCGGTTCCCGATACCGGAAGACCCGTTTGCACCCCCAGGAGGTTGAACGATGCTGCGCCGATCCCTGACCCTGCTTCTGCTGCTTCTGTTCCTGTCCGCACCATTGGCGGCCCAGGAGATCGCCTATGAGAAATACCAGCTGGACAACGGCCTGACCGTGATCCTGCACGAGGACCACAGCCTGCCCGTGGCCTGTATCAATACCTGGTATTTTGTCGGTGGCAAGGACGAGTCGGAAGGCCGCTCCGGGTTTGCCCACCTCTTCGAGCACCTGATGTTCATGGGCACCGAGCGGGTCCCGGGCAGCGATTTCGACAATATCATGGAGGCTGGCGGCGGCTGGAACAATGCCTCCACCGGCTGGGACCGGACAAATTACTTCTCCTTCGGGCCGAGCAACCTGCTGCCCACTCTGATGTGGCTCGACGCTGACCGCCTGGAAGCCCTGGGCGCCAACATGAACGAGGAGAAGCTGGGGAAACAGCGGGAGGTGGTGCTCAACGAGCGGCGCCAGACCAGCGAGAACCGGCCCTATGGCGTGGCCGACCTGAAAATCAGTGAACTGATGTACCCCCCCGGCCACCCCTACCATCTCTCGGTGATCGGGACGGTGGCTGATATCAAGGCCGCCACCGCTCAGGATGTGAAGGACTTTTTCGCCACCTTCTACCTGCCGAACAACGCCTCGCTGGTCATTGCCGGCGACTTCGACCCCGCCGAGATCAAGCCGCTGGTGGCCAAACTCTTCGGCACCATTCCCCGGGACGCCGACCCGGTGCATGCCGCGGCGCAGCCGCTGAAGCTGGAGAGTGTGAAGCGGGTCACCTATACCGACAAGGTGCAGTTCGGGCGGTTGACCATGGTCTGGCACAGCCCGGCACTCTTCGCTCCCGGCGACGCCGAGATGGACCTGGCGGCCGCGGTGCTCAGCTCGGGCAAGACCAGCCGGCTCTACAAGAGGCTGGTCTACGAGGACCAGCTGGCCACCAGTGCCCGGGCCTTCCAGCGCTCAAGCTCGCTGGGCTCGCTGTTCCAGGTCCAGGTGATGGCCCGCCAGGGTGTTTCCCTCGATGACATCGAAAAGGCGGTGGACGAGGTGCTGGCCGAGTTCGTTGCCGAGGGGCCCACGGCGGACGAGCTGGCCCGGCACCAGGCGGCGTACGAATACCAGATGCTCAACGGTCTGCAGTCGGTGCTGCGCAAGGCCGACCAGTTGAACCGCTACAACTACTATTTTGGCGAACCCGACTCCTTTGCCGCCGACCTCGACCGTTACCGCGGCGCTTCGGTGGAGGGTATCCGCCGGATGGCCGCCCAGGTCATGGACCCGGACGCCAGGCTGATCATGCAGGTTCTTCCCGAGGACGATGGCGCTGCGCTGGCCGGCCGTGACCAGGCGCCGGCGGAGAGTGAAATCAAGCCCTTCGTGCCGGTGGCCCCCGAGGTTTTCACCCTCTCCAACGGGATCGAGGTACGGCACTGGCAGCGCAGCGAACTGCCGCTGGTGGAATTGTCGCTCTTCCTGCGCAGTGGATCGGTGCTGCTGGACAACGAACAGGCCGGCCGCTGCCGGCTGGCTGCCGACATGCTGGACGAGGGGGCGGGGGACCTGGACGCCCTGGCCTTCTCCGACGCCCTGGACCTGCTGGGAGCCAACTTCCAGGCGCATTCCGGACGGAACACCTCCGGTGTTGATCTCTCGGTGTTGAAGAGCAATTTCGACAAGGCCCTGGGGCTTTACGCCGACGCCGTTCTCTATCCGCGGTTCGATGCTGCCGAATGGGACCGGGTCAGGTCGCTGCACCTGGAAGGCCTGAAGCAGGCCCAGGACCGTGCCGGCTCGGTGGCCTCCCTGGTGGGTATGCGCGCCTTCTATGGCGACACTCACCCCTACGGCCGGCCGTCAGAGGGAACGGTGGAGACGGTTGAAAAACTGACCCTGGATGACGTGCAGTCCGCCTGGGGCGAACTGGCCGCACCGGGCAACGCCACCTTCTTCATCGCCGGTGATCTCACCGCTGACGAAGCGAAAACAGCGCTGGAATCCGCCTTTGGCAAGTGGAAGAACCCCGCCGGTTTCGTGGCCGCGGAAAGAACCGAACTGGGCGCGCCGGCCAATGACAAAATGCGTCTGGTGCTGGTGGACAAGCCGGGGGCGGTGCAGACCGTGATCCGCTTCTACATGCCGGGGCCGAAGTATTCCGATCCCAACCGTGTGGACTACGACCTGCTGAACACCATCCTCGGCGGCAGCTTCACCAGCCGTCTGAACCAGAACCTCCGCGAACGGAACGGTTTCACTTACGGTGCGCGGTCCTCCTTTGTCATGACCCCTACCACCGGTTATTTTTACGCCGGCAGCGACGTGGGGTCCGAGGTCACCGGTGCCGCCCTCCGGGAGTTTTACAACGAGTTCAACGCCCTGCGTTCCGGTGACGTCACGGAGGAGGAGGCGCGCAAGACCAGGGAGACCAATCGCATGGGCATGATCCAGTCCTTCCAGGGGCTGGGAGGCCTGATCGCCATCGCCCAGACCCTGGAGTCCAACGGGCTGCCCTTCCGCTCGCTGGGTGATGACCTGAGCACCATCGCCGCCGCCACCGAAGCGGACCTCAACGGTCTGGCCCCGTCGGCCCTCCCGCTGGACAAGGCACTGCTGGTGCTGGTGGGCGACAAGGCCGCCATCCTCGAGCAGATCAAGGACCTGGACCTGCCCGAGCCCGAGGAACTGACCGTCACCGGTGATCCGGTGGCGGCGGAGTGAGACGCTCCACGATGATCGGCACAGACGGGGGGACACGCGGGTTGTCGGCGGTGATGTTGCGGATCATCGACAGATGGGTGCCCTGGACCGTGAGGTGGGGAACTCCCTCGAGACGTGTGGAATCCACCGTGACCAGGCCGTCCCCCAATCCGCGGGTCATCCGGAGCATGTAATCCCTCAGCCGGTCGATTTCCTGTTCCTGTTCCCCCGAGGTGTGAGGGCGCAGGGTGTCGACCCACTGGTCGATCTCCTCCTCGGTCCAGGGGCTGGTCACCCCGGCGATGATCAACATCTCCACCCCCTTCGGGTGGGGCCGGCTGTTCAGTTCGGTGAGAAACCGGCTATCGGGCAGCAGGTCGATTTTGGCTTCACCCAGGCCATCGAGAATAGACCCCAACCAGTTCGTCTGGCCCCTGGTCAGCCGGACATACTGGTCGCGCAGTTCGCCGAATTCCCGGAACCGTGCCAGCTGTGACCCCTGGTTGGGTGGGGCCACCATTATCAGCTGGTCCACCTGCGGAACGTCACCGGCTTCCGCCGAGCGGCCGTAGTCGAACTCAGGGCTGGTGAGCAGATCACGTGAGACCAGACCGCCCATGCTGTGAGTTACGATGGAGATCCGGTCGATGCCGAGCAGCCGGAGTTCTTTCAGTTCCTGGTGGAACAGCCGGCTCGACTCCACGATCGGCTGGTCATTGGGATACTGCATCAGCCAGACATTACAGTTGTTGCCTGCCAGCTCCGGCGCCAGGGACCGCCAGACCTTACCCGGGTCATCCATGCCGTGAATCAGGATCACGGATCTGAGTGTCCCATCCGGTTCGCCCGGCTCCTCCCCCTCTGCGGTGAAAAAGAAGAGACCCATTGTCCGGGCAAAATCCACCGCCTCTTCGGGGAAGGCTTCCTTGACCGATTCCCGAACCTGTTGTCGCAGTTCCTTCTGTTCCTCCTGCCAGACGTTCCCGGACAGCAGCCACAGCACAAGGATCAGCACGGCTCCGACGGTGAGCCAGAGCCACTTTCGTTTCCAGAACCATTTGAAGATGGTGCTCACCGGGACTTACTCCTCGAGGATGAAAACCCGGCCCGAAAGAAAATCGCTGATCCACAGCCGGCCCTGCCTACCCGTAACCGAGCGGCAGAGGTCGAAGACGGCATCGCCGAACTGTCCCCTAAGGTAGAAGGAGACATTGGCCGAGTCGAATCTTGTCTCGCCGAAGGGATACTCCAGCCGCTGCAGTTCGGTATATGTCCCGTCCGCCGGGTCAAAGAGGGCGACGCTCATCGCTTTTTCCCCGTGGGCGGTGATCACCAGTTTTTCGTTCCAGGCGAAGAGGCCGTCCGGGGTTCCTTCGAAGGGCCAGGCCCAGCTCCTGCCGTCCTGTTTCACTTCCTGCAGGCTGCGGCCCAGATGATTGAGTACCCAGGTGCGGCCGTCGCAGAGCGCCAGTTTCAGCGGCCCGTCTCCGGCAGGCAGATCGGGCAGCCGGGTAAATCCTTCCTTGGCGATCACCGACACCGTGTCCGAATCGAAGTTGGCCACGTAGATGCGGTCCTGGTCATGAACCAGGCTGGCCGCGGTGATCCCCAGTTCGAGACGGTGTTCCACATAGGGTGAATAGCCTTCGGGTGTTTCCTCTCCCTCCACCGCTTCCGGCTTCGGGGCCGCGGGATCGATCACCTGCAGGACACTGGGATCCTCGTCCTTCTCCCCGGTGCGCACCAGGTAGAGCCGTGCAGTTTGCGGGTCGTACTGCAGGATCCGCTGGGTGATCTCCCGTTCCACCGTGTCGCCCAGCCCCAGGCGGCGATTGATCTCGATCAGTCGCACCTGGTCGCGCAGGGTGCCCACGAACTGTTCCTCACCGCCCCAGTTGTTCTGGGTGAAGTAGAGGGTCCCCGTGCCGTCGAGAGCCATCTCGTGGGCCTGGCGGGGGATACGCCGGTCGTAGAACTCGAGGGTTTCGGCGTCGATGGTCAGCACCCCGTTCTTCGCTCCCCAGATGTAGACCGTGGGCCAGTAGGACTGGTGCGGCCCGTAGGAGAGATAGACGTCGTCCTCCGGGCTGCGGATCGCCCGCACCGGGTAGTCGAAGGGCAGCCTGTGCTGGTCAAAGGAGCCGTCGGCCCTGATGTCGGCAAAACTGTCCTCGGAGTCGAAGACCAGTACGCTGTCCCGGCCCGGCCGCTGGATCAGGTCCACCGGCGCCCGGCCGGTGTAGACCTTGCCCAGGGTCTCCTTCTCCGGCTCCAGGGTGGCCAGCGCCGCGCCGAATGTTCCGTTCACCGCGGTGGCACCCCGGGGGAAGTAGATCAGCCCGTTCTTCGGGTTGAAGGTCATGCTGAACATGTGGGGAATGATTCCCAGGCCGGTTATCCGTTTTTTCAGCCGGCGGGTTTCAAGGTCCACCACGTCGATTTCCCCCCGGGCCCAGCTGCCCACGAAGAGCAGATTCTTCTCCCGGTCCACCACCGCCGCGTCGTTGCCAAAGGCCGGGAGCTTGATCTCGTGCAGCTCGGGTTCCTCCCCGAAGACCGCCACGTGCACCGACGGCTCGTTGTCGTAAGCGATGTAGACCTCGTCGCGCAGCGGGTTGTAGGTGATCCCCACCCCTTCGGTGAACTCCGGCAGCTTCAGCAGCTGGTCGTTGCCGTCGAGCTCCAGGGCCGCCACCTCGATCACTTCGCGCTTGGCCGTCTCGGTGACCAGGTAGATATGGTGGGTCTCGCCGTTGTATCCGGCCAGGTGCCAGCGGCCACCGGCCGTCAGCGGCAGCTCCCGCGACTGCAGTTTCTCGCCGCTGGCCGCATCGAACTGGTGCAGGGTGGCGGTGAACCCGTCCACCGCCACGATCTGGCCCAGCCCGGCGTCGGCCACCACCTTGCGGATCGGCGGCGGCGGGGTCTGGTTGAGATTGACCAGCGGCTCTTCGTGGTCGGTCCAGTCCACCAGACGGAAAGTTTTGCTGACGGCCTCGTAGAAGCCCAGCGATTTGCATTCCCGGCCGGCCAAAAAAACGTTGCCGGTGGCCTCGTCCACCGCGATGGATTCGAACTGTGAACCGGTCTCCACCGAGACGGCGCTCGCCTCATCGGGGGAGACGATGTGGAAGCGCCCGGTGCCCAGCAGGTAGATCTCGCCGGTGGAGCGGCGCAGGGTCATGGCTTCGGCCTTGAGGTGCTGGATCGCCCGGGTCTCCAGGGGGATGTTGGTCACTTCGTGGGTGGCGCCGTCGATGATCGAGATGGAGGAACTGAGGGTGCAGGGGGCGATCACCCGGTTGCGGTCCACATCGGTCATCACCAGCAGCGGTCCGGCGCCGTTCACCGTCAGGCCCTGGCCGGCCAGCAGGTCCACGGTGGTCACCTTCACCTCGGCGGTGAGTGGAGTGGTTGAAAGAGCGAGCAGCAGAATGAGCAGGACCCTGATGATCATCATTGTTGAACCCCCCGGAGTGATGAAGTGCATCGAATTCCCGAGGTTACCACACAAAAAAAGCCCCGGACAATGTCCGGGGCTGTCAATTTCCCA
This sequence comes from uncultured bacterium, assembly GCA_965531145.1. Classification (GTDB taxonomy): domain Bacteria; phylum Acidobacteriota; class JAQAZP01; order JAQAZP01; family JAQAZP01; genus JAQAZP01. The sequence goes on along the minus strand of CBESOE010000097.1, from coordinate 2,274 downwards.
CTATTCTTCTGATGGTATACGTCGTTCAGTCACCTGTTCAGGGGGTGACGTGCAGCACCTTGGCAAAGGCCTCGCCCGGTTGTCCCAGACCGCGGGAACCGTCGAGGAGGATGTTGCCCTGCATGTTCTCCGCCCGCAGGGTCCCGGCCATGTTCTTCAGCGAGACCTGTGATCCCTCGGGAACGATGATCTGGTAGTCGGCCCAGACGGTGAGCGCGTCGAACTGCGGCGTGCCGTAGATCTGCACCTTCTCACCATCGAAGCGGGCTTCGCTGAAGCCCTTGGTCCGGGCCAGGTTGAAGTAGCCTGGTCCGGCATCGCTCTCCGCGCTCTCCACCGGGTAGGCGAACCGCTGGAACGATTCCAGGGGCAGGGTGGTGGAGACCACCAGGCGGTTGCCCACCATCTGTGCTTTGGCGCCCACCAGCTGCAGGATCTCCTCGGCGGTCAGGCCGCCGCTGTCCTCGGCGTGGAAGGTGACCAGGATTCTGGTGTTGCCGTCCCAGCCCCGCACCTGCATGTTGCCGGCGAGGTTTTTCACTTCCAGCTGCAGCGGGGCCGTTCCCCGCTCCAGGACGATCTCTTCCACCCGTTCCGCCGCCTGGCCTGGAAGGGCCAGCGCCACCAGCAGAGCCGCCATGGCGAACACTGCGCCTGCTCGCCATTTGTGCCATCCATTTTGATGATTTTTCATTATCAATTCTCCTCAATATGTATGTTGGTTTCGTTTTCAAGGCCGGCATCTCGATCCCGGCTGCGTATTATTTCGTTTCCTACCCTAATTAACGTTGTCTTTCCAGATAAGTTCCACCTCTATTCGATTGCGTCTATCTTTCCCGTGAGCGGGCGGGAGGTTGCGTGGACACTGAGGTGGTGTTACGTTTAACCAGTTGGGATTACATGTGTTATTCCACCGGTGGCTTCTGGCCGCCAATCAGCGCAGAGGAGGCGGGTGATGAAGGCAGTGGTGCTCAAACGGCATGGCGGACCGGCAGTTCTGCGGGTCTCCCAGATGCCCGACCCCACTCCCGGGCCGGGCCAGGTTGCCGTCCGGGTGAAGACGATCGGCCTCAATTTTGCCGAGGTGCTCTCCCGCAAGGGACTATACGGCTGGGCGCCACCCATGCCCTACATTCCGGGGATGGAAGCCTTTGGTGAGATCGTTGCCCTGGGCCCTGGAGCGGAGCGGAGCGTGGGCGAGGCGGTGATCGTCGGCACCAAGTATGGCGCCTATGCGGAGATGATGGTGGTGGACCAGGCCCAGGCCCTGCCGGCCGTGGAGGGTTGGACCGCCGAGGAGAACGCCGCCTTTGCCGTGAACTACATGACCGCCTGGGTCGCCCTGCACAAAATGGCTCGCCTGCGCCCCGAAGACACGGTGCTGGTCCAGGCCGCCGCCGGCGGGGTGGGCACCGCCGCCGTGCAACTGGCCGGCCGGTTCGGCTGCACGGTCTATGGCACGGCCGGAGCCGACGAAAAGATCGCCATGCTCGAGGAGCTGGGAATCGACGGAGCGGTGAACTACCGCACCACTGACTTCGAGGAGGAGATCCGCCGAATGACCGGCGGCCGCGGCGTCGACGTTGTGGTGGAGGTGGTGGGGGGCGAGGTCTTTCGCAAGAGCGTCCGCCTTCTCGCCCCCTTTGGCCGGGTGCTGGTGGTGGGCTTTGCCGGCTACAACCTGAAGAAGTGGAACCCCCTCAGCTGGTACCGCACCTGGCGCGACGTGCCGAAGGCCGGCATCGTCCAGATGTCGGAACGGTCATTCGGCATCATGGCCTCGCACCTCGGCTACCTGCTGCAGGACCCGGACCTGGTGCGGGCGGCCTGGGCGGAATTGACCTCGTTCGTCACCCGACACGGTATCAAGCCGGTGGTGGGCCATGTCATGCCCTTCACCGAAATTGCCGAAGCTCACCGCTTGATGGAATCCCGCAACAGCCAGGGCAAGATCGTGCTGCGGGTGGACGGCTGAGGCAGGGTGCAGATCGATGACCTACAACTTCGATCCGGACCGCTGGCTGGAGAATCACCAGACCCTCCTGAAGAAGAAGCTGGGTGCCGGGGAAATCAGCCGGGCGGAATACGACGGGGCTGTCCGGGATCTGGAAGAACGGTACCACCGGATGTGCGTGCGTCTGGATGGTTCGTACAGAATCCCCGAGAAGGACTGAGAGATCGAGCCGGTAATCGGTACCCCCGCTACTGGGTGCCTGCTTCGTCAAAGCCAGGCTGACCGAGCCTTCATATGTCAGCGGTCCGGTCTGCCCGCCA
>CBESOE010000096.1:0-16698 GCA_965531145.1 uncultured bacterium | reverse complement strand
AGTGGTGACCCGTTTCCGTACGCCAGGCTCACCACCACGGCCTCCCCCCGGTCCACCTCGTAACCCACGTGGTGCGCCGCGGCCGGCAGCGTCATCAGAAACAGAATAGCCAGCAGTGATGTTCTCATCGGCCCTCTCACCCTGTATTACTAAATATAAATTCGTAACACACTCAATTGTAGATCGCAGGGTGAGTGCCGTCAACAACATAGGTACCCGCCTGAAAGCGCCCGGTCCGGCGTTCTGCGCAACATCGCGGCCTACCATCGTGAGCGCTGGACACGCCGCAGCGGGGCGGCACAACAGAACCACCGTAGAGAGGACTGAACGTGGCCAAGATTCTCGGCATATCCTGCTACTACCACGATTCGGCGGCGGCGCTGATCCACGATGGCCGGATCGCCGCGGCGGCGGAGGAAGAGCGCTTCACCCGGCGCAAGCACGACACGGCTTTCCCCTTCCACGCCGTGGACGTCTGTCTCGACCGGGCCGGCCTGGTGCTGGAGGAACTGGACGGGGTGGCCTTCTATGAAAAGCCGCTGGCCGAGATCCGCTACCCGCACTCCCTGGGTCTGCTCTACAGCACGCTGACCACCTGGCTCGGCTTTCCGGTGAACGAGGGGGAGGGCCGGGTGATGGGTCTGGCCCTGGCCGGTGGTGTGGCGTTGAACTGCCTGGCCAACGGCCGGGTGCTGCCCACCTATGCCCCATCCTCACCGGAGTGGATCAGGGCCCGGACCATGCTGAGGGAGTTGCGGACGATGTGCACGGAAGGAGGGGTTCGCCTGCTGGTGGCCATCCTCCCGGCCTGCACCCGGCGGGACCGCTGGACGGTTTCGCCACAAAGAGGATATATTCAGGGAAACGGACCGAGTGAAAAGACTCAGAACCTCCAGGTCAGACTGCAGGAGGCCACGACATGAACTATCCCATCTGGGATCAGCCCGCATCCGGGCTGATCATCGCCCTCATATCCGTCTTCCATGTATTCATCTCCCACTTTGCCGTGGGCGGTGGCCTGTTCCTGGTGCTGGCCGAGCGCAAGGCGAGGAAAACCGGCGACGCCGTGCTGCTCGACTACACCCGGCGTCACACCCGTTTCTTCATGCTGGTCACCCTGGTACTGGGGGCGATCACCGGTGTGGCCATCTGGTTCGCCATCAGCCTGGTGCACCCCTCGGGCACCGCGGCCCTGATCAATACCTTTGTCTGGGCCTGGGGCATGGAGTGGGCCTTCTTCCTGGTGGAAGTGGCCGCGGCCATGGTCTACTACTACGGCTGGGACCGGCTGGAGGCGAAGACCCATGAGGCCGTGGGCTGGATCTACTTTATCGCCGCCTGGATCAGCATGGTGATCATCAACGGCATCATCTCCTTCCAGCTGACGCCGGGGGCCTGGGTCACCACCCGCAACTTCCTCGACGGATTGCTCAACCCCACCTACTGGCCCTCGCTGATGGCTCGGACCTTTGTGGCCATCGGCCTGGCCGGGATCTATGCCCTGCTGACCAACGCCCGTTCCCGCGACCTGGCGTTCAAGAAACAGATGGCCCGCTGGGCCGGACTCAAGTGGGTGCTGCCCATGGTGGTGGCCATACCGCTTTCCCTGGTCTGGTATCTGCAGAGTGCCATAAAGGCCGGCATCCCGGCGGGCAGAATCTTCGGTGCCGGCGGGGAGAGCGTGGGGGCAATCATCGCCTCGATCTTTTCCGCGAGCAGCGGGTCGGGGTACCCGATCCTGCAGAACGGGGCAGCCATCTGCCTCGCCGCCTCGGCCGGAGCGGCGCTGCTCCTGCTGTTCATCGCGGTGCTCCGCCCGGCCGGCTACGGGCTGTCCAGCGCCGTGGGGCTGCTGATCCTCGGGCAGCTGGCCTTTGCCGGCGGCGAGTGGGTGCGCGAGGACCTGCGCAAGCCCTATGTCATCGGCCGCTACATGTTCGTCAACAGCGTGCGTCTGCCCGCGGCCCGGGGGGTGCCGGCACCGCCCGCCGGGATGGAGCAGTTCGCCGCCGATCGCTTTTCACTGCCCGCACTGAACGAGACCGGCGTGCTGGCCGCGTCGCTCTGGAACGGGGAGCCGGAGGGCTTCGATTCCAAGAACGGCCCGGACCCGGGTCTCACCCCGGAGGAACAGGCCGAGGTGAACGCCACGGCCGGCCAGCTCATCTTCCGCCAGCTCTGCTGGAACTGCCACACCGTGGATGGATACCTGGCGGTGCGGCCGCTGGTGGAAGGCAAATCGGTGGTGGCACTGGAGAATGTGCTGGGCACCCTGGCCGCCCCGGTGGATGCCGCGGGCAACCCCGCCCACTGGGATGACCCCGACCTGCGGCTGAAGACCCGCCGGGGATTCCGCATGCCGCCCTTTGCCGGCACCGAGGCAGAGAAACACGCCCTGGCGGTCTATCTGGCCCGACTGGGCGGCGACCCGCTGGCCGGAGTGCCTGCACCGCAGGAGGCTGCCGGTGCTGACGGCCCGATGATTTTCGAGGAACACTGCGCCATCTGCCACGAGCCGGACAGCGACCTGGAGATCGAGGGGCTGGTGGACGGCTATTCGGAGGACGAACTTTTTGGGGTCATCGGCATGCTTGAGGAACTGAGTGACGAAATGTTCCCCTTCGAGGGCACCGACGAGGAGCGGAGGGCCCTGGCCGGCCACCTTGCCGCTCTCAGCGGAAAGGAGGTGGAGTGATGGACAGCCTGCTGACAGTGATCATCCCCCACCCCGACCCGCTGCCGCTCTCCGCGCCCCCGGGCCTGGTCTGGTTCCTGCTGGTGCTGACCTTCTTCCTCCACCTGCTGCCGATGAATTTCATCCTCGGCGGGTCGATCATCTCCGCCCTTCTGGGCCGCAAGAAAGACGTTCCGCGTGAGGATCTGCGTGCATTCCTCGCCAAGGCCATGCCCCCCATGGTGGCTGCCGCGGTGAGCTTCGGGGTGGCGCCCCTGCTGCTGACCCAGGTGCTCTTCGGCCGGATCTTCTTCAGCTCCTCGGTGCTGATGGCCTGGTACTGGATCAGCGTGATCCCCATCCTGATCCTCGCCTACTACGGCACCTACATGGTGGCCTTCAAGGGAGACCGGCTGGGCCGGTCGCGGCCCTGGGTCACCGGGCTGATCGCCCTGCTCTTCATGGCCATCGCCTTCATCTACACCAACAACATGAGCCTGATGATCTCCCCCGAGCGGTTCGCCGGCCTGCACGGCGCCTCCGCCGGCGGTGGCGGGCTCAACCTGGCCGACCCGTCGCTGATCCCCCGCTGGCTGCACATGCTCTTCGGCGCCCTCTCCATCGCCGGCCTGATCATCGCCATCTACGGCGCCCGGCGCATGCCGGTGAACGCCGAATCGGGCCGCTTTGCCGTCCGCCTGGGCAGCCACTGGTTCATGGCCGCCACGGTGGTCAACATCGGCACCGGCGTCTGGTGGCTGATGGCCCTGCCCCGCGAGACCATGCTCCTCTTCATGGGCGGCAGCCCGGTGGCCAGCGGCACACTCATGCTGGGCATCGTGCTGGTGCTGGGGGCGCTGGTGGTGATTCAGGAGACCCGCAAGGGTGAGGCGCCGATGAAGCCGCTGCTCATCGGCAGCACCCTCGCTGGCGTGGGCCTGGTGGCGATGATCCTGGCCCGGGACCAGATCAAGCGGGGGACGCTGGCCGCAGCCGGGTACGAGATCCCGGCGTGGGTCGAGCCTCGCTGGGGCCAGCTGACGGTCTTTCTGCTGCTGCTGGTTGGTGCCGCGGTGACCATCATCTGGATGGTGCGCAAGCTGGCGGTGGGCAAGGCCCAGGGGTAGGCTGGGTCACGCAACAAAACGGGGTCAAGTCACCCTTGTTGCGTCTGAGCGCCATGCAACAAGATGGGGTCAGGTACTTTTCATTTTCATTTAGTCCGAGTTGCGGATGAAAATGAAAAGTACCTGACCCCATCTTGTTTCATTTCTCCTCTAGAGCTCCGCGCACGGCAACGAAGGGCAACAACGCGCACTTGATGCGCACCGGGAACTTGGCCACACCTTCCAGAGCAGCCACGTCGCCCAGTTCTTCTTCGTCCACCCCGTCCCGTTCACCCTTGAGGAAGTCGGCCGCCTGGGCGATGAGGGCCTTGGCCTCCTCGACGGTTTTGCCCTGCAGCAGTTCGGTGAGCATGGAGGCCGAGGAGATGGAGATGGCGCATCCGTGTCCGTCAAAGACGATCTTCTCCACCGTACCGTCTCTGACGATCATCTCGAATCGAACCGAGTCGCCGCAGAGCGGGTTCTTGCCCTCGGCCACCGTGCCGGCGCCGGCCAGATTCCCACGGTTCCGCGGCCGGCGGTAGTGATCCATGATCACGCCGCGATACAGGCCATCCAATTGTTCCTCTACATTCAGCATCCACGACACTCCATAAAACGGTGGCTGTCACCTATCGCTGGTGGTCCTCTTGCAGGTAGCTGTCCCCATCAAAGTCAAACCCTGCACAATCAACACTTGCCCAAGCAGGTAGCTGTCCCCATCTATCTCGCACTGAAGAAGTCGACTGTTTTCTCCAGGCCGGCGACGAGCCGGTCCAGATCCGTGCGGCCGTTGTACAGTGCGAAGCTGGCCCGGACGCAGCTGCCGATGCCCAGGTGGGCCAGGGCCGGCTGGGAACACATGTGGCCGGTGCGCACGGCCACACCCTCGGTGTCCAGTACGCAGCCCACGTCGTGGGCGTGGATCCCCTCCACGTTGAAGGAGACCAGCCCGCTGCGGCGCCAGCTCTCCGACGGCCCGTACAGCGTGACTCCGGGAATGGCGGCCAGCCGTTCCCGGGCCTCTCCAACCAGTTCCTGGTCGTGCCGCCGCACCCGGTTCATGCCCACCCGCTCAAGGAAGGTGATGGCTGCACCCAGACCGGCCACACCGCCGAGATTCGGAGTTCCGGCTTCCAGGCGGGCCGGCAGTTCAGCCCAGGTGGACTGCTGGAAGTTCACCTCTTCGATCATGTCGCCGCCGCCGAGGAATGGCTCGAAGCGCTCGAGGACTTCGTAACGCCCCCAGAGGAAGCCGGTGCCGGTGGGGCTGAACATCTTGTGCCCCGACACCGCGTAGAGGTCACATCCCAGATCCGATACGTCCACCGGCATGTGACCCACGGCCTGGGCCCCGTCCACCAGCAGGATGGCGCCCACCCGGTGGGCCAGGTCAGCCGCCTGCTGGATGTCGTTCACCGACCCGAGGAAGTTGGAGACGTGGGTCATGCCCACCAGCCTGGTTTTCGGCCCGATGACCCGGGCCAGATCCTCCTCGCTGATCACCCCCCGGGCGTCCGGTTTCAGCTCCACAAGCCGCGCGCCGGTACGGGCCACCGCCAGCTGCCAGGGCACCAGGTTCGAGTGATGCTCCAGGGTGGTCAGCACCACCTCGTCCCCCGGCCTCAGGTGGGACAGGCCCCAGCCATGGGCCGCCAGGTTCAGCGCCTCGGTGGCCCCGCGGCAGAAGATGATCTCCTCCGGCCGCGCGGCGCCGATGAAACGGGCGGCCGCGGAGCGCACACCCTCGAAGAGGTCGGTGGCTTCCATGCTCAGCCGGTGGATACCGCGGTGAATGTTGGCGTTGGTCTCACGGTAGAAGCAGGCCTCGGCCTCGATCACCTCTTCCGGTTTCTGGGTGGTGGCAGCGTTGTCGAGGTAGCACCGGCCCCGTCCGGCCTCACTCTCCACCAGGGGAAAGATCACCGACGGCACCAGGGCGCGGCCCTCGGACACCGACCCGGGCGCGGTCCCGCCCATGCTGGCGTTCCCCAGGCTCATCCTTCAACCGCCTCCAGCTCCAGCTGAGTGGAATCTGGTTCCCGCTCGCCAAGACGCCGCCCCGAGACCCACATCGGATCGGCCAGCCACCCCTGGGTGCTGACCAGCACGCGGCCCTCGCGCACCTCTGCCGGGAACGACACCACGTTGGCCACTGCCTGCAGCGAAAGCACCTCGCCGGTGGCGATGTCGAAGTGCGCCCCGTGGCGCGGACAGGCCACGGCGCCGTCCTGCACCTTGCCGTTGCTCAGCGGGGCCATGGCATGGCTGCAGCAGTCCTCGAGGGCGTGAAACTTCTCACCCAGTCTGAACACCGCCACCGCGTTGCCGTTCACCATCACCCGCTTGCCCCGGCCGGCGGGAAAACTCTCCACCGCACCCACGTCCACCATCTTCTGTTTTTGTTCCATCTCGCTCATCGTCTTCTCCGCCTGGCGTCCCGGCCGATCTCACTCCGACACGTCATAGGGTTGAATGTCATCGATCACCGCCCCGCGCACGGTGTTGAACAGTTCCTCGGTCAGCGGGTTCCAGTCGCCACCGCCGGCCAGCACCCGGCGGACAAAGCCCACGGCCACCAGATCCCGGGCCCGCCAGCGGGGGATGCCCCGGGCGGTGGAGTAGAACAGTTCCTCCTCGCTCAGCCGGCCGACGGTGGATCCGTGACTGCACTTGACGTCGTCGGTGAGGATCTCCAGCTTGGGGATCGCCTGGGCGGAGGGCCCCCGCTCCAGCAGCAGGTTGTCGTTCTTCTGGTAGGCATCACCACGCTGGGCCCCCTGGTCCATGCCGATCAGCCCGCGGTAGATGGAGCTGGACCGGCCGCGGAGCAGGGTGCCGAAGACGATGGTGCTGCGGGTGTCCGGCGCCGCGTGGCGCTGCACCGTCCGGTGGTCCAGGTGCCGGCGGCCCCGTCCCACACCGACGCCGATGATCTTGCTCTCGGCCCCGGGGCCGGCCAGGGTGATCTCCATATCCGCCCGCACCATCCGGCCCCCGGTGCTGCCCAGGTACCAGCGCAGCCGGCCGCCGGCGGCCACCCGGGCCACGGCGGTGTGACAACTGCTCATCCCGGCATCCTGGTCAATGAGGGTCAGGATATCCAGTTGCGCGTCCGGCCCCACCACCACTTCGGTGACACTGCAGCAGGATCCCGCTTCGTCCCCATTCCACGGACCGCTGAAACTCTCCACCAGCGACCCGCGGCTGCCCGCCTCCGCCACCACCAGGTTGTGGGGGAAGTGTGTGGTTTCCGCAGACGGTTGCCAGGCGATCCGTCCCGCCCCCTTCATCTCCACCCCCGCGGGCAGGTGAAAGAAAGCGCCCCCGCTGAGACAGGCCGCGTTGAGGGCGGCCAGTGCCGGAGCGGTTTCCGGGTCGAAACCGGCAAAGAGGTGCTGCTGCAGCAGCTCCGGTTTACGCTGCAGGGCTTCGCCCAGGGGCAGCATCGTCAGTTCCCCCGGTCCGCTGTGCTGGGTGGGCGACGGGGAGAGGTGGATGCAGGAGGCGGCCAGCCTGGCCGCCGGGCCCGCCCCGGCCCTGATCACCGTGGAACGGTCCAGCCCGAACTCCCGCAGGTCGGTGCCCCGCCAGTCCTCCTCGAAAGGTGCGGGCAGCCCCGTGACCCGGAAGCGGCGCAAAAAGGCGGCCCGCTGCTGGAGCAGCCAGTGCGGCTCGCCCGTTTCCCGGGAACCGGCCAGCAACACCCCGGGGTTCAGCGACCCAATGGTGCACTGTTCATCCGTCGCCACCGTCGCACTGTCTACCTGCTTAGCCAACTGACCCCTCCATTTCCATTTCCACCAGCCGGTTCAGCTCCACCGCGTACTCCATGGGCAGCTCCTTGACGATGGGCTCGATAAACCCGTTGACGATCATCAGCGCCGCCTCCTCCTCGCTCAACCCGCGGCTGGTGAGGTAGAAGAGTTGCTCCTCGCCCACCCGGCTCACCGTGGCCTCGTGCTCGATGTTGCTCTCCTCCTCGCGGACGTCCATGTAAGGATAGGTGTCGCTGCGCGCCTCCGGCCCCATGATCAGCGCGTCACAACGCACCGAGGCTTTGGCGCCCACGGCGCCCGGCTCCACCTGGACCAGGCCCCGGTAGCCCGCACGGCCCTTGCCCTTGCTGATCGACTTGGAGACCACCGAGGAGGTGGTGTTCGGGGCGGCGTGAACCGCCTTGGCCCCGGCATCGATATACTGGCCGTCATTGGCCATGGCCACGGAGAGGATCTCGGCGTGGGCTCCGCGTCCCAACAGGTAGACCGAGGGGTATTTCATCGTCACCTTGCTGCCCAGGTTGCCGTCCACCCACTCCACCGTGGAATCCTCGTAGGCCGCCGCCCGCTTGGTCACCAGGTTGTAGACATTGTGCGACCAGTTCTGGATGGTGGTGTAGCGAACACGGGATCCCGGAAGCGCGATCACCTCCACCACCGCCGCATGCAGCGAGTCGCTGGAGTAGGTGGGGGCGGTGCAGCCCTCGACATAGTGCAGGGTGGACCCCGGGCCGCCGATGATCATGGTCCGCTCGAACTGCCCCATGTCCCGGGCATTGATCCGGAAGTAGGCCTGCAGCGGGACGTCCACCGTGACCCCGGCGGGGACGTAGACAAAACTGCCGCCGCTCCAGACCGCGGTGTTCAGCGCGGCGAACTTGTTGTCCCCGGCGGGGATGATGGTGCCGAAATACTGCTTGACGATCTCCGGCCGCTCGCGCAGCGCGGTGTCCATGTCGGTGAAGATCACGCCCTTTTCCACCCACTCCCGCTTCAGGTTGTGGTAGACCGTCTCCGACTCGTATTGCGCCCCCACCCCGGCCAGCCACTTCTTCTCCGCCTCGGGAATGCCCAGCCGGTCAAAGGTGTTCTTGATCTTCTCCGGCACGTCATCCCAGGAACGCTCTTCCTTCTCACTGGGCTGGATGTAGTAGGTGATGCGGTCGAAATCGATGTCGCTGAGGTCGGCGCCCCAGCGGGGCATGGGCTTTTGCTGGAACAGCTTCAAACCCTCAAGCCGCTTCTCCAGCATCCACGCCGGCTCGCCCTTGCGCCGCGAGATCTCCTCCACGGTCTCCCGGGTCAGGCCCTTGGGCGTACGGAAGACGTAGTCTTCAGGATCGTGGAAGCCGTAACGGTATTCGTCCTTGGCGGTATCGGTCATGCCGGGGGGCGGCGCCACATCGGCGAGGCCTTTGGCCACCGCTCGTTCGGTATTGGGATTGTCCATCATGCGGTTACCTCACGGCCCACCACCGCCTCGTAGCCACCGGCCTCGAGGACGTTGGCCAGTTCCATCCCCGGAGAGGAGCGGACGATCTCGCCACCGCTCATGATGTGCACCATGTCCGGCGGCATATGGTCCAGCAGCCGGCGGTAGTGGGTGATCACCAGCACCCCGGTGCCGGCGGCCACCAGCTCACCGATCCCCCGGGCCACCGCCACCAGGGCGTCGATGTCCAGCCCGGAGTCGATCTCGTCGAGGACGGCGAACTTCGGTTCGAGCATGCGCATCTGCACCACCTCGGACCGCTTCTTCTCCCCGCCGGAGAAGCCCTCGTTGAGGTAGCGGCCGGCAAAGGAGCCGTCCATGCCCATCAGCTTCAGCTCCGACTTCAGCTTGCGGTTGAACTTCATCCCGCTGACGTCGTCGAGGCCCAGCTCCCGCCGTGCGGTGCGCACGAAATCGGACATGGGCACGCCGGGGATCTCGGCCGGGGACTGCATGGCGAGGAAGAGCCCCGCCTTGGCCCGCTCGCTGGGGTTCAGATCGAACAGCTCGGTGTCGCCGATCCGGGCCGAGCCCTCCACCTCGTCATAACGGGGGTGGCCCATCAGGGCCAGGGCCAGCGAGCTCTTGCCGGTGCCGTTGGGCCCCATCAGGGCGTGAATCTCCCCGGGCTTGATGGTCATCGAGACACCCCGGACGATCTTCTTGCCCTCCACCCGGACATAGATGTTTTCCAGGACCAGATTTCCATTTGACAGCTTTTTCTTCATTATCAGGTTTCCTCTCTCGATCATCAGTGCCGGAACCCGGATCCTGGGACTTCTGCCACAGCGTCCCGGTGCACCATCATAGTAGCATAAGATCGATAGTATTTATCGATTATTATCGAACATCACGGCCGAAACCGACAGTCAGCCATAACCTACTTCTTTTTAGATGGTTGCCCGGCTGCAACCACCAAAGGGGGACGGAGGGACAGGTTGATCCCATCCCAGGCCAGTACCGGCGGGTTCTCGGGGAGCTTCTTCGGATGCCGCCGGATGGCCGGGCCCTCCGGGCCGCGGAGAAAGCGGAAGTAAGCGTTGATGATCTTTGACTGATTACGGATCCGAATATCCCGCTCCACCCCAACGAGCACGAGGAAGAACAGGGCCCCGTCATCCATCAGCCGCTCCTTCTCCTCGATGGCGGCCATCAGCCGCTCGGTCACCTCCAGTTCCACCGCCCGGTTCATGTTGGTCAGGGCGGTCGTGTGAACCTGGATGCCGATGAAGGGAAGGAGAAGCAGCAGCACAACGCCGGCCCGGAAGGGCTGCTTTGCAGGACAGTCCACCAGCAGGGTAACCAGCAGGATGACCAGTATCGTTGCCGGAGCATAAGCATAGTAAGTGTCCTGGATCCCGGCAATGATCGACTGGAACCCGTAAACCGCCAGTATGAGTGCCAACACCCCGGTTCGGCGCCAGCGCAGGGCCGACCGGCCGCACAGCAGGATGATCGAGGCGAAGAGGAGCACGAGGTAGATGGTTCGCGTGACAATAGAGGGCATGAGATACGCCCCGGAGGTCTGCCAGAGAAGAACACCAAGCCGCTCCGGCCACTCGATGACACTGGGGATCATGCCGTAGCCCCCTATACCGTGAAAGAGAAAGAACCGCCAGCCGAAGTACCCGGCAACAAGAACAGCGAGCGAGAAGAGCATGATCATCCCGGTCCGGCGGTCACGTCTCCCCCCGGGCCAGAGGAACCACGTAACAGGCAGGGCAATGAAGTTCGCCAGTCCCAGTTCCTTGCTGCTGAGCGCAAGGAACACGAAGAGTACGGGGAGCAGTGCCCGCCACCAGGCGGGGGGATGGTCCTCGGAACTGATCAACCAGAATAGAGCCCCCAGGGCGAGTAGTGAGAAGAAACCGGCTGCCAGGTCACCACGGGCGGAGATCCAGCGTACGGCCGGAACAGCAGACGGATGAACACAGAGGATCAGACCAGCCAGCCAAGCCAGCTCACGACGCCCGGTAACGAGAACCACAATCCAGGTGGCAACCATTCCGCCCCCCACGAGCATCAACAGGTTCAGCAGCCGGTACGGCAGAGGGTCGTGGCCCCAGAGTCGATACTCGACCAGCAGCAGCAGCTTCAGCAGCGGACGGGAGAACTTGACGTCCCACACCGCCAGGGGTGACCACTTGGCAATGAAATCGAATGAAGAGACCAGGTGTTCCTTCAGCGGCCAGAGATATGTCCTGTATTCCGTGCCGCCAAAAGGTGAAGACATGATCGGGGCATAGAGCGCCAAAGCCGTCACAAAGAGGAAGGCGAAAAGAAGCAGCCAACTGACAACTGTGTTTCCTGAAGAGTTTCCGCAGTTCATCAGGTGTTGATTTTATATGGAAAGTCGAGTGGACAAAAGCGCAAGTCAACATGGTGAAAAGAGATTTACGCCGCCGCAACCGGTGACCCGACAAAAGCCAGCAGCAGAAACGGAATGAGCCGGTAGATGAACCTCATTGATCGAGGTATCCCAGGGCTTCAAGTTGCTGCAATTGCTCAGCTTCCAGGCCATCGTTTGTGGGGGGAGCCACAACCGGAACCGCCGCCGCCTCAGCGAGGTAGCGGTCCAGACGGTCCATCATGGTGCCGGCCATCCGGTGGCCGGCGGCAAAGATGTCCGCCTGCTCCAACGGGTCGGCGGCCAGGTCGAACAATTGGTACTCGCCCCGCCCCGGGCTGAAAATCAGCTTCAGGCCGGGCGAGCGCACCGCGCTCTCCACCACCAGCGGCTCGTCCGGCCGGGCAAAGGCCGAATGTTCACTGTAGGCATCCACCTCTTCGGTCAGCGGCTCCCCGCTCCCCATGAACCGGACCAGGGATTGCCCCGCCCTCTCGCCGCCAGGATCCAGCCCGGCCAGATCGAGGATGGTGGGCGCCAGGTCAACCATGCGGACGATGCCCGGGTGCCGCACCCCCCGTGCCAGGTTCCGCCCGGGCGGCGGCAGGATGACCAGGGGGACCAGCAGTTCCTCGTCGTGCAGCGTGTGTGCGTGGGAGTAGAAATCGTGTTCGCCAAACCCCTCGCCATGGTCGGCGAGCAGGACCACCGCGGTCCGCTCCAGCACCCCCGCCCGCTCCATCCAGGCCAGCAGACGGGCGATGTGGAAATCGGTGGCGGCGATTTCACCGTCATAGAGGTCGAGCAGCCGTCGCTGTTCGATGGCCGCCAGCCGGGAGCCACCGTCACCGCGGGTTCGCTTGGTCACCAGGCCGCAGTCACCCGCCTCGACACAGTCGCGGATCTCCCCCGGCATCCGCGGGGGGCCGGGATCGAAGGGATCCTCCGGCGTGTAAGGCCCGTGGGGGTCCATGTAGTGCAGGTAGAAGAAATACGGCCGATCACCGTTATTTTCCAGCCAGGTGATGGCCAGGTCGGTGAGCTCGCGGGCCTCCCGCTCCGGGCGGTCCCAGGGGATGGTGAGAAAGGTGTGGAACCCCTGGGCATAGCCGTTGTCCGGGATGATCAGCAGGTTGTCCGAGATGGCCCCGGTGAAGTAACCGCCGCCGCGGAACTGCTCGGCCAGGGTCTCCGCCTCCTCACCCAGTCCCAGGGTGTAACGCGAGCGCACCCCGTGACTGAAGGGGTGCTGTCCGGTGAACAGGGAGGCCACCGCCGGCGCCGTCCAGCAGCTGGACGAGACCGCCTGCTGGAACGAGACGCCCCGGCCGGCCCAGCGATCGAGGTGGACGGTGGCCCGGCCCGGGTAGCCGTTGCTGCCCAGGTGGTCGGCCCGCAGGGTATCCACCAGGATGACCAGCACATTGGTGGGCGGCGGGGCGGGATTGTGGATCAGCGGGTGGCCCCAGACCGCGAAGGCGCTGCTCCCGGTGGAGTCACCGCCGCCCATGTCCTCGGTGGTGAAGATAAGGCGAACCCGCTGGCCGGCGTAACGGGCCAGGCTGACTTCATGATCGTGCCAGATCCGGTCGTAGACAGTCTCAACGGGATCGAGCCGTTGCTCGAAAATCAGTCGTTTGAACGGAGACCGGTGGCCCTGGGCATGGATCCGGAAGCGGACGGCATTGCCCCCGTGGCTCCACCCCTGCCAGGAGATCCCCGTGGCGAAGCGAAGCAGCGGACCATCATCCCCGGTCGGGTCCGCTGCGGGGAGCGCCACCGGAATGGAACAGGTCTGGCCGGGCGGGGTCTGCATGGCCACCCGGGTCTGGTCGTTGATCGAGAGCTGCGCCCCGTCCAGGCCGCCGGCCACCCGGAGCATGGCCTGTTCGTCGCCGGAGAGCCCCTCCTCGAAAACGATGGAATCGATCTCCAGGCCATCCCCCTCGAGCAGAAACTCGAGGCGCAGGGTCTTCTTCTCCTGCCGCCAGTCCGGGTGGTCACCCGCTTCGATGGTGCAGGTCTGATACCAGTCGTTGTTGCGCAGCGTGCGGTCCAGCCCCCTGTCCCTGGTGAAGGGCTCCCCCCCGGGGCCTTGCCACTGCAGCCAGATCCGGCCGCCGGGGCCGCCCCTCAGCGTCCGCACCCGCACCCGCACCCGCTGCACGCGGGAGCAATCGAAATCCGGCTCGAGACTGATCCGGAAATGCCCGTCGAATACGGAGGTGCGCAGAACGCCGTCAGCAACCTCCCACTGCGCGGCGCCAGCTTCCGGCGACCAGCCATCCAGCCCCTCCGGGCCCTCAAACAGGAAGGACCTCAGTGCCCGGCCACTCTCCGCCAGTGCGTGGCGGCAGGCCTCGGCACGCTGCGGCTGGTCGGGGTCGGTGAGCCGACCCAGTTCCGCCAGGTCGATGATCGACCCGCGGGTGGCCTGCTGCTGCTCGGCGTCCGTCAGAACCGGTGCGCCGCAGCCGGCCAGGGCCAGGCCGAAAACCAGGACCGCGAGGAACGACAGGGCCGGGAGTGATCTGGTGGTGACTATGGCTACCCCTCCAATGCAGTCTCCAGCACCTCGTCAATGGTGGAAAGCAGGTGGAAGGTGATCCCCTCCTTCAGGTGCTTGGGCAGCTCGGCGAAATCCCGCTCACAGAGCGCGGGCATGATGATCTCCTCCACCCCGGCGCGTTTGGCGGCGATCACTTTCTCCTTGATCCCGCCCACCGGCAGAACCCGGCCGGTGAGGGTCAACTCGCCGGTCATGGAAAGCTTGCGCTTGACCTTGCGGTCCAGGGCCAGCGACATCAGCGCGGTGGCCATGGTGATGCCGGCCGAGGGGCCGTCCTTGGGGGTGGCGCCGGCCGGCACGTGGAGGTGGATCGAATTGGTGTCGAAGAAATCCTCCTCCCCGCCATAGCTTCCCACCAGCTTGCGGCAGAGGGTGTAGGCGATGGCGGTGGACTCCACCATCACGTCCCCCAGCTGTCCGGTCTGGTGGAAGCCGCCCTTGGCCGAGGGCACGGCCAGCGCCTCGATGTAGAGCGTGTCACCACCCATGCTGGTCCAGGCCATGCCCAGGGCCACACCGGGGCGCATCCGCCGCATCAGCATGTTGTCCTCGAAGCGGGGCTGGCCCAGAAGTTTCTCCACGGTGCCCACGGTGACCGAGATCGGTTTCTTCTTCCCCGCGGCCACTCCGGTGGCGGCCTTACGGCAGATATTGGCGATTTCCCGTTCCAGGTTGCGCACCCCGGCCTCGCGGGCATAGCCGGTGATGACCTTCATCAGGCCGGCGTCGGTGAAGCGGACGTTCTTCGCGCTGACACCGTGGGCCTCCATCTGCTTGGGGATCAGGTAACGACGGGCGATGTGCACCTTTTCCGAGGCGATGTAACCGGAGAGCTTGAGCACCTCCATGCGGTCCAGCAGCGGCCCGGGGATGGTGTCCAGCACGTTGGCGGTGACGATGAAAAGCACCTTGGAGAGATCGAAGCCGAGGTCGAGGTAGTGGTCGCGGAAAGCGATGTTCTGCTCCGGGTCGAGCACCTCCAGCAGGGCCGAGGAGGGGTCGCCGCGGAAGCTGGCCCCCAGCTTGTCGATCTCGTCGAGCATGATCACCGGGTTCGACGTGCCGGTGATCTTCAGCGCCTGGATCAGCTTGCCCGGCATGGCGCCGATGTAGGTCCGGCGGTGCCCCTTGATCTCGGCCTCGTCACGCATCCCGCCCAGCGAAAAGCGGTAGAACTTGCGGTTGAGGGTGCGGGCGATGGATTTGCCCATGGAGGTCTTGCCCACCCCGGGGGGGCCAACAAAGCAGACAATGGAACCGCCGGTGTCCTTCTTCACCTTGCGTACGGCCATGAACTCGAGGATCCGGCGTTTGACGTCGTCGAGACCGTAGTGGTCCTCGTCGAGTATCTTCTTTGCCAGCCTGAGGTTCAGCCGCTCCTTGGAGTAGATCCCCCAGGGCAGCGAGGTGAGCCAGTCGAGGTAGGTGCGCGAGACATTGAACTCCGGCGAGGACGGTTCGATCAGCGAGATCTTGTCCAGTTCCTCTTCCGCCGCCTTCTGTGCTTCCTCGGTCAGTTCCAGTTCCTCGATCCTCTTGCGGAACTTCTCCACCTCCATCGATTTCTGGTCTTTCTCCAGGCCCAGCTCGCCCTTGATCACCTTCAGCTGCTCGCGGAGGAAGAACTCTCGCTGCTGCTTGCTGACCTTCTCCTCGATCTGCTCGCGGATCCGCTGCTGGAGCTCCATCACCTCCCGCTCCTTGCGCAGCAGGATCAGGGACTTCTCCAGACGTTCGCCGATGCCCAGGGTCTCGAGGATATCCTGCAGTTCCTCCTTGCCGGCAGTGGTGAGAGTGACGGAAAAGTCGGCCAGCCGGCTGGGGTCGTCGATGGTGAACCGCTCGAAGACCAGCTTGATCTCCTCGGTGTAGATCGGGTTGTTCTTCACCATCTCGCGGATGTCGTGGACCAGGGCCAGGCTCAGTGCGCGGATTTCGTCATCATCACGGTCGCGGGTCTCGATGGGATAGCCGGCCTTGACCCAGATGTGCGCCCTGGTGTGGCGCATGGCCAGCACTTCCAGGCGACGCACCGAGTTGATCAGCACCTGGGCCTGGCCGTCCGGGCCTTTGCCCATCTTGACCACCTTGCCCAGGACACCGATGGTGTAGAAATCCTCCAGCTGGGGGTCCTCCACCGGCGGGTCATCCCCCTTGAGCATCAGCAGGCAGAGGTAACCCTGGTTGTGTTCGATGGCGTGCTTCACCGTCTCCACATAGCGGGGCAGGGGCAACCCCATGGGCACGACCATCGAGGGATAGATGGGGCGCGAGGTGAGGGGCAGGACCACCAGGTTCTCCGGCGACATTTCCCGGGAAGGGACAAGCTGGCCCGCGGACTCCGAATCCTCGTCCGCAACGATGGCGGAGATGTCTATTTCCTCACCGTCTAACGCATCCTGATCAAAATCCATCTCTATTCTTCCTCCATTAACGGGGTGGAACCCCAGTTATTTTCTCAGTGCGGGAATAATGGTGCTTGATCGCCCGTCCCTTGTCAACGAATTGCCCCGCCCGGAACCGGGGCCGCGTGAACTGCTGCTGGAGGTCACGGCCTGCGGTGTCTGCCACACCGAGCGGGATGAGATCGAGGGACGCACCCCGCCGCCCCGGTTGCCGGTGATTCCCGGGCACCAGGCGGTGGGCCGGGTGGTGGAAGCGCTGGCCAACCTGGCACCGGGCGGGCGGCTGGTGATCAACGCCATCCGCAAGGAGGACGCCGACAAGGACG
>CBESOE010000095.1:0-16733 GCA_965531145.1 uncultured bacterium | reverse complement strand
CAGCGCTTTCATTCTATGGCGGGCATGTAGCTATGGTGTCGTGCACTGGCGGCCGCTCGGACCGCCAGTTTCACACAAGAAAGGAAACCATCACCTATGGAAGATCCCAAGATCCTGATTACGCATCCTTATGCTCTGCTCTCCGTGATGATGCTCATCCCCGTTCTGTTCATCAACCTCGAGCGATGGACAAAGTGGAAGATGTGGGAGTATCTGCCGCCAGTAATCTGGATCTTCGTGTTTCCCATTATGCTTAGCAGTTTTCACGTGGTTCCAACCGAGTCGGACACCTACAACAACTTCAAGGCGTTTGCCGTGCCGATGTTCATTATCCTCATGCTGCTCGACGTCGACATCAAGGCGACGATGAAGGTGGCTTACAGAAGTGTTGGCGTTCTCGTCCTTGGTTCCATCGGAGTGGTGGTCGGCGGGATGTTGTCGTTCTTTCTTATGAAGTCGCAGCTCGAACCGGACGCGTGGCGCGGCTTCGGCGCGTTGGCCGGTAGTTGGATCGGCGGTACGGGCAACCTCGCCGCCGTGGCGGAGGCCGTCGATACGCCTCCGACGATGATGGGGCTCATCGTAATAGCCGATACATTTATCTTTATCCTCTATTTTCCTGTACTTTTTATCTCAAAACGTTATGCCAAGCAGTTTGCCAAGTTCACGCGCGTCAAGGAAGAGGACGCACTCAAGCTGGACGAGGCGGTCGGCCAGCTCAAGGAAAAGTCGAACGATATGGAGTTTCGTGACGCGCTGACCCTCTTTGGTGTCGGCTTCTTTCTCATCTGGATCATCGGTATTCTCTCGCAGAACCTGCCGACGTTGGGCAATGTGTTCAGCGCCAAGACATGGCAGATCCTGATACTAACCACGGTGGCGCTCATCTTGTCATCGACGAAGTTGCGCCAGGTGCCGGGCACCAAGCCGATGTCAATGGCACTTGTTTATATTTATCTGTCTATGATCGGAGCTCAGGCCGACATCCGCGACGCCGCGACGGCACCGTACTTTCTCCTAGCCGGCCTGGTGTGCATTGTTCTTCATCTCGTCTTCTGCGTGATTGCCGCGAGAATCTTCCGTGTTGACGTACACCTGACGGCAATCGCCAGTGTTGCCGCCATTGGCGGCGCGGCATCGGCGCCTGTAGTGGCGGCATATCATCGCAAGGAGCTGGTGCCCGTTTCGATTCTGCTCTCGATGATTGGCTATGCGATGGGCAACTACCTGGGCATTGCTGCAGCCTACGGATGCCGTTGGATGCAGTAGGATCTGGTAGTAATGTGACCGCTGGGACTAGTTCGAGGCTTCTTCCGGCGGCGGCCGAAACTCCTCTGGCTGATCTTCAGCATGATCGGGGTGGCCACCATCGTCAGCCTCTGGCTTTACAACCGGTTCCTGGTTGAGCCGCGGGCGTCGGAGACCAACAAGGCCTGATCCACCAGGGACTGATTCCATGGCCTCGATCCCCAGACATCTGTGGCTCCTGCTGATCCTCGCCTCGCTGATCCTCCCGGGGGGATGCGCCAGAGAACCGGGGATAGACCTGGAGCTGGAAATCACCAGGATTCACCTGTCGCAGGGCGGCGCCCTGCTGCTCGACCTCGATTATTCCTGGCAGCGGGACGCCGGCTTCGCCATCGACTACCAGCGGCCAATGGTCTATGTCCATTTCCTCAACGAGGAGAAGGAGATCTTCTTCCAGGACGATCACGTGCCCCCGGAGGAAGTGCTCTTCGGGGACAACGGCGGCCAGAGGGTCCACTACCAGCGCTGCGGTGTACTGCTGAACACCGATCCCGAACTCTTCGACAATCTGGAGCAGTCCCGGATCAGAATCAGGAGCGGGTTCTACGAGAAAACGGAGATGACCAGGAAGCACCAGGTCCTGGACACCCGGATGAAACGCGTGGCTCGACCATCCGCCCTGCCCACCGTCACCGCCCTGGAAACCATGGCCCCAGGGGAGACCGAAGGCCCCACCACCTCCCTCCCCCTGCTGCTGCCGTCCAGTATTATCAGGGGACCGGGATCCAGGGAACCGCTGGCCATCCGGTTGATTCCCCGGGACCAGCTATCACTGATCAGGGGCCACTTTCCGACGCCTCCCGGCAGCGAAAAACTTCCCGGCCACCGTTCCGGAGCACTGGGTATCGAGATGCCCGCAGATACTTCTGCGGAATTCATCCTTCGCCCGGCAGTCGGCTCACGCCTGGTCTTCACCCCGCTGGCCCGCACCCGGGCCATGTTCCGAGCCACGCTGCTGTTACCCGACGGCGGGGAACAGACCCTGCTGGAACGGATGGTGACCGGTGAAGAGGCGGAACTGTCCGTGGTGCTGCCGGGGCCGGGGAATCAGACGATTGGCCTGCGGCTGGAATGCCAGGGGCCCGATCCGGGAATCTGGGTCGATGCCCGGGTGGTGGAACCGGCAACCGGTGCTCCGCCGAACCGGGAGATGGAAGCCAGGCTGGTTGAAATCCGTGATGCCGCCCGGGGCTGGAATGCCATGGTGGTCATTCTCGATGCCACCCGGGCCGATGCCCTCTCCTGCTATGGCCATCCATGGCACACCACCCCCACACTGGACAGGATCGCCCGTAACAGCGTTCAGTTCGTCCAGAGCTACTCGTCGGCCTCCTATACAATCGCCTCCACCGCCAGCCTCTTCTCCGGGCTCTACCCTGCCACCCACCAGGTTCTGGACTGGCAGGACCGCCTCTGGGAGGGGTTTCCCCTTTTGGCCGAAGCCCTGTCCGAGGCGGGAATGCGCACCGCGGCAATCACCGCCAATCCGTGTATTTCCAATACCTACGGAATGGCGAGGGGGTTCGACCACTTTGTCGTGGTGCCCAGTGTGCGGGACGAGCGCATGGACTCGGAGGCGGTGAACAGCTGTCTCGAAGAGCTGACCCCGCAGCTGGCCGCGCCGGGAGGGTCCCCCTTCTACCTTTACCTGCACTACCTCGAGCCCCACATGCCCTACGATCCCCCTGAGCCAATCCGGGGGCTGGTCACCCGGCACTCCGCCGATCCCGGGCTCCCCGCCACCCGGGAGACCATCCGCGACCCGGAGCACGCGCGGGGGGTGGAGCGGGATCAGCTGGTGGCGCACTTTCGTGACCTCTATCATGGAAATCTGATCCATGTGGATTTCCAACTGGCCAAGGCCCTGGCTCGTTTACGGCGGGAGGGGCTGCTGGATCGCACCCTGCTGGTGATCACCTCCGATCACGGTGAGGCCTTTCTCGAACACGGCCGAATGCTCCACGGCTCCACCGTGTATCGTGAAGAGATCTCTGTCCCCCTGCTGATCAGCTTTCCGCCGCCGCTGGAACAGCTGAGCGGCCTCAATCGGCAATCGGTGGACACCGTTGACACCACCGCATTCCTGCTCGAGCTATTCGGTTCAGCCGGAAACAGCCTGGGGACTTCCATCGAAGGCCGCAGCTATCTCTCCGCTCTTCTGGGGTATGGCTCTCCGGCCAGTGACCTCAGATTCCAGGTGGTCGCCCTCACCCAACCGTATGGCTGCGGTCTGTTCGATGACACCCACAGCCTGGTGGCGGGGCCCCATGGCGTTGAGTTTTTCAATCGGACCAGTGATCCCTACGAGCTGTCTCCCGACCGGAACTCCGGCTCGCTGGACCGGAAATACCTCTTCCAGCAGCTCCTCGCTCACCTGACCACCAATTCCTGGCAGGCTCCAGGGACCAGCGGATCAGGAGGCGCGACGGTTGACCAGGCGCTCAAGGACCAGCTGGTGGCCCTGGGGTATGTCCAGGACTGAGTGGCGATCTCCTTGACACTCAGGTAATACATAGTAATAATCTTATTGACATGTGTTGGCGGAACAGTTGTGCCCGGGGGATGATCCGATGAAGCGGAAAAAACCTGAAGTGATCACCTTCAAAGTGGATGAATCGCTGCTCGAGGCGATGGAGGACATCCCCAACCGCTCAGAGTTCATCCGCCACGCGGTGCAGGCGGCCCTGGAGCACAGCTGCCCCCTCTGCCGCGGAACCGGTGTGCTGACCCCGGAGCAGCACGATCACTGGAGAGCCTTTTCCGCCAGCCACCAGGTCCGCCGGTGCGAGGACTGCCGGGAAATGCACCTGGTGTGCGAGAAAGAGAAAAGATGAACCGATGCCCTGCCCTGCTGCCGCTCCTGCTGTTGACGTTCCTGGTCCCCTGTTGCTCCGCCCCTGAAATTGACGAGGCGGCCGAGCTGTCCCGCCCGGGTATCTTTGTCAGCATCCCGCCGCAGAAATTCCTTGCGGAGCGTATAGCCGGTGATCTGGTGTCAGTGGACGTTCTGCTGCCGCCCGGGCAGTCGCCGGCCACCTACGAGCCCACACCCCGGCAGATGAACCGGCTTTCCGATGCAGCGCTGCTCTTCCGTGTCGGTGTCCCGTTCGAGGACCGGCTGATGAGAAAAATAACCGACACCATGCCGGAACTGGTGGTGGTGGACACCCGCGAGGGGATCGAACTGCGGCGGATGGAGAGTGGACACGATCACGGCCACGCCTATCACGGCGACCACACCCACCAGCCCGGCGCCCCGGACCCGCACAGCTGGCTCGACCCGCGGCTGGCCATGGTCCAGGCCCGGACCATGCACGATGCACTGGTGCGGCTCCTGCCCGGGAACGCCGCAGCCCTGCAGGACGGGCTGGAGCGGCTCACCGCGGACCTGCAGGAGACCGACCGCCGTGTGGCCCAGGCCCTGGAACCCTTGCATGGCCGCAGCATCTATGTCTTCCACCCGGCCTACGGCTACCTGACGGACGCTTACGGGCTGACCCAGGTGGCCGTGGAGCTGGAGGGCAAGGAGCCCAGCGCCAAACAACTGGCCGATCTTATTTCCAGAGCCCGGGGAGACAGGGTAAAGGCCATTTTTTACCAACCCCAGTTTTCCCGAGGCAGCGCCGAGACTCTGGCCCGGGAAATCGGTGGAGTGGCGGTGGAACTGGATCCGCTGGCTGAAAATTACCTGCAAAACCTGGAGCGGATGGCCGCGGCCATCAAGGATGCGCTGGAGGCGGAAACGAACTGACCGATGTCCGACCCTGCCCTCAGCCCGGCCATCAGCGCCCGGAACCTCACCTTCACCTATGGCGGCCCACCGGTGCTGGAGGATGCCACCTTCACCGTGGAACAAGGCGATTTCGCATCCATCGTCGGCCCCAATGGTGGTGGCAAAACCACACTGCTCAAACTGATCCTGGGTCTGCTGCAGCCCACGCGGGGCGAGATCCTGGTCAACAACCGCCCGCCGGCCGAGGCCCGGCCGCTCATCGGCTACATGCCGCAGCAGGCAAACCTCGATCCCAGCTTCCCGATAAATGTGACCGAGATCGTGCTGATGGGCCGGCTGACACCGGGCATGACCCCCGGCCCCTTCGGCCGGAAGAACCGGCGCCTGGTCACCGAAATCATCGAAATGATGGGCCTGGATACGGTCAGCAAGCGGTCCCTGGCCGAACTTTCCGGCGGTCAGCGTCAGAGGGTACTCATCGCCCGGGCCCTGGCCTGCCAGCCGGAAATACTGCTCCTGGATGAGCCCACCGCCCACCTCGACCTGCACCTGGAGGACGAGTTCCTCGAAATCCTCAAGGAGCTGAACCAGCGGATGACGGTGGTAATGGTCTCCCACGACCTGGGATTCGTGGCCAGCTGTGTCAACCGCTGCGTCTGCGTCAACCGCCACGTGCACCTGCACCCCACCAGCGCGCCGAAAGCCGACCTGATCCACAGCATGTACGGCGACCGCGTCCGCCTGATTCGCCACGACGTGGAGGAGGGCGGCAGCGATGAGTGAATTCATCCAGGCCCTTGGTGAACACGTCTTCCTCCAGCGGGCGCTGCTGGCCGGCCTGATGATCAGCCTGGCCTGCGGAATGGTGGGCACCTACGTGGTCTCCCGTCGCATCACCTACATCGCCGCCAGCGTGGCCCACTGCGTCCTGGGAGGCATGGGTGCGGCCCGCTACCTCCAGACGGTTCACGGCTGGCAGTGGCTGACACCCCTCCATGGCGCCCTGGCCGCCGCGGTGACAGCTGCCGTGATCATCGGCTTGATCAGCCTCAAGGCCAGGGAGCGGGAGGACACTGTGATCGGTGCGCTCTGGGCCATCGGTATGGCCGCCGGCGTGCTCTTTATCTCACGCACTCCCGGGTACAACGAAGACCTGATGAGCTACCTCTTCGGCAATATCCTGGTCATCTCCTCGCTGGATCTCTGGCTCATCGCCCTCCTCGACCTGGTGGTGGCGGTGATCACCCTGCTCTTCTACCGCCAACTGCAGGCGGTCTGCTTCGACGAAGAATTTTCCCGGCTCCGGGGCTTGCGGGTGGAATTTCACTACCTGCTGCTGCTCTGCCTCACCGCCCTCACCGTGGTGCTGCTGGTGTCCGTGGTGGGCATTGTAATGGTTATTGCCCTGCTCACCCTGCCGGCGGCCATCGCCGGATATTTCTCACGATCTCTGTGGCAGATGATGCTGCTGGCCACCGCCGTCTGCGCCATTATCACCAGTTCCGGACTGGCCCTCAGCTACGGGCCAAACCTTCCTGCCGGCGCCACCATAATTCTCCTCGCCGGAGCTGCCTACCTGCTGGTGGCCGCGGGCCGAATGATCCTCCGCAGATCCTCGTCAAGCTGACCCTTTCTGCCCGGCTCAAAATTAATTGACATAATTACTCCAAGTTTTGAAATATCATCATTCATGTGAGAAATGACTGGAATTTCATCAACTGATAGTTTATATTGAATTGCAGAGTTATTTGCTAGGGAACCTTCGGAGGATACTGGGGCCGGAGGATGAATTCCCACCTATCAGATCGGGACGCCAAATCCCGGATCCTGGTTTTTCCCAATGCCACCACCATCACCGGCAGAGTCCGAGCTGATGGGGACAGTTCCCGAAAGGAGTGCTTCGATGCGTAACCGCGGTATGAAGGGTTGGATCTGTTGTTCCGCCCTCCTGGTTTTCCTCTTCTCCATGGGCCTCATGTTCAGCGCCGATGCAAGTCTGGCCGCTGACAGGGTTGTGCTGGGAGAGCTATTCTCCCGCACCAATTGACCATACTGCCCATCCGCGGTACGCGGATTTGAAGATCTCGTCGCCAACTACAGCACCGACGAGTTTCTCGCCATCACCTGGTATCTGCCCGGCTACACTGGCAACATTCATGAAGCCACCGCACGTGCCTCCTCCAGTTTCTACAATGTCACTGGAGCACCCACGGCATGGTTCGACGGCTGGACCAATTCCGTGGGAGGCCTGCCATCGGGCTCCATGTTCTCTTACTACAACCCGATCGTCAGCAGTCATCTCGGTGTGATCAGCCCGCTGGAGATGACCGCCAGCTTTACCCGGACGGGCCTCGACGTGACGCTCGACGTCCACATCGACGTCACCGGCTTTGTCAGCACCACCAGCAACCGGGTTCACTTCATCGTCTGCGAGGACGGGGGTCAGGGCAATGTGAACATGTCCCGCCAGGCCCTGGCCTACGAGTCGTTCACCCTCACCGCCCCTGGACAGTCAGTGGACATCCAGCGCACCACCACCCTGTCAGCCGCCTGGACCGGCCCGATCAACATCATCGTCTTTGTCCAGAGCCACGGCTCCAACTATGACGTCCTTCAGGCCACCATGGCCACCGAGGGCTGGGTGGGAGACACGGTGGGTGTGACCTTTGGCTGCAGTCCCGACTCCGGCACCCTGCCCTTTGTCACCGGCATGTGGATGAGCCTGGAGAACCTCACGCCCTGGTCCCGGCGCATCTCGGGAAGGATCCACGCCGAGATCGCCAACGGCAGTCTGTTCACCAACTGGCGGGCGGGTTGGACCAACCTCGAACCGGCTGAAGTGTACTCCTCCAACTGGAACCAGGACCTCCCGGGCCTCACCTCGCTGGTGGGTGACAATACCTTCACCCTGTTCGGCTTCGATGTGACGCCGGCACCGTACAACCAGCCGCCTTACGCCCCGGACGGCGGCTCCGACAGCGAGGCATGCACCATCACGGCATACGCTCCCTGATCGGTCACTCCGGTAAAAATCAGAAAGCCCCGGTCACCATAAAGGTGACCGGGGCTTTTTTTCTTCTTCTATCTTTCAGCAGTCACCAAAACCTCGTCCCTGGTTCGTGAGCGCGGCGACGGCTTGCGAGAAAGCGGAGCATACTCTCGGTCCTATGTGAGCATCTCGGGGAGGCCGTCAACGAAATCCCCG
The DNA here is from genome assembly GCA_965531145.1 of uncultured bacterium. Classification (GTDB taxonomy): domain Bacteria; phylum Acidobacteriota; class JAQAZP01; order JAQAZP01; family JAQAZP01; genus JAQAZP01. The sequence goes on along the minus strand of CBESOE010000095.1, from coordinate 8,487 downwards.
GAACCGATCACCAGGTTTTGGGCAAAAAAATACCCCCTGGCTCCCTTGTCCGTGAGGACAAGCAGCGGAGGGGGTATTCATTCGCGAGACTGAACCGCGTCAGACGGCCTCAGCTGCTGTAGGTAACCCAGTTACCGCACATGCCGCTGTAGACGTAGCTGCCGCTGGTGCCGCCGGGGCCGAAGCCGATGCCGGCGCTGCCACTGGCCGACGCGCTGGCCATGCCGGGACCGAGGTGACCGGTGAAGGTGTCATAGGCGGAACCGGTGTGCCAGGATCCCGGAGGGGGATCGGTGGTCTTGCCGCATGCCAGTGCGGAAGTCTCGAAAGTCTTTTCAGTCGCGATCCTCGGCTTGCTGTAGATTGCTTTCTTCATGAAACCCATCCCTTCTTGAGGTTGATGATTTTGCCACTCCCACACAGACCCCTATTTCTGAATGGCTGCGAAACTATACCTTCTCACCTCGAACGAGTCAAGACCCAAACCTTACATCCTATCCCGCGGAACGATCCCCGATTCAGAACATCAATCGAAGACCGCAAACCATGTAATCGGGATAAAGATAAGAGCAATTTACAAGTTTTTTGTCCCCAAGTCAATACGATTTTGAACATCCGGTGGAGCGGCCGGATCGGGGCAAAACAATCATCCCAGTTCTCCGGGCTCGAAGATACGAACGGTGCCGAAAACACCGTCGTACCCGGCGGACAGACTGACTGTCCCAAGGCGGACCCGCTTCACTCCTTCGGCCAGCAGCTGGCCGCCGGCAACAGACAGATCTTCTTCAGGCACGTCGAGCAGAATCCGCAGCTCCGGTCCGAGACGGGTCAGCAGGTCACCATAAATTCGGGCCACCTTTTTGGAGCCCGCCCCCACCCCTTCGATCTCACCGATGATCTGGGGCAGGGATACCAGCCGGTGGTAAGGGAGGGCCCCAGCCGGTGGCGATCCCCCATCGCGATCGGCCAGCGCTTCCACCCGGTGGGCCACCCCAACCGTGACCGCCTTGCCGCATCCGGGGCAGAGGCCGTCGGCAGCCAGGGTCTGGGCCGGGGTCATCCGTTTTCCACAGGCCCGGTGTCCGTCCAGATGGTACTTGCCCTCCTCGGGGAAGAACTCCACCGTACCCCGGCAGAGGGCCGGGTCGCCGGAACGCAGCGCATCGAACAGTTGGTCGTAGCCGGGCTCCACAGCCATCAGGGTCGCTTCCCGGCCGATCCGTGAGGGAGAGTGGGCATCGGAGTTGGAAACCAGGGTGTAGCGGTCGAGAGCGGAAACCCGCCCGTTCATCGGAGGATCCGATGAGAGCCCGGTCTCCAGGGCAAAAATCTCTTCGGACAGTTCGCCGTAGCAGTCCTCGATGGAATCAAAACCCGAGCGGGAACCGAGCACCGAAAACCACGGCGTCCAGATATGGGCCGGAATGAGAACGGCCCTCCGGGAACTCTCCAGGGCCATGGCCAGCAGGTCACGGCTGTCCAGTCCCAGAATGGGCCGGCCATCAGAGCCAAGGTTGCCCACCGCGCCCAGCAGGGCGCTGAACCGGTCCGCGGCTTCGAGATCGGGAAGGTAGACCAGGTTGTGGACCTTGCGGACCTTCCCCGCGCGTTTGTAAATGCTGCTGATTTCCACCTGGAGGATGAAACGCAACTCGGCGGGGCAGGAATCGGGCACCATCTCCTCGCCCTCCAGAACGGGATGGTCCCGCAGGCGGAAGAGCCCGTTTCCCTCGGGCACCAGCTTCTCCTTCAACTCGGCCCGCCAGCCGGGGTGAGTGAAGTCCCCGGTTCCCAGCAACCCCAGGCCTTTCTTCCGGCCCCAGGCCCACATCCGTTCCAGGTCGAAGTTGCGGCTGGTGGCCCGGGAGTGCCTGGAGTGGAGATGCAGGTCGGCGGCAAAGGTTTTCAAATGCTTTTCCTTCCCAAAAACTCTTGTGACATCAGGCACCAATCACTTGACGCCGATCAACAATTTGTTTATTATTATTAATGAGTACAGTCGTTCCCGGCGGATCTTTCCCGCGAATCGCCGCCGGCGATCAGGACGACAACCACCTTTGAGGTTGCATGTCCGACCAAAACCCATTTCAGCAGGACCAGGCGATACCCATGTCCGGCCCCTCCGGCACCAGCCGCAGTACGGCTTCACGGAAAAAACTGGTGGCCCATATCGATTCGGATCACTGCACCGGGTGCGAGGCGTGCCAGGACTTCTGCCCCACCGGCTGTATCAGCACCATCCCCGGTGAAGTTTACGAAACCATCGGGGCGGTGAACCGGGTCAACGAAAGCGGTTGTGTGGGTTGCTTCATCTGCCTCGACTACTGCAGGTGGGAAGCAATCCTCCGGGTGCCAGGTCACCGGCCGGATCCCAGCTGAACGGCGATTCACCCTTCCCCACTTCCAGTCCCCCCCTGCTGCAAGCTCGCTGGAGTTGACCGCCAGGAGGCGCGGCAGTTTCGGCGGACCTCTGCCGCCGTCAGCGGAAGGATCAGCGCCGTTGGGATGCAGGGTGGTCAGGGGGCCTGGAAACCATCCACGGCCTTGGCCAGCCGCTCTTCCAGACTGAGGAAGGTCGAATCGTCCGGCTGGAGGTAGACCCTCCTCCCCTCGAATTCATTGCGGCTGAGGATGGAGTAGAGCAGGCAGTGCCAGTTGCCGCCGCGTTCCCAGATCTGGAGGCGGAAGAGATGCTCGCCCGAGTCCCAGGCGAAGGCCTCGTCCTTGACCATCACCGATCCCTTGAGCAGGTAGCGGCCGTCCAGGTCGACGGGAACGCCATCGCCTTCGGGATTCAACTCCACGGTTCGGCCTTCGCCGGCCTTGAGCAGCTCGGCGCGGAAGCCCTCCAGGACTGACGCGGCCGCGGCTGCGGGGTCGGCGCCGGAGGTGCCCACCGTTGCGTAGTAGATCTTGTCGTCCGAATTGATCGGCAAGGTCCAGACAGCGCCCGCCTCGGCGGTGCTGCCTTCCTGGTAGATATCCGAACGCCAGCCATCGGGAATGAAGAAGACGAGGTTTATCGCCGGAAAGTTCATTTTCATCGGAACCTTGGGATTGTTGATCCGCCGGTTCACGCCGTGGCAGGAAATTGTCCGTTCGACCTCGGCCAGCCGCTCGGATACCGCCACCGGAGTCCCGCAGGCTGTGTGCAGGTCGATCTGGGTAAGGAAAAGGCGGTCGCTCTTGTCGCACCGAAATACCGTGAAACTGGTGTGAACATCCTCGCCTTCGATCATACCGGTCACCGAAAAGCCCTTGTGACCGTGCACCTTTACTTTCTCGCTTTCCAGGATCTTCAATGCCGTGCACGGTTCCCCGTGGAAGCGGGTTACGGTCTCCAGAACGAACGCTTCATCGATATTCTTGGGCATGGTTTCGGGGACAGGACCCCAATAGATGAAGAACGCGCCCCAGGTGGTGTTGTCCAGGTAGATGAAATCCTCGCCGGAAGCCATGCTGTGCCAGTGATCGAACTTAGTGGAGACCCGCTTGAGATCCACCTGGGGAGTTCCGCAGAAAGCGGCTGCGGGTATCAGCACTATCAGGGCCGCCACCAAAAGTGTTCTGTTGAATCCTGAACCGTTCATCACCGATTACCTCCCGGCAAGCACAAGCCAAGCTTTTGCGGTCAATACGAATCAGTGCCGGGAACCGCAGGGTGCGGTGCCCGGCAGGACCCCCTATTGTAATGAAATCCGCGACTCTTGCAAACTGCGGATCGTGTCTGCTGTTTTCACCGTCCGCCGTGGGGTACAATATGGTCTTGTTCCGGATCCACCCCACAATCACGGGAGCCGTCACCACCGATGAACGTCTACGCCATTGCCGACCTGCACCTCTCCCACTCCGGCGCTAAACCGATGGACGTGTTTGGCCCGGCCTGGACCAACCACACGGAGCGGATACGGCAGCACTGGCAGGAGACGGTGGGTGAAGATGACCTGGTACTGCTACCCGGCGACATCTCCTGGGCCATGACCCTCGAGGACGCCATGCCGGACCTGGAGTGGATCCACCGGCTGCCCGGCACCAAGGTGATGACCAAGGGCAATCACGACTACTGGTGGAAATCGGTGGGCAAGGTTCGCGCCGCGCTTCCCGATTCCATCCGGATCATTCAGAACGACGCTCTTTTGATCGGGGATGTGGCCCTGGCTGGAACCAGGCTCTGGCAACTCCCCTGGGTGACCTCCGCCGGACTGCCGCTGCTGATGGAGAATCCGCCCAACGTGGTTTCCCCTGCCCCGAAACGGGTCAAGGACCCCGAGGAGGAGATGAAATACGTTCGCCGGGAGATGGGCCGGCTGGAGATGTCACTGAAGAAAGCCGCCACGCTGGGCGGCCGGCGGCTGGTGGCCATGGTTCACTATCCCCCGCTGGACCACCGGTTGGAAGAAAATGATGTGACCAGACTTCTCGAACAGTACGCGGTCACCGATTGCGTGTACGGACACCTGCACAACCTCCACCCGGAGGGTTCATCGGTCCTCGGGTCGCTGCAGCTGGGCGGGATCGAGTACCGTCTGGTCTCATGTGATTTTACGCGATTCCATCCGGTTCGCATTCTCTGAAGCCGTCCGGCGGACCGGGAAGGCGCCGCCGGATCCACTGCTACCACTTGAGGGAGATGAAGATGATCAGCAGAGATACCTGTCGGCGATTTCGTGCGACGGGCCGTGTCCTGACGGCCCTGGTATTGCCCGCCCTGATGAGTTCGTTACTTCTGCACGGCTGCGGAAGCGCGTCGGACACCGCAACCACCGAGGGGGTTCCGGGACGCACGGCTGCTGCCGATTTCAGCCTTTCCGACCTGCAGGGCAAGGTCCACAAACTCTCCGACTACCGGGGGAAGGTGGTGGCGCTCAACTTCTGGGATACCTGGTGCGGCCCCTGCCGGCAGGAAATCCCCGGTTTCATCGCTCTGCAGGAGCAGCTTGGCGCTGACGGGCTGCAGTTGCTGGGGGTGGCCCTGGGCCAGGAAGGAGCCGCCAGGGTCAAGGATTACGCGTCCCGGACCGGCATCAACTATCCGATCCTGGTTCTGGGCGATGACAAATCGATTCTGGCGGATTACGGCGGGATTAATTCTATCCCGGCCACGTTCATCATCGACCGGGAGGGCTATATTGCAGACCAGCACACCGGCTACCTTTCCCGGAGTGCGTTCGAAGGGCTGATCAAGCCGGTTCTCCGTGCCCGGGGAGGTAAATAGTGAACAGACTGGTCATCCTCATCCCCCTCTTTTTCTCACTGGCCTGCTTGCCGGCCGCAACGGTTGCCGGGCAGGAACTGCCGGTGATCACCGGCGGTCCCGGCGAACTGGTAACCGGTGAAATTGAGAGCCCCGCGTCCTGCCCCATGGGACTGGCCTGGGACGGGAGCCGTCTCTGGTTTTCCGACCGCCGCCAGGATCGGATCTACGCCATCGATCCGCTGTCGGGGAACGCGGCCGGTGAACTGCCTTCCCCCGGGTTCCAGCCGTCCGGCCTGGCCTGGGACGGCGAGTGCCTCTGGTGTGCCGACCAGGAGGAGGGCAAGCTGTTCCGCATCGAGCCGGACAGCGGCCTGGTGGTTCACACGGTGGATGCCCCGTGGCCCAGGCCCAGCGGCCTGGCCTGGGATGGGGAGCGGCTCTGGGTCGCCGATGAGCGAAAACGGCTGATCTGTCAGGTCGATCCGGCGGACGGCACCACCATCCGCTCCTTTCCCGCCCCGGCGGAGTCGCCGCAGGGGCTGGCCTTCGACGGCCGGACGCTGTGGTGCAGCGACCGGAAGCTGGACCGCATCCACGGCATCAGCCCCGAGGGGGGAGAGGTGCTGATCACCCTGCACAGCCCGGGCCCCTACCCCACCGGCCTGGCCGCCGACGGGAAAAACGGCCTCTGGTCCGTGGACTACCAGACCGATCTCTGCTCGTCCCTCGAGGTCCGGGGACGCGGCCCATCCATCCTGGTGGATGATGAGCGGCACGCCCGGATCACCATCACCACCGACGTGCTCAACTATGGGCCCGACATCACCGAGCGGCTGGAGATCTACCTGGCCCGGCCCACGGACCTGCCCGGCCAGCAACTGATCCGGGGCCCGCGGTTCACCCCGGAACCGACGCGTCTGACCAGTGATCGCTGGGATCAGGCGGTGGCGGTGTTCGAATCCTCGGGGATCGAGGCCGGCTCGCGGCAACGGGTGGAAATGGAAGTGGAGGCCAGGATCTCCCGTACCAGGCACCTGTTTCACCCGGACGACGTGGGGCCGCTGTCCGAGATCCCGCCAGCCATCAGCGAAGCCTACCTGGTGGATGACACCAAATTCGACCTGCAGCACCCGCGGATACAGGCCATCGCCGCCGAACTGACCGCCGGTGTGGACAATCCCTACTGGATCGCCCGCAACACCTTTCACTACCTGATCGACAACCTTTTCTACGAGCTGGCCGGAGGTTGGAACACAGCGCCGGCGGTCCTCGAACGGGGAAATGGATCGTGCTCGGAATACACATTCTGCTTCATCGCCCTCTGTCGGGCGGCCGGCCTTCCCGCGCGCTACGCCGGGTCGGTGGTGGTTCGCGGTGATGACGCCAGCTACGATGACATCTTCCACCGCTGGGCCGAGGTCTACCTGCCCCGGGTGGGCTGGGTGCCCGTGGACCCCAGCGGCGGTGACGATCCGCTGCCCGCGGACCAGGCGTCCTTCTTCGGCCAGTTGTCCAACCGCTTCCTGATCACCACCCGCGGCGGGGGTGGATCAGAGTATCTCGGCTGGGACTACAACGGCACGCAGCGCTGGACCACCCGGGGCAAGGCCCGGGTGCGCACCGAGACGGTGGCCGACTGGGAACCACTGGATTCGAACAACCCGCCCGCACCCACCGGACTCACCACCCGTGGTGGCGAAACCTGCAGCCGGCCCTGATGAGATTTGAGCACACACTGGTCCGGGGCCGGCTGATCAGGCGCTACAAACGCTTCCTGGCCGATGTGCGTCTGGAATCCGGGGTCATCACCGTCCACTGCCCCAATACGGGGAGCATGATGGGCTGCACCAGGCCGGGAAGCGCTGTGCGGCTCTCCACCAGCGACAACCCCGGGCGGCGGTATCCTCACACCTGGGAGATGGTACGCGTGGGTCGGGCCTGGGTGGGCATCAACACCATCCTGGCCAACCGGGTGGCCGCCGAGGCGGTGAGCAGCGGCCTGATCCCCGATCTCGCAGGGTACGACCGCCTTGAGCGTGAACGACCGCTGGGGGAGTCGTCCCGGGTGGACATCCTGCTCAGCGGCCCGGGCAGCCATACATGCTATGTGGAAGTGAAAAACGTCACTCTGGCCGATGATGGTGTGGCACGCTTCCCTGATGCGGTCACTGCACGGGGGCTCAAACACCTCAGGGAACTGGCCGCTGTGGTGCGCCGGGGCCGGGGCAAGGTGCGCGCGGCCATGCTCTATCTGGTCCAGCGCACCGACTGCCACTCCTTCCGCACCGCCCACAGCATCGACCCCGAGTATGCCGCCGGGTTGCTCCGGGCCGTCCGCGCCGGCGTCGAAGTGTACCCCCTCCTCGCCCGTGTCAGCCCCAGCGGTATTACCCCTCTGAAACTGATTCCATGGAGAAAGTAGGGACAGTTACTACTTTTCCAATTCTTCCTTCACATCTTCCTTCACCGCTTCCGAGGCCTTCCCATCTGAGGAGGGCGTAACTTTCGTTTCGTCTGAACCTCCAGATTCTTAACGAAATCATCAGATCCCAAGGGTAATCCAGTTTTCCACTGATTCATTAGAGTCGTCTTCATCTCATCAGGTACCCCCTGCTGAAGAACCTCAAACCAATCGGTTAGGTCGAAAAGAGTCTTCCACCACTCAAGATCCAGCAATCCTGATAAATCAGGCTGACCAGTATGTGCGGCGGCGCTGGACCATGGATAGTCAACTGCGATTTGCACGAGTCCGGCACGGATTGGGTTCTGCTCCCCATACCTGAGAGCATTTATGAAGTGATCTTCATCCATGGGGTAAGATCTAAACCTGTTCTGCCACATGTGCCCGCTGCAGCTATAAACACCGTTGAAATATTGTGTGTACCTTAAATGGGCTCGACCGATCCCCCTGCTCATGCTCTGGGATGTTTCGGGAATTGCAACAATGTGAACGTGGTTGGACATGAGGCAGTAGCTCGCAATATTCAATCCATACTTCCGGCTTTCTTCTCTTAAATACCTCAAATATTTAGTTCGATCTTCATCCGCAAAGAACACATCCTGTTTATTGTTTCCCCTCTGAATAATGTGGTGAGGGATACCTGGAACTACGATTCGGGCTACTCTTGGCATGTTTAGTAATTGAGGATAGCGGTTTCACTTGGCAATGGAATGGAAGGTGTTGCTGGAAAATTCCAACTTTGTAAACCACCGGTTCCAGTCACAATATTTACAACCCTGATTCCTATCAATGCTTATGCAAAGATGAAGGTAACTATGCAAAATAAAAG
>CBESOE010000094.1:0-16886 GCA_965531145.1 uncultured bacterium | reverse complement strand
TCCGGTTGGCCCGCGGGCTGTAGTGCCCGCCGGGCATCAACATCTCCGGGAACCTACCCTGTGCCCGCCGGGCCAGCACGCCCAGGGGCGATACAAACAGAACGTCTCGCCTTTGGCCGATCTGCTGAGCGGCCAGAATGGCCGGCGGAGCATCCTTCCCGCGAATTCGATCCCGGATTTCCCGGCCCGTGGGCAGGTGCATCACCACCGGCCGTGTTCCTCTCTCTCCGGCCGATCTGATGAATCGCTCCAGGATCAGTTCCGTGATCCTCCGTGGTTCCCTCACCTTCCAGAGGTCGGTGTCATCGACCAGGGCTCTTTTCCAGATGCTCGGGCTGAGGATTATTCTCAGGTAGGGGAAGCGAAGACAGGGGAGACGGCTGCGGTGCAGATACCACCAGTCGTTCTGTCCGATCCGGTGCAGGAACTCGGGATCGTCGGTGCCCTGACGCAGGGCCTCGAAGGTGGGAGCTGGATTGGGGAGCAGGGTCAGGGCGTTCCCGGTGAGCAGGAATCTCGGCTTGGTGAAGGGGCTGACCGCCTCCGGCCGGTAGAACTTGCGGTAGACATTGACGTTGCGATTGATGTTGATGCTGATGAAGGCAAGGATCGCGATGGGTGTGGGCCGCCGTGCGAAATCACGCTCAAAGCGGAGCAGCGCCTGATCCATTCCGTAGCCGGCGCAACCGAAGTTGTAGACGTCGGCCTCGAGATGGCGGGCCAGATGCTCCGCCCATGTCTGACCAGGCCTTACTTCCGAGCCCATGGTGAAGGAGTCGCCGTAGGCGCTGACCAGGTCCCGGTTGCGATCCAGCCGCCGCGGCCGTTCACCCAGCTCGGTGGGGAAGCCATTGATCCAGCCGAGATCGGGGTCGAACCGCCGGCCCACCTGTTCCAGAACTGCCAGGTCGGCGCGGTAATTCTCGGGATGGGGAAAGGCGAAGCGCTCCTCGAAGAGATGGAAGAAGGCTCCGCACATCAGTTCCAGAACGAGGAGCACCGCCAGCACCAGAACGATCCACATCATGACCGGCGACCTGGAACCGGAATTTATCCTGTCGGGTTGATCAGGCAAGAGCGCTTCCGTGATGTTTTCGGGAAAAAGTTTGATTCCAAGGGGAAAATATAGGTATGTCCTTTTCGGATGTCAAGATTATCCGGAAATATTAATGTTTCATTGACTTTTGCTCGATTTTTCGATAAATTCTCCTGTTCATGTTATCCGAAGGTAACGGCGGGCTCCGGTGAGGGATTTTAACCGGTTGCCGCTGGGACCAAGGTGGATTCTGTCCGCTGTACGTATGGTGCGTCCGGCGGATTTCGTAGCGGAGCAACGATGTTCGACTCGTTGACCGACAAGCTGCAGCAGACCTTCAAAACCCTCCGGGGACACGGTTCGCTCAATGAGGGCCAGGTCAAGGACGGCCTGCGTGAAATCCGCCTGGCCCTGCTGGAAGCGGATGTGAACTTCAAGGTGGTCAAGGATCTGCTGGGGCGGATCCGCGAGAAGGCCACCGGACAGGACGTGCTGTCCAGCCTCACCCCGGGGCAGCAGGTGGTGAAGATCGTCCGGGACGAGCTGGTGGAACTGCTGGGCGCTTCGGCCAGCAAGCTGAAATTCCACTCCAACCCGCCCACGGTGATCCTGATGGTGGGGCTGCAGGGCTCGGGTAAGACCACCTCCACCGGCAAGATCGGCCGCTGGCTGCGGGAGCAGGGGAAAAGCCCGTATCTCGTGCCGGTGGACGTCTACCGGCCGGCGGCCATCGAGCAGCTGCAGGTGGTGGGGCGGGCCGTTGGGCTGCCGGTTCATCCCTCGGACAGCGGGGACGACCCGGTGGACATCTCCACGGCGGCGCTCACCGAGGCGCGCAAGGGCGGATACGACGTGGTGATCGTCGACACCGCGGGCCGGCTGCACATCGACGAGAACCTGATGGAGGAACTGGCCCGGCTCAAGGAAAAGCTGGTGCCCACGGAGATCCTCTTCGTCGCCGACGCCATGACCGGCCAGGATGCGGTGAAGAGCGCCGGGGAGTTCCATGAACAGCTGGGCATCACCGGCGTGGTGCTGAGCAAACTGGACGGCGATGCCCGGGGCGGCGCGGCCATCTCGGTGCGGGCGGTGACCGGCCAGCCGATCAAGTTCGTCGGCACCGGCGAGAAATACGAGGACCTGGAGCTGTTCCACCCCGAGCGGATGGCCTCGCGGATTCTCGGCATGGGCGACGTGCTCAGCCTCATCGAAAAGGCCGAGCTGGGGGTGGACGCCGACGAGGCGGTGAGCTTGCAGAAGAAGCTCAAGCGGGACGCCTTCGACCTGGAGGATTTCCAGCAGCAGCTGCGGCGGGTGCGCAAGATGGGGCCGCTGAGCCAGATCATGAAGATGATCCCCGGAATGGGCCAGCTCAAGGACATGGGGGACATGGAGATGGAGGAGAAGGAACTGGTGAAGATCGATGCCATCATCAGTTCCATGACCAGGCAGGAGCGGACCACCCCCAGCGTGCTCAACGGCAGCCGCCGCAAGCGGATCGCCCGGGGCAGCGGCACCACGGTCCAGGACGTGAACCGGCTGGTCAAGCAGTTTTCGCAAACCAAGAAGATGTTGAGGTCCATGACCGCCGCCGGCGGCAAGCGCAAGATGCCGGGCGGACTGAAGATACCGTTCTCATGATTCGCAACAACCGTTTACCGTTCAATATGAGCAGAAGCGACAGCTGGAACGGAACTCACGGTGGAACACAAAAGGAGGTCGGAAGATGTTAGCTATCCGGTTGAAGAGGATGGGTGCAAAAAAGAAACCGTTTTACCGGGTCGTGGTCAGCGATTCCAGAAAAACCCCCAAGGGGCGGTTTATCGAAGCCCTCGGGCACTACAACCCCTGCACCGAGCCCCCCGAAGTAACCATCGACCGTGAAAAGGCCCTGGAGTGGGTTCGCAAGGGCGCCCAGGTGTCGAACACCGTTCGGAGCCTGCTGAACGAACCGGTCGAGGCGAAGAAGAGCGACGACGCAGAAGCCAGCGATTCTCAGTGAGCCGGGACGCCGGGAACCATTCCCCGGCGGTATTCCAAAGGGGGGAGAGCCGATGAAAGAGCTACTGGAGTTGATCGCCAAAGCCCTGGTGGATGAGCCCGAAGCTGTGGCCGTGACCCAGATCGACGGTGAACAGACCACGGTTCTGGAACTGCGGGTCGCACCCGACGACCTGGGCAAGGTTATCGGCAAGCAGGGCCGTACCGCCCGGGCCATCCGGACCATCCTCGGTGCTTCGGGGATGAAGTTGAAAAAGCGTTTCGTGCTGGAGATCCTCGAATAGGTGGAGACAGTGGTGACGGAGCAGAACGATTCCCGGGTCCTGGTGGGGGTTATCGGAAAACCCCGCGGCAACAGGGGGGAAGTCTATGTTGAGCCGTTCACCGACTTTCCCGACGTGCGATTCCGGGCCCCGGGTGAACTCTTCCTGGAACGGCCGGGCAACAGCGGAGACCCGGCCCGTCCGGCAGAGCTGGTGCAGAGCCGCTGGATCGGGGACCGGCTGGTCATCAGGTTCAACGGGGTCGACTCCATCTCCGGCGCCGAGGACCTGCGCGGTGCCCGGGTTTTTGCCGACGGCGAGGAGGAGATGGAACTGACCGAGGGCAGTTTCTACCACCATCAGCTGGTGGGGCTGGCCGTGGTCAGCGAGCAGGGAGAAACCCTGGGAAAGATCAGCGGGCTGCTGCGAACGGCGGCCGGTGACATCCTCGAGGTTTTGCCACCGTCCGGGTCGGCCGGGGAGGCCTTCCTCATTCCGGCGGTGGAGGAATTCTGTTATGATGTCGACCTTTCGGAAGGGATTGTCCGGGTCCGTCTCCCCGAGGGCCTGCTGGAGATAAACCGTTGAACCGAGAAACGGCCGCACGCGGTCCGTTGCGGTTCGACCTGGTGACCATTTTTCCCGAGATGTATTCCGGTGTGTGCGGCTGCGGCATGATCGGGCAGGCGCTGCGCAAGGGGATCATCGACATCGGACTGCACGACCTGCGACAGTTCGCCGAAGACAAGCACGGTTCGGTGGACGACATGCCGTATGGCGGCGGGGGAGGGATGGTCTACAAGCCCGAACCGTTCTTCAGAGCGGTGGAGGCGCTGGAGCCGGGGCCGGACACACCGGTCATCCTCCTCGACCCGCAGGGGGAACGGCTGACCCAGCAAAAAGTCGTGGAATTGTCAGGATTCACGCGATTGGTGCTTCTTTGTTGCCGATACGAAGGAGTGGACGAGCGGGTACGGGAGCACCTGGTCACCCAGTCGCTGTCCATCGGCGACTACGTGATCAGCGGCGGGGAACTGGCCTCCATGATCCTGGTGGAGGCAGTCACCCGGCTGCTTCCCGGGGCCGCCGGCTGCAGCGAGTCCATCATCCGTGATTCGTTCAGTGACGGGCTGCTGGATTTCAGCCATTACACGCGGCCGGCCGAGTTCCGCGGTATGGAGGTGCCGGAGGTGCTGCTCTCCGGCGACCACGGTCGGATAGCCGCCTGGAGGGCGGAGAGGGCGATCGAAAATACGAGGACCAGGCGGCCGGACCTCTACCGCCGCTGGGTGGAACGCCGAGGAGGCGAAGGGAACGCGAACGAAACCGATGACCTGCCAGCCGGGACCGCGGAGAAAGCCGCGGGTGAACCGGGGGTGGAGCATCCGGATTAAGAACAGACGGGATTGATGGTCAATCACCGTGAAGAGGACAGGGTCATGAATGTAGTGGATGCGATTGAAAAGAGCGGGATGGTAGAGGGTCTGCCGGAGTTCGGGCCGGGGGACACGGTGAAGGTGCATGTCAAGGTCCGTGAGGGTGACAAGCAGCGGATCCAGGTTTTCCAGGGAGTGATCATCGGCCGGAGCGGCGGCGGCATCCGGGAGACCTTCCGGGTGAGGAAGATTTCCCACGGCGTCGGCGTCGAACGGATTTTCCCGCTGCACTCGCCCATTCTCGACAAGATCGAGGTGGTCAGGCGGGGCCGGGTTCGCCGGGCCAAGCTCTACTATCTGCGCGACAAGAAGGGCAAGCAGGCGAGAATCAAGGAGAAACGGTAAAATCCTGATCGTCACGACAACAGATGGCCAGCCGAATAAAGATTCTCAAACAGGTGGACCGCCTCGCCCAGCGCGGTAACCCCGCGGAAGCAGCGAAAAAGCTGCTGCAGCTCGTCGAGGAGAATCCACGCGATGTAAACCTTTTGAACAAGGCGGGGGATCTCTATGTACGGGCGGGGCTGACCGACGATGCGGTCAAGCAGTTCGACACCATCGCGACCTTCTTCAAACAGGACGGCTTCCTGCTCAAGGCCATCGCCATCTACAAGAAGATCAGCAAGCTCGATCCGGCCCGGATCGAGACCTTTCTCCAGCTCGGCGAACTCTACTCGGAACGCGGCTTGCGCATGGAAGCCAAGCAAAACCTGCTGCACGCCGCCGAAGCGTTCAAAAGTCGCAAGAACAGCGGGGGCGCTCGCCGGGCCCTGGAACTCCTGGAAAAACTTGACCCTGACGACGCTGATGTGCACGGCAAGCTGGTGGACCTGCTGGAAGAGGGCGGCGTCGCCGGTGAGGCCTCCTCGCGCCACCTGGATGCGGCCCGCAAGCAGCTGGGGGGCGGTAAGGAGGAAGAGGGGCGGGCCTCCCTGGAGAAGGCCCTGAAGTCCGGCAGTAAAGATCCGGCCCTGCTCCGCGGGATGGCCGAGCTGCTGCTGAAGTCGGGAGACGCCGCCCGGGCGGCCGACCTGCTGGACAAGGCGTTGCCCGGGATTCCGGAGCCGGACGTGGAGTATCTCCTGCTGCTGGGCCAGGCCAGGAGGGATTCCGGCGACCTGGACGGGGCGAAGACAAACCTCGAGGAGGCGCTCAAACTCGATTACGGCAACGACTGCTGCCACGTGGAAATGGCACTCTGTCACCTGGCCGCTTCGGACAACGAACGGGCCTTTGACCAGTGTCGCCACGTCTTCAACCGTCCGGTGGAGGCGAAATCTCCCGAGCTGTGCCACGGCTTTCTCCAGCAGTTTCTCGAAGCGGAGCCCCAGCACCTTCACGCCTTGCGCGAACTGGCCATCCTGCACCGCGACGGCGGTGACGACGAGTCCTACCACCAGACCCTGAGCCGACTGGCCGGCGCCTGCCACCAGGTCGGCCGATTCCGGGAGGAACTCCAGATCCTGTCGCACCTGGTGCAGTGGGCCTCGGGTGATGTGGCCACGGTGCTGGATACCCGGCGGGTGGAAGCCGAGCAGCAGGCCGACGGTCAGACCGAAGAACTGGACGAGACGCTGGTGGATTTCCTGCCGGAAGAACCGGAGAGCCCGCCCGGTGACGAACCGGCGGAGGAAGAACCGGAAGTGGATCTGGTTTTTGACGAACCGGCGAGCATGTCCACCAATGGGACCGACCGGGTGGTTCTGGGTGTTGATGATGAGGAGGTTCCAGGCGGCGAGACCGAAATCGAACTGATTATCGAGGACGAAACGCTACCGGAGCCGGTGGAGGAAGCCCCGCCGGTTGCCGAGCCGGAACCCGAGCCGGAACCCGAACTGGAACTCAAGCCGGAGCCGGAGCCCGAGCTGGACACGGAAAGTCCAGCCGTGGAACCGGACGCCGAGGAAGAGGCGGTGGAGGTCGAATCCGACGTGGCCGCTCCTGCAGGGGAGAGCGATATCCGGGAGCGGCTCACCGCCACCCGGGTCTTTCTTTCCTACGGGATGGTGAACAAGGCCCTGGGACAGGTGGAGGAACTGCTGGAGCTCCACCCCCACCGCGAGGATGTGTGCGAACTGGCAGCCAGCATCTACAAGGCCCAGGGGCGGGACGATGACGTGGAAGCCATGCGGGCCAGGATCGCCGAGCTGACAACGAGTCCCGGTGAAACTCCTGCGCCGGCTCCCCAGGCTGACGAATCGGCCCGGGCCTCCTGGATGAACGGCAGCGCCACCGCGGCCGCCGAAGTGGAAGAACCGAAGGCACCGGCCACGGAGGAGACGGCGGAGGTGGAGCCAGAGCCGCCGGCAGCCGTGGAAAAAGAGGAACCGGCCGTGGAGGAACCTGCTCCCGCACCCGTGGCGGCGGACGCCGGGGGGGAGGGTGCCGCCGATCCGCTGGGCGAGGATCTCGAGGAGGTGGATTTCTTCATCAGCCAGGGCTTCATCGCCGAAGCACGGGACCTGATCCAGGGGCTGTTGGAATCCAACCCCGATTACCCCCGGCTGCTGGAGATGCAGGCCCAGGTGGGCGGACCCGGTGACAGCATCTCGGCCACGGTCCGGACGGCGGTTCGCCGGAAACCTGCTGCTCCCCCGGTCCCGCCGAGGAAAAAGGCGGCCGCTTCCACCGAAGAGCCCGAACTGACCGGCACCAAGCTGGATGACGATCAGCTCTCCGAGGTCCTGACCATGTTCCAGGAGGAGGTGGCGGGCCAGGTGGACGACGAGGATCACGGCACCCATTACGACCTGGGCATCGCCTACAAGGA
The DNA here is from genome assembly GCA_965531145.1 of uncultured bacterium. GTDB lineage: Bacteria > Acidobacteriota > JAQAZP01 > JAQAZP01 > JAQAZP01 > JAQAZP01. Next base: position 9,380 of record CBESOE010000094.1, on the reverse strand, counting down.
GATGTCGCTGGTAGACGAAGCCATCGGTGAGTTCCAGATTGCCGCCCGCTCCACCGAAAAGCGGCTCGATTGCTGTGTGATGCTCGGCGCCTGCTTCATGGAAAAGGGGATGCCGGGGGAGGCGATCAAGTGGTATGAGAAGGGTCTGGCGGTGGCCGATGACGGGTCCGATGAGAACAAGGGCCTGCAATACGACCTGGCCGCGGCCCTCGAGGCGGACGGTTCCTCGGACAATGCTCTCCAGGCCTTCCAGGCGCTGGCTGCCCTGGACAACAAGTACCGGGACGTGGCGGCCCGCGTGAAACGGCTCCAATCCAACTGACCGCCGAAGGGCGGTATACCCGAACATCCCAACGACGAAGGAGCAGGACAGTGAGGTGGCGCGGCATCCTGATCGGCGGTGCTCTCGGTTTTGCCGCGGCCGGACCTTTTGGTGCGGTGCTCGGGGCGCTGATCGGCGGGGCCCTGGACGACGGCCCGCGGTCCGACCGGCGCGGGCGTCTGCCCGGCGGTGGCGCCGAATCCTTCAGCAAGACCGACCGTTCCTTTCTGTTCGTGCTCAACCTGGTGGGATTGATGACCGTGGTGGCCCGGGCCGACGGCAGCCTGGACAACCGCGAGGTCCGGGCGATGAGGCTGTTCTTCGAGGGCCTCGGTTTCCGGGGAGAAGACCTGAACACCATCCGCCAGCTGATGAAGGAGGCGGTGTCGGCCGACCTCAACCTGCTGAGCATCTGCATCGAATACGAGCGCATCTCCACCTACGAGGAACGGCTGCTGATGCTTCGGGCCCTCTACCTGGTGGCTGCCGCTGACGGGGTGCTCCACGAAGCCGAGCGGTCGGTGATCGACCGGGTGGTGGGTCACATGGGTATCGGACCGGCGGACCACCGGTCCATCCGCTCGGAGTTCGAACGCACCCGCCGTCCGGCTTCCCCCGGAGTCGGCGGTCCGGCCGAAGCCTACGCCGCGCTGGGCATCTCACCCGGCGCCGGCGACGACGAGGTCAAACAGGCCTACCGCGCCATGGCCCGCAAATACCACCCGGACAAGGTCAATCACCTGGGCGAGGAATTCGTCAAGATGGCCACCGAGAAATTCCAGGCGATTCACCGCGCGTACACGGCCATCCGCAAGGAGCGGGGCCTGTCTTGACAGTGCCTCGGGTCCGCCGTTATCATGACCTCACCTGCGAAAGTAAACCTCTTCCTGCCAAGTGACGGCAGCTGGCTGCCGGTTTTATGTGAGAACTGTGCCTTTCGAATTCCGCATTCCACCGGAAGCATCTCTGCCGGCGGCGTTCCCTCCGGGGATCGGCCACACAATTCACCGTTAACGGACTGACCTGAGGTATTGAGTATGGATATGGACAAGGAAACCAAGGAACGGGACAAGGCCATCGACACGGCCCTGTCGCAGATTGAGAAACAGTTCGGCGTGGGTTCGATTATGCGCCTGGGCGATCCGGGCGCACGGGTAACGGTGGAGGTGATCCCCTCCGGGGCCCTGTCCATCGACTACGCCCTGGGCATCGGCGGGTTCCCCCGGGGAAGGGTGGTGGAAATCTACGGCCCGGAAGCCTCGGGCAAGACCACCCTGGCCCTGCACGCCGTGGCCAATGCCCAGAAGGGCGGCGGCGTGGCGGCGTTCGTCGATGCCGAGCACGCGCTGGACGCCAACTATGCCGAGAAGCTGGGGGTGGACGTGGATAATATCCTCATTTCCCAGCCGGATTCCGGGGAGCAGGCGCTGGAGATCACCGAGATGCTGATCCGCTCCAACGCGGTGGACGTCTTGGTGGTGGATTCGGTGGCGGCCCTGGTGCCCCGGGCCGAGCTGGAAGGGGATATGGGCGACTCCCACGTGGGTCTCCAGGCGCGGTTGATGTCCCAGGCGTTGCGCAAGCTCACCGCCATCGTCGCCCGCAGCCGCACCTGTTTGATCTTCATCAACCAGATCCGGGAAAAGATCGGGGTGATGTTCGGCAACCCCGAAACCACCAGTGGCGGCCGGGCCCTGAAGTTCTACACCTCGGTGCGTATCGATATCCGCCGCATCGCCGCCCTCAAGTCGGGCGATGACTTCATCGGCAACCGCACCCGGGTCAAGGTGGTGAAGAACAAGCTGGCCGCGCCCTTCAAAAAGGCCGAATTTGACATCCTCTACGGCGAGGGCATCTCTCTCCATGGCGACCTGCTGGACCTCGGTGTGGAACACCGCATCCTGAACAAGACCGGAGCCTGGTATTCCATAGGCGACGTTCGCATGGGTCAGGGCCGGGAAAACGCCCGCAAGTTTATCCAGGAAAACCCGGAGGTGGAAGCGCGGCTGGATACGGAGCTCCGCACCATCCTCGGGCTCACCGGAGCTGACGAGGAACCGGAGGACAAGGAGGGGGACGAGGATTAAGACACGGTTGCGCAGCCCGGGTACCATCGCAGCTCTGCTGCTGTTTGCGCTCTTCGTCCTTTGCTGGCTCCACCTGTCGGCGGGCTCAGGCCCGTCGCCGGCGGGTGGCGCCGCGGCTTCCGTCCCGGGGATCGGCTCCCTGCTGCCCCCCCTGGTGGCCATCGTCCTGGCCCTGCTGTTGCGCCAGGTCATCGTTTCCCTCTTTGCCGGTGTCTACATTGGGGCCATGCTGGTGGGCGGTTTCAATCCCTTTGCCGCCCTGCTGCGCACCGCCGACCACTACCTGGTCAATGCCCTGGCCAGCCGGGACCACGCCGCGATCATGATATTCACCCTGCTGCTGGGCGGCATGACCGGCGTCATCTCCCGTGCCGGAGGCGCCGGCGGGGTGGTGCGGGTGCTGGGCCGGCTGGCCAACAGCGCCCGGTCGGCACAGGTGGTGGTCTGGGCCATGGGCCTGGTGATCTTCTTCGACGACTACGCCAACTCCCTGCTGGTGGGCAGTTCCATGCGGCCGCTCTGCGACCGCCACAAGGTGTCACGGGAGAAGCTGGCCTACATTGTTGACAGCACCTCCGCACCGGTGGCCGCGGTGGCCGTCTTTTCCACCTGGATCGGCGCCGAGGTGGGGCTGATCCGTGACGCCTTCGTCTCGGTGGGGTACCAGGGTGACGCCTACCTCACTTTCCTCCGCTCCATTCCCTACCGCTTCTATCCGCTGCTGACCCTGGTCTTCGGCTTCATGGTGGCGCTCAGCGGCCGCGATTTCTCCGCCATGCACCGCGCCGAGCAGCGGGCCCGCTCCGGCGGCGGGCTGGTGCGGCCGGGCAGCCGGTCGATGTGGGACATGGGTGGGGAAGACCTCCGGCCGCTGGAGAACAGGCCCCAGGAGTGGACCACCGCCGCCGTGCCGGTGCTCACCGTGCTGGTCACCGCCTTTGTGGGTCTCTACGTCGACGGCAGCCGGGCCCTGGCCGCCAGCGGGATCAGTGGCCACTCCCTGGGCACGGCCCTGGGGGCGGCCGATTCCTACCGTGTCCTGCTCTGGGCCTCGCTGCTGGGCTGTCTCTCGGCGGGCCTGATGGCGCTGAGCCGCAAGATCCTCGACCTGCGGGAAACCATCGATTCGATGATGGCCGGGGCGCGGGCCATGCTCACCGCCCTGGTGGTGCTGATGCTGGCCTGGTCCCTGGGCCAGGTCTGCACCGATCTGGGCACCGCCGATTACATCCTCTCCCTCACCGGGGATGCCATCGATCCGCGGTTCCTGCCGGCGCTGATCTTCATCGTCTCCGGCGTGGTCAGTTTCGCCACCGGTACCTCCTGGGGCACCATGTCGATCCTCATTCCACTGGCCGTGCCCCTGGCGGTGAAGATGACCGTCGCCGCGGGGTTGCCACCGGCCACGGCCGAGTCCGTGCTGCTGGGGGTGGTGGCCTCGGTGCTCGCCGGCTCGGTGTTCGGGGACCACTGCTCACCGATTTCGGACACCACCATCCTCTCCTCCATGGCCGCCTCCTCCGACCTGGTGGACCACGTCCGTACCCAGTTGCCCTATGCCGTCTCGGTGGGCGTGGTGGCCCTGGTGGTGTGTGTGGTGCCCTCGGCCTTCGGGCTGCCGCCGCTGCTGGCCCTGGTTTTGGGCGCCACTGTCCTGTGGCTGCTGATCCGGCTGGCCGGACGCCCGGTGACAGACCAGAAACTGCCATAATCCCCGTGAATCCTCAAGTTTTTTTGCCATTTTACCGATCCCTTATGCAGCATCGGTTTTCCGGTGAGGGAAGACAGGGGACATTGACCATGTGGTCAACCGGTAGGCGTCGGTTGGGGCGGAGGTTGAGATGGCAAGGAAGAACAGGAACCAGTTGGAAGGGCGAAGCCGTACTCCAAAGGGACGAAAGCTGCACAATCTCGCGGACAGCGAAACCGAGGAAGAACTGAAAAGGTTCCTCAAGGAGGGCTCGGATATCGAAGCTCATTTACTGGAGGAGGAAGAGGAGGCGGATCCCCATGCCCGACTCCGGCCGTACCGCATCGATCAGCCGGAGACCTTCGGCGGTCTCGCCCAGTTCTGGATCTCCGACAACTGATTCAGGCGGAGTCGGCCATGGCCGATATTCCCGCTGAAGTTTTAACCCCGCGTCGGTCGCGGGGTTTTTCATGTACGGTTGACCGGGATACGTTAAACCTGTATATTATAAAGTTATTAACTATATTGTCTTTCACTATCTGCATGGAGAGGTAGTCAATGGCCGAAAAAGAGAAGGCCGCTTCAAAGATTCAGGACCGGCTGGCCATATCATTGCCGGTCCACGACCCGGCGCAGGAGGTGCTGCTCAATCTCGGGTATGTCTACACCCGGGTGAACCGGCTGATGGGCAGTTCCCAGCTTCTCGGTGAGACGCTGCGCAGCAACGGGCTCACCGTGGCCCTGTTCAACGTCATGGCTTTCGTCAAGTACAGCCGGGAGTCGGGGGAGCTTTCCCAGCGGGACCTCGGCCGGAAACTGGTGGTTTCCGGGGCCAATGTCACCGGGCTGGTGGACAAGCTGGAGAAGAAGAAACTGGTGGTGCGGACCAAGCACCCCACGGACCGCCGCAAGTGGATCATCAAGCTGACCAGGAAGGGCGACGACCTGCTGGCCACGGTTCTGCCCAGCTATGCCGAGAGTGTGAAGAAACTGACCACGGGGCTGAGCCCGGCGCAAATCCAGCGGCTTGACGGCATGCTCAGCGACTGGGCCGACAACCTCAGCGACGAGGGATGACCGAATCTTCTCGCGGAGGTTGTTGACGCCCGGCGGCCTGTTGGTATATAAAGTTCGAGTTTTTGGCGATTCGTGCCGAGGTAGCTCAGTCGGTAGAGCGAGGGACTGAAAATCCCTGCGTCGGCGGTTCAATTCCGTCCCTCGGCACCATTCCTGCCCCGAGCCCGCCTGCTGCATCCTTGTGCTCAACCCGCTACAGTTTTGTGCTCAACCTGGATAATCGGGAAAGATCGAGGCCGGCGTTCTTGAAGCCGATTTTCCGTCCGCTCTGGCGGGAGAGGGTTTTCAAGCGCCGGATCCCCTGGTCCGAGACCCCGGAGAGGCTGACGATCTCCGAGGCCGGGGTGCGGCTGACCCAGCTCACCGAGGGGATGCCCACGGCAAAGAACCGCTGGATGTCATCCGCCTGGAACCCTTCCAGACGCACGCGCTGGTAGAAGCGCAGGAGATTGAGTACTGCCGGCCGGTGTCCGCGGAAAGCGATGTCCACCCGCTCGCTCAGCGCCTGGTAGCGTTCCAGCACGTCATTTTTCAGGCCGGCGCGCCGGGAGCGTTCGCCGTTGGCCGCGGAGGCCTCGAGGCAGCTCTCCGAGAGGTCACCGAGGATGGTGGCCAGTTCCTGCAGCTCAGCCTTGCGGGCCAGTTCGGCCATGGGGTGCACGGTGAGGTTGATGATCTCGTAGAGCGAGGGGTTGTGCCGGATGGAGCCCAGTGCCTTGATGTAGCGGGTCACCGGTTTGAGGCTGCTGCGGAGGATGGCCAGAAAGGTCTCCTCCATCTCATTGAAGCCCCACTGGCCGCCGTCCAACGGGGGAGTGGACCCACCGGGGTCGGGTACGGGGCTGGCCGCCGCCTGGTCGAGGAAGTCGCCCAGGACGTCGTCCATTTCGTCCAGCAGACCGTCAAGTGATTCTTCGGCACCGTCCACGGCGCCTGGCTTGTTCTTCATTGGTATCTGTGGAAACGCCCTCCCGAGGAAAACGCTTCCCTTATCTGGGCCGACCACCTGAAAGATCGCTCTCCGCCGTTGCGCCAACACCGTTGTTTCGCCGGGGATCACCATCCGGAAGGTCTGGTCGACATCAGGGAAAAATCAGTACATCGAACGTAACCCCAATAATAAAGAAATAGCCGTGACAGGTCAATCTTTCATGTCGTTCTTTTCCGGAGGGGGTTTGACGGAAATACGATCTGTGGTTTAATTCTGTCCTGTCGCAGACAACAACCGATTCCCGTGAAGAGTTGACCAAATCGATCAGGAGGACGCTGGCATGCAACAGCCCGGCGAAAATGCACCCGTGGTGCTCAAGACCGACATCCAGGGCGTGACCCTGTCAAACCGCGGCAAGGTGCGGGACATCTACGACCTCGGTGACCAACTGCTCATCGTGGCCACCGACCGTATCTCGGCCTTTGATCACATCCTGCCCACCGGGATCCCGCGCAAGGGCGAGGTGTTGACCCAGATCTCCAGGTTCTGGTTCGACTTTCTCGGAGAGCGGATCCCGCACCACGTGATCACCACCGACCCGGCCCTTTTTCCAGGGGAGCTGCAGCCCTACCTCGACCAGCTGGCCGGCCGCTCCATGCTGGTGAAAAAAGCTGAGGTCCTGCCGGTGGAGTGCATCGTCCGCGGCTACCTGGCCGGATCGGGCTGGAAGGAATACCAGCGGGAAGGCACGGTCTGCGGCATACCGCTGCCCGAGGGCCTGCAGAACTCCTCCAGGCTGCCCGAGCCGATCTTCACCCCCTCCACCAAGGCCGAGGGCGGCCTCCACGACGAGAATATCCCCTTCAGCACCATGGTGGAGCTGGTGGGCCAGGAGACCGCCGACAAGGCCAAAGCCGCGAGTCTTGAAATTTACAGCCGGGGGGCCGAGCACGCCCTGGCCCAGGGAATCATCATCGCCGACACCAAGTTCGAGTTCGGTCGGCTGGACGGGGAACTGATCCTGGTGGACGAGGTGCTCACCCCGGACTCCTCGCGATTCTGGCCCGAGGGCCAGTACCAGCCGGGCCGCAACCAGCCCAGCTTCGACAAACAGTATGTGCGGGATTACCTGGAGTCGATCAACTGGAGCAAGGAGCCGCCGATTCCCGGACTGCCGGACGAGATTGTGGCCGGGACCACCGGAAAATACCTCGAGGCCTTCCGCAGCATCACCGGACGGCCGGATCCGGCAACCTCAGCCTGAGCCGGCGCCAAAGCGCTGCCAGCGGTGGAGCCAGGTCTCCATCTCCCGGGTGAGGGTGTCCAGCCCGTCAACGGGGGCGTGGGGGCCCGGGGCGGCCCGCCGCTGTTCCAGGGTCGCTGCCAGGTCGCGGATACGATGGTGGGCGGCGGCGGCCATGCGGCGCAAAACCGCCGACCCCCGCAGCTCGCGGTCCAGTTCCTCCCTGGCGGCGAGAATCCGCTCCTTGCTGTGACAGATCAGGATCCAGTCCACACCGGCCAGCAGCGCCCGGATCCCCACCGCCTCATCAAAGAGGTCCAGCTGGTCTCCACCGGTCACCGCCCCCATCTCCAGGTCGTCGGTGATCACCACGCCCTGATGCCCCAGTTCGCCCCGCAGCAGTCCGTTGACCACCGCCGGTGAAAGCGAGGCCGGCAGCGGCTGCCCGCCATCCGTGGCGGAGGGCGGTTCCAGGGCGGGATACCAGCCGTGGCCCACCATCACGGGTACACCGGGGCGGTTGGCCACCAGACGGCGGAAGGGCAGCAGGTCGGAACGCCAGAGGTCTTCACGATCCTGCTCCACCACCGGCAGGACCTGGTGGGAATCCACCACGGTGCGGCCGAGGCCGGGGAAATGCTTGATGGTGCCCACAACCCCGGCGGAGGAGAGGCCGTCGAGGTAGCGGCCGGCCAGCTCGGCCACCGCTTCGGGATCGGTGCCCAGGGAGCGGGTGCCGATACCGTTGGTGGCATCCTCCTCGCTGAGGTCCACCACCGGCGCGAAATTGATGTGGAAACCGAGACGGCGCAGCAGCCGGCCGGTGAGCGCCGCGGCTTCGCCCACCCGCTCACCGTCGGCGCCGCGTCCCAGGGCGGCGGCGGCCGGCAGGGCGGGGAAGAGGCCGCCAAACCTGTTCACCGGCCCCCACTCCTGGTCGATGCCCACCAGCGGCCCGTGGTTCAGCGGGCCACCGCCCATGGCCCCGAGACTGCCGTTCAACTCCTGCACCTGCTCCGGCGATTCCACGTTGCGGCTGAAGAGGATCACTCCGCCCGGACGGACCTGCCCCAGGAAATCCTGCTCCTCGGCGGAGAGGGCAGTGCCCTGGATGCCGACGAAAAAGAGCGTGCCGCTGGAATCGCTGGGGCTCATGGCCGTCACGGGTGCGTGGCCTCCACCACCGTGTGGATTCCGCCTCGCACGTGGAAGTCCGCGGTGACCGTCATCCGGCGCGGGGCCAGCACGGCCACCAGGTCATCGAGGATGGTGTTGGCCGCCGCCTCGTGGAAGGTGCCCTCATCACGGTAGGAGTGGAGGTAGAGTTTCAGCGACTTCAGTTCGACGATCAGCTGGTCGGGGATGTAGGTCAGGGTGATGGTGGCGAAATCGGGCTGACCGGTCCTGGGGCAGAGACAGGTGAACTCGGGGGATTCCGACCTCACCACGTAGTCCCGGCCCGGTTCCGGGTTGGGCACGGCCTCAAGGATCGCTTTACGCTCGCTGCTCACTGTGTGGACCTCGCTCTCTGTTCGGTTGTGGTGTCTCCGATGAATACAAAAGTATATCGCGGTTTCCCGGTGTGGGGGAAGGGTGGCGCTCGACACCGATGCGAGTCATCCCCTAGAATCAACTGACAGTCACCTGTGTTCGCATATTCCGGAGGGGAAGATGAACCGAGATTCAGTTGCCGAAGAACTGGTGCGGATCCCGAGCCGTGTGGGGACGCTCACCGGGGTGCTGCACCGTCCCGGGGATGCCGCCGGTTTGACGGCCCACGTGGTGGTGGGGTCACACGGTCTGTACAGCGATCGGGAGAGCCAGAAACTGGTGAACCTGGGACACTCCCTGGCCCGCAACGGTGTCGCCTTCCTGCGCTACGACTGCATGGGGTGCGGCGATTCCGGCGGCCGCATTGCCGACACCACCCTGGCCAGCCGGGTGACCGACCTGGAGGAGGTGCTGGCCTGGGTCAGGGCGCAGCCGGACCTCGGGGCCGGGCGGCTGGGGTTGATGGGCAGTTCCATGGG
>CBESOE010000093.1:0-17240 GCA_965531145.1 uncultured bacterium | reverse complement strand
CTGATGATGTGCCCACCCGGGTCGCCTCTGACATCTGAATGATAATTGGCAGGATCTCGAACTCACTCGTCCCGGTGCACCGTGTCGGGTGAGAAGGCGGGGAGGCAGACCGCCACATATTCGGCGCCGCCGGGTTCGGGGGTGCTGTAGCGGATCCAATCGCCGGGTAAAGATACAATGGCCTGGCCGGCACGGACCTCGATCACGCCAGCGGTGTGCTCAACTCTCAGCATACCTTTGAGCACCAGGGTGATCTCTTCGAACTCGGGGGTCTGCCCCGGCTCGACCCAGCCCTGAGGGGATGTCATTTTGGCCACGCTCACCGACTGGTGGCCTGAATTGACCTGACCGGCAAACTCCTCGATCAGTTTTCGCTTGGTACCGGCGGCCTCGATTGTTGCCGGCTGTTCAATCAGCCTGGGCATGATGATCTCCTTCGTTGTTCGCGAAGCTGCATGGTACACGAAAAGGCCCGCTCGGGAAGGGCGGGCCTTGGTAGCTTCGTTTCGAAGATCAGAGGTCAGGCGGTCAGCTTTTCCACCAACTCGAGGAATTTCTCCACGTCGATGGGTTTGGCGAGGTAACCCTCGGGCGGCGGCACGCTCTTGCGGCTGGAGATAAACTTCTCGAAATCGTCGGCAACCCCGGTGATGATGATCACCGGCACACCCGCCATCTCTTCCATGCCCTTGATCTCGCGGTAGAGCCGCACGCCCGATTTCTCCGGCATGGTGATATCGAGGGTGACCAGGTCGGGCACCGACTCTTTCAGCCGGGCCATGCCCTCTTCACCGTTGCGGGCAATGATCGTCTCAAAGCCCTTGTCTTCCAGCACGGTGGAAAAGTAGGTACAGGTGTCCGGCTCATCGTCCACGATCAGGACCGTTTTCTTTCCTTCACTCATCATTCACCTCCACCACGATGGGTCAGACGGCGGGCCGGTCAGCCGGTTCCAGCGCCTATTCAACAATTAATATAAGAGATCATGAATACCAGGGCCGATATTGCCGCCGGTGGACCGGCGATGTCTATGAAATCTAGTCTATCACAGCGGAACCCCGGGTAACACAGGTTCAGACCACACCGATGTCACCAAACTCGCCTGCCTTGACATCTTCGTCCTTCATTGGACGGTTCCGCGGGATGGTCACGATGAACTTCGTTCCCGTGCCCGGTTCGGAGTCGAGGGTGATCGAGCCGCCGTGGGCCTGGGAGATTTTGTTCGAGATGAAAAGGCCCAGACCGGTCCCCTCCCCCCCCTTGGAGGAGAAGAAGAGGCTGAAGGCCTTCTCCCGGGTCTCGCTGTCCATACCGATGCCGTTGTCCTCGATCTCGAAGCGCACGTGGTCGATGCCGCCGCCAGCGCTGAGCGTCACCTGGTGGTTTCCCTCCTGCTTGTCCAGACGACAGGCATCCAGCGAGTTCTCGGCGAGGTTGATCAGCAGGGTGCGAACCGCCTTGGCATCTGCTTCGAAGTCACCCGTTTCCGGGTCGATGGCGGTTTTCAGTTCCACACCCTGCTCGGCGGCCTTGTCGGCCATGACCCCGCGCACCTCCTCCATCACATCGGCGGCAGAGAGGTGCTCCCAGTTGGGCTCCCGGTCCTTGGCGTAATAGAGGATATCGAGCACCATGCTGCGGATACGGCCCACGTTGCGCAGTACGATGTCCCAGCCCTTTTCCACCCGCTGGGGGTTGTCCTTCTTCAGGCCGTTGTTCACCAGGTAGATCCCGCCGTCGAGACCGTTGATCAGGCCTTTGAGACCGTGGGAGATGGAGCTGATCAGCAGGCCGATGGAGGTGAGCTGGGACTGCAGCTCGCGGATGCGGGTGATGTCGGCACCCATCTCCATCACGCCGCTGATCTCGCCCTCGGGGTTGCGGATCGGGGCGGTGTGCACCAGCACGTTGAGCAGTTTGCCGTCCTTGGCGGTGACTACCTCCTCGTGGACCCGGCGCTTGCCGTCGTTGAATGTATCCTGCACCATGCAGGGGTAGCACTCCTCGTCACGGCGCTTGTATATCTCGTAGCACTTGCGGCCCAGGGACCGGCCAAAGGTTTCCTTCAACGCCTTGTTCGAGTCGTAGATGTTGAGCTCCCGATCCTGGACCGAGATGTAGCAGGGCACCTCCTCGAAGAGGGTGTGGTAGCGCTGCTGGCTGGCCCGCAGCCGGCCCTGCAGCGACTTCATCTCGGTGACGTCGGTGGACATCTCCAGCACGGCGGTGATCTCACCGTTCTCGTCGCGGATCGGTTTTGTGTAGACGAGGACGTTTACTTCGGTGCCGTCGACACAGGTCACGATCTCTTCACTGCTGTGGCGGTTACCGTCGGTGAAGGTCTTCATCACCGGGCAGACCTCACAGCGTTCTGCCCGGTGCTTGTAAACCTGGTAACAGTAACGGCCTTCGAAGTCGCCGAAGTCCTTGCGGAACCGGTTGTTGGCGGTCACGATCTTCAGGTCGCGATCCTGCACAGTCAAATACCCGGGCACCGCGTCGAAGTAATCCTTGTATGGAAGCTCCATGGGTTCCCCCCGTCCGCCGTTACACTTTCAATAATCAGGTCAGTTCGAGAATTTTGCGCGCGTTGAACAGCAGGGTCTCCTCGTCCACCGGCTTGTCCAGATAGCCTTCGGGCGCCGCCACCGGGCGGTCGTAGATCAGACGCCGCAGTTCCGGACGGCCGGTGACGATGCAGATCCTGGTGTCGGCCAGTTCCTCGTCGTTGCGGATCGCCTCGAAGACCTGCCCACCGTCCTTGCCCGGCATGTTGAGGTCGAGGGTCACCAGGTCCGGTCTCTCCTTGCGCACCATCTCGATGGCTTCATCGCCGTCGGAGGCCTCGAACACCGTGGCGCCGTTGTCCTCCAGCACCGAGGTGAAGAAGACACGGATGTCCGGCTCGTCGTCCACCACCAGGATCTTCTTCCCGGTCAGGGGCAGGGCCACCTCTTCGGCTGCCACTTCGGCTGCCACTTCGGCGGTGACCTCGGCGGCCACTTCGGCCTCGGGCTGCACCGCAGCGGGCAGATCGTCGATGACCAGCGCGTTGGATACCAGGTTCACCAGCTGGGTCACCTTCATGTCCAGCTTGTAGTGGCGGATCAGGTCGGAGAGCCCGTCCACGCAGTTGTGACAGGAGGTGACCACCACCTTGGCCCCGGTGGCCGTGAGCTGGTCCGCCTTGACCTTGGCCGACTTCAGCCGCTCCGGGGTGTACTCGGACATGGACATGGCGCCGCCGCCGCCGGTGCAGCAGAAGTTCTCGGCGCGGTTGGGATACATCTCGCGGAAGTCGGTGACCACGTGGCCCAGCAGTTCCCGCGGGGACTCGTAGAGGCCGCAGCTGCGGGCATTGTTGCATGAGTCATGGAAGGTCACCGGGTCGGTGTTGCGGTTCTTGTCGACCTTGATCTTCCCCTCGTTGACGTAGCGGAGCATGGTGTCCACCGAACTCTCCATGACGAAGGGCACGTCACGCTTGCCCCAGTTGGGGCCCTCGCAACGGGTAGACCTGTAACCATGACCGCACTCGGAGATCACCAGTTTCCCGCCCCGCAGTTCCTCGACTTTCTCGAAGAGCCGGCGGGCCACCGCACCGCCCAGGTCGTCGTCGCCGGAGAAGAGGCCGAAGTTGGTCATGTCCCAGCCTTCGGACGGCATGGTCCAGTTCTCGCCGGCCACGTAGAAGATCTTGGCCGCCTCGGCGATGGTCCGCGGGTCGTATTTCACTTCCCGGGGGTTGATCGAGTAGACGACGTCGGCGTCTTCCTTGTCCACCGGGATCTTGACGTCGGTGGTGCCCAGCTCTTCCTGCAGCTCCTCCTCCATCCATTCCAGGGTGTCGAGGTAGTCTTCCTTGAGCACGCCCATCTGGTTGCCGATCTCCCACTGGTCCTTGCTGACCACCGCGACACCTTCGGGCATGATGCCCACCGCCACCAGCAGGCCCCGGGCCATGCGGTTGAAGGTGGCATGGTCCACGCCCATGGGGCAGTTGATCGAGCAGCGCCGGCAGTTGGTGCACCGGCCGAAGACCACGTCTTTCAGCTCTTCCAGCTCCTCGTCGGTGTAGACGCTCTTGGCCTTGACCCACCAGGGAATCACCCGGCCGGTCCAGTCGATGTGCCGCTTGAACAGCTTGCGCAGCTTGTCGGCCTTGTATGACGGCTGGTAGGTGGGGTCGTCGGGGTTGGCCAGCACGTAGTGGCAGGAGTCGGAGCAGTTGCCACAGTGCACGCAGGCGGCCAGCGACGTGGCGATCTGCCGGTTGACTTTCTGTTCCAGCCGCTCCAGGACTTTTGTTGCTTTATGTGATCTTTCCTTCGCCATTTTCCTCTCCGGTGTGGAAACAGGGTTTCCGGGTCTGTCGGCTCCTCAGCTCCTTACGCTTTCCCCCGCACGATGGGGAAGACGCCCCGCCGGCCCAGGGTCTTGCCCAGGTAGTAGCGGGTGAAGGGATAGTAGAGATAGTGCGAAATCTTGCTGAACGGGACGTAGACCAGGAAGAAGGCCGTCATCCAGAAGTAGATCATCAGTATTGTTTCGCCCCCGGCGTAGTTGTTCGGTGCGGCCAGGCCGGCAAAAAGGAACCAGACCGTGAGCAGGAACAGCGAGAAGTAGTCGTCCGGGGTGCTGATGGCCCGCATGTGCTTCGAGCCGAAACGGCGGAAGACCCGGAGCAGCGCCACCAGGAAGGCGGCGAAGCAGAGCGCCTGGATGGTCTTGACCACCGCCGCCGATTCGAGGAGCCCCGGGAAGTAGGGGATGATGAAGGAGAGTCCAATGGCCGCCACCACCCCGATGTGGAAGATGACGAACTGGATGTAGAGGAACATCTTGGTTCTGGTGCTCTCCATGGCCCAGGGCTGGGCGACGTTGAACCAGGAGTAGAGAATGCTCGCTCTCGGGGTTGCACTGCCCCGGGTGCCCGATGGCGCCTGCCGCTCCTTGCCTGCCGGAAACTTGAGGATCCAGCGCAGGCGGAAGATGTAGACGATGGCCATGAAGAGCAGGGCGAATTCCTGCAACCGGTGCGAGGCGAAATGTAGTGCTTCGCTCATTGGTGTGATCCTTCCTTTAATTCAGGCCGTTGAGCGCCTCGGCAAAGGGCTCGTATTCCAGGGTGTCGATGACCCGAATAATGATTTCCTGCAGCTGGCTGCCGTTCTTGACGTGGTCGCTGATCGTCTCCAGCATCACCTCGGCGCACATCGGCCGGGCAAGACCGTAGAAACCGGCGCCCATGGCGGGGAAAGCCAGCTGCTTGAACCCCTTCTCTTCTGCTGCGGCCAGAGTGTTGCGCATGGTGAGGGCCAGCTTCTCGTCCATGTCAGCTTCGAGGAACTTTGGGCCCACGGCATGAATGATGTTCGCGGCCTTCATATTGCCCGCTTCGGTGACCACCACATCGCCGATCTCTTTTTCGCCCAGTTCATCCAGCTCTTTCTGGATCGATGGGCCGCCCCGGGTGGCAATGGCATTGCCGAACCCGGACATCAGCTTGAGGTCTTCCCTGGCGTAAAAGACGAAGGCCTCCACCTCGAAATCGGTGATATCGCCTTTTTCCAGCCTCACCGTGCACCCGTTTATCTCTTTGGTAATAGACATCCCTTGCCCCTGTGTGAGTTAACCCTGGTCGACATCCCACACCCCTTCATCGAGGTGCAGGGCCCTTTCCTCTTCAGCCAGCCGTCTCAGCTTGTAGGCCATGTCCCGCAGCGTCCCGTAGAGGACACCGCAGCTCCGGTCCTTGCGCTCGTGGTCTCCCTCGTCGGCCAGCATCATCATCTCCCGCGACATTCGCAGAACCTTGACAATGTTCGTGTTTTGCGTTTCGGCCATTGGTTCATCCTCTTTTGTTGTGTCCGAGGGTATATAGAGCAAGAGATGTACCATTTATAAGCAAGCACCCAAAAACATTGTAATGTAAGTTATGACTATACTTAACCTGACACGCTCAGGCAGTGGGCCAGAATATATGACACACATGTCACGAATAATTTAATTACACTTCAAAGCCGTTCACAGATGGTGAAACCTCCTGCGACTGGACAGATTAGTGATTTTAAATACATTAGATACAAATATTTAAACGGGGATTGGTTTGATGAGGCAGCCGTAGCGTACCCATGACAAGGAGGGAGGCGAACCTGAATTACCGTCCACAATTAATTATGTTACATAAATGTATTATGTTACAGGTTTGACTTGCGGAGGTAGCGGTAGAGCGAGGTTCTGCTGATGCCGAGGAGGCGGGCGGCCTTGGCCTTGTTGCCCCCAGCTTTTCTCAGTGAGAGGGCCACCGCTTCGGGGTCGATGCTGGCCGGTCGGCCGGGACCGCTGCGGGCGGTGCTGGAGGTTGCTTCCCTCAGCTCGGGCGGCAGGTGGCGCAGTTCCATCATCCCGTTCTGGCACTTGATCATTCCGTACTGGATGGCGTTGATCAATTCCCTGACATTCCCAGGCCAGGGATAGCTCATCATCAGATCCATGGCCTCGCGGCTGATGCCGGAGACCCGCTTGCCGGTGTCGCTGGAAAACTTCTCGATGAAGTGGTCCACCAGCAACGGGATGTCGTTGGCCCGGGCCTTCAGCGTGGGCAGGGTGAAGGGAACCACCGCCAGGCGGTAGTAGAGATCATCACGGAACAGGCCCTGGGCGGTCAGTTCCTTGAGGTCCCGGTTGGTGGCGCAGATGATCCCCGACTTGGTGCGGATGGTCCGCTCGCCGCCCACCGGGATGAACGACCGCTCCTGCAGCACCCGCAGCAGACGCACCTGGATGTGGGGCGAGATCTCGCCTATCTCGTCGAGGAAGATGGTCCCGCCCTCGGCCAGCTCGAAGCGGCCCTTCTTGTCCCTGATGGCACCGGTGAAGGCACCCTTGACGTGGCCGAACAGTTCGCTCTCCAGCACCCCTTCGGGCAGGGCCCCGCAGTTCACCGGCACGAAGGGCCCTGAGGCCCGGGGGCTCAACTGGTGCAGGGCGTTGGCCACCAGTTCCTTGCCGGTGCCGCTCTCCCCCTGGACCAGGATCGGCACGTCCGCGTCACAGACCTCCTGGATGGTGTCGTAGAGCTTGATCATCAGTGGATGGCGGCCGACTATCCCCTGGAACCCGCGGCTCTCCTCCAGCTTGCGCCTGACATAGCGGATCTCGGTGATGTCGCGGAAGATGATCAGCGCCCCGGTCTCCTCACCGTTGGGGGCATTGACCGTCACCACCGACATCTCCAACTCCCGCACCTCACCGCTCTTGCGGGTGAAGCTTTCCGGGTAACGGACCCGGGGGTGGGTGGTCCGGGTGCCTTCGCAGAATGAGCAGTCCCCGCCGCAGAATCGGCCGGAGAAGACCTCATGGCAATCCTCGCCGACCACCTCCTTGGCGTCGTAGCCGGTGATCGTCTCCGCCGCCTCGTTGAAATAGTAGATCCGGCGGTCGAGGTCGTGGGCCATCACCCCGTCGGTGAGGTTGTCCAGCAGCGAGGTGAAGGTGATCCGCACCTGGAGGATGGAATCGAGAAAGCCGTCCTGGAAGAGGGCGGTGACCCGGCGGCGGATGTCCTCCAACACCTGCTGGTATAGCGTGTCGCGCAGCACCGCCGGGTCGGTCACCTGCCCCGCCGGGTTGACCAGCGGCCAGTGAATCCTCGCCGGTGAACCAGGCAGCGTGGGGCACATCTCCCGGGCCGAGTTGCAGAGGGTGATCACCACGTCGAAGGGCTCGGAGGAGATCTCCTCGATGGTGTGCTCCACCCGTGGGGGAACGGGAATACCCGCCTCGCTCATCACCCGGGCCGCGGCACTATTGATCTGCCAGTTCCGGTCACCGGCACAGACGATCTCCATCGAGCGGGGCGCCAGACTTCGGGCAAAGCCGGCGGCCATCTGGCTCCGTCCCGAATTGCCGGTACAGATGAAGAGAATACGGAACACGTCGCTCCTCCACGTCGGGATTGTTCACACCGATTGTACAGGATGTCCGGGAGGTGAGGAAAGGGGCGGGCCAGCGCCAAAAAAAACCCCTTCCGATAAGGGACGGATTGCAAGCAACAGAATCAGTTGATTCGCATTGGCGGCCAAAGCGGCCAGATTCCAGCTAATAGAAGCCCCGGCCCACGGCAAGCCGAGCGCCGAATTTCACATCCTCATCGTAGGCCATGAAGTTTACATCGGGGATACCCTGTATGACGGAACCTTCGTAATCGAACCCTCTCACATGGGCATTGAACATAACGCCCGGCCCGGGGCCGGTGATGATCTCGTCGATACCGTCACCGTCGATGTCGCCGCAAGTCACGTTCACCCCGTATTTGTTGGTTCCATAAGCAAAGAAGTTCACTCCCGGCATGGCCGCCACCGCGCCGCCGTCCACGTCCCAGCCGCGAACGTGAGGGCCGAACACCGCCCCGGGGCCGGCGCCAGATACGATCTCGTCGTAGCCGTCGCCGTCAATGTCACCACAGGCAACGTTGACTCCCCACATGGGGGTGCCGTAGGCAAGGAAGCTCACTCCCGGCATGGCCGCGCACGTGCTGCCGTCCACGTCCCAGCCGCGAACGTGAGGGCCGAACACCGCCCCGGGTCCGGCGCCAGAGACGATCTCGTCGTAGCCGTCGCCGTCGATGTCACCAGATGCCACATTGACCCCGAATTTATTCGTTCCGTAGGCCATGAAGTTCACCCCCGGCATGGCCGCGCACGTGCTGCCGTCCACGCCGTCCACGTCCCAGCCGCGAACGTGAGGGCCAAACACCGCCCCGGGTCCGGCGCCAGAGACAATCTCGTCGTAGCCGTCGCCGTCGATGTCACCAGAGGCCACATTGACCCCGAATTTATTCGTTCCGTAGGCCAGGAAATTCACCCCGGGCACAGGATTGCCGCTATAGTTGAACCCTCTGATGTGAGGTCCATATACTTCGCCCGGTCCGGGACCGGTGATGATCTCCATGCTCCCGTCACCGGTGATGTCACCAGTGCATACATTGACCCCATACCCACCCGCGCCATAGGCGGGGAACTCTTGCATCAGCGCCGGCTGATCCACCAGCGCAACATAAACGCGCACCAGAGGTTGATTTTCAGGACCAGGGCCAGGGCCGGTGATGATCATGTCCAGCATTTCTGACGGGTCAAAGAAACTGACCACGGCCTGCTGGGTGATCAACACCCCATCCGCGGTGGCTCTGACCTGCGCCTGAGTCACCTCGAGCGACGATCGGAGCGATTGGGTGTAAGTACCGTTAAAGTTGTCCTGGACCACCCCCAGCAAAGTACCTGCCGTGGTCTGGAGCACAACGCTCAGGTTGGGCCCCACCAGGTCGCCTGTGGCCGTCCTGGGCGTGACTGTTATCAGCGACACACTGACCCCATCTGCCGGAATCGCCCCCGGATAGGCCGTCACCGTCGAGGTGTCTGGATCCACCAGCGGTGGGGGGCCTGAGATCACTTCGAGGGAAACGCTGTCACTAAAACAGCAGATCGTGGTCCCGTATTCGTCAAGGGCCACAACCCTGATCTGGTAAACGCCCAGTTCCTGAAGCTCCAGAGCGCTCATCGAGATGGAGTCATTAGGAGAATTGAATTCATCCGAGTAGAAACAATGATCCGGGTCCCACTCGGTGCATTCGAGAGTCCCATCAAAAAACTGATTGACCAGGCTCAGTTCCAGCCTGACCCCCTCTGCCCCCCCAACATCTTCCACATTCCAGGAAATCTCAAAATCGGGCTTGCCGAGCCACACGGTGGAAGGGGCTACGGGCATGGGAGCGTTGAAGCTCCAGGGAAGCGCCTCGCAGACGTCAATATTGGATCTGATACTGCGATTGCCCGCCGAATCGAAGGCATAGAGCTTGAAGTGATAGATGGTGCCCACGGTGAGGCCGCTGAGGGTGTAGGATTCCACCCCAGGGTCGATGTCTTTGGGGACCACCGAGGGGAACCCCCCGCCATCAAGGCCATAGTGCAGTTCGTACCTGACGACGTCGCCGGAGGGGGAATCCGTCCAGTCCACCCGGATCATGGCCGCCGGCGCCACGGCTCCACTGAAAAGGCATAGTGTCAGGACAAGTACACAAACCCGGCCGATGAGCCGTACAACAGTGACCAGCATCCTTGCTTCATCCTCCACAACTACAGATTGGACAAGTGATTCACCGTGCACCAATAATAGCAATGGGCGTGCCACCTGTCAAAAATCAGACGATTTAGTTTTGAAGAAACCTTAAGTCCATGATATATTTACACTTAAATAACTCCAAACCAGGTGTCCGCCGATGGTCAATCGACTAAAAAAGGTCATGGTTACGTCAAAATCATGACATGGCTTACGATATCGAAAAAATGGAACTAATATTGTAATCGGCATTCAATAAAGCCAACTAAATGAACGATTAAAAGAATAGATATTTCTTTTTTTCCAGCCCCGATTCGTCAAAATACTGACTGGTTTGGGAAGGATCGAGGTCATATCGAGCGAACACGGCATGTTTTTCAGGTAGTTAGCAGAAAATATGGATGGAATTCCAATGTGGGATGACGTATATTAATAGTTACCGCGCTCTGTCGCGCGGCCCGCTTCCGAATAGGAGTGCTCCGATGAAAGCTGTTCGGTTATTGCTGCTCGCGTCCCTCTTGATCTCGTTCTGTAGCGGAACCGCCCATGCCGGTGTCAGCGCCGAAGGCCTGATCACCAGCGACAGGGGAGCGCTGGTGGTGAACTCCCCGCTGGGTGGATACACGCTGGCACTGACGCCGACGAGAGCGGAACACGGCCTGATGCAATCGCGACTGGAAATTCGTGAAGAGGGTGAGGAGAGCCGGTTCATACCCGGGGTGCGCGGCAATGCGTTCTTCATTTCCGACCTGGAGCGGATCGTTGCCATCGAAGTGCCGGACACCACCGCGGTGCCGGGCCGGCTGGAAGTGCTCGATTTTCACGGTCGCCGTCTGCTGGTTCGGGAACTGCTACCGGTTTCCGACCCCGCCCTCTCATCAGACGGCTCGAGCCTGGTCTTCCGCAGCAACCGGGAGATACACCTCCTTGACCTGCGAACCTTCGAAGAGCGGGTGTATCCCAACCTCGCCATCTTCGCGGCCGGTCCGGACGGCCGGCTGGCCGGTGCCCCGAATGGCGGCGCGGCGGAAGTCTTCATCCATACCGGCCATACCGTCCGTCACACGGTCAGGATCGATTCCCGTCCGCGGCGGATCGCCTGGTGGCCAGACGGTTCCGTGCTCTTCGTGCTCACCGCCGAGACACTTTACCGCCTGCCCCGGGACGCCGGCAGCCCGTCGGTGGTCTTCAGCGCCCCGCCGGACAGCGAGCTGCGCGACCTTCGGGTTACGGGAAAAACCCTGCAGGTCGGTATCCGGCACCTGGATGAGGAGGGGGTATCCGGTGAACTGCTCACCCTCGGCGAAACCATGGCCCCGGTGTTTGAACCGGCCCAGGGCAGCAGCCCCTTCGCCTTTTGCGACAACGAGACCGACAACTACCAGGATCCTGCCACGCTCACCGGTCAAGTGGACATCATCGCCCACGTGGGCGACCGCATCGACTCCACCTGGGTCTGCGCCGTACAGTCCATCGTTTACAGCATCTACCCGGTGGGCAACCCCAAGGCCGCGGTGGTCTCGGACAAGCTGGCCGTGGACTTCGACATGGATCTGGACACCTACCAGAGCGGACCGGTGGACCCCTTCCTCGTCGACCTGCTCTACAAGCAGGATGCGGTCTGCCAGACCTACGGCGACTACGATTACCGCGAGTTCTACCACATCATCACCAACAGCGACGGCGACCAGGTATACGAAGCGTCCGACCTGCTGGAGGCCTGGGACACTACCACGGTCTGGGACGGAGACTATGTGGTGGAGGTCACCGCCACCGACGCGGCGGGCAACAGCACCGTCCAGTCAATGGTGGTCACCACGGTGAATGGCCTCATCCCCACCGATACGGTGGCGGCGTCCCTGTCCTGCCTCCCGGGTTCGGGCACGGTGCCCTTTGTCACCACCATGACCGCCACCCTGGAGAACCTTTACGAGGAGCAGAGCCGGACCCTGGCCGGACGGCTGGCGGTCGACCTGGCCGGCGGCCAGCACTTCGACAACTGGCGGGCCGGGTATACCAACGTGGCGCCCGAGGCCAGCTTCACCACGAACTGGAACCAGAGCATCCCGGCCCTCGGGACGTTGATCGGTGTCAACACCTTCACCCTGGCGGTGGAAGATGTGACCCCGGCCCCCTACAACCAGCCGCCCTACGCCCCGGCCGGCGACACCGATGAAGCGGCTTGCACGGTAACTGCGGCTGCACCATAATCTTCTCCACGCAACCGGATTCATCCGGTCGATGCTTGGAGAAATCAGATGTCTTCCACTGCCGTGTCAAAGCCCAGCCAGTCCCTCGGCCGGCGTCTTCTCCGCTGGCTGACGCTGCTGTCCATCTGGATTCTTGTGCCCCTCCTTGCCGCCGAGGTAGTGCTCCGCGTGCGACACGTGCTGCAGGAAAAGCCCGAGGACTACGGAATGACCATCCCCTCGGAGAACCGTCAGCGGCGTTACCAGTACAACCCCGGCTTCACCGGTCTGAGCCATGGCAACCACCATGTGCGGATAAACAGCTTCGGATTCCGGGGCCGTGAATATTCGGAGAAAAAAGGGGCTGATGTCAGACGAGTGCTGATCCTCGGCGACTCGGTGGCCTTCGGCCTCTACCGGGAGGAGGAATATATCTTCCCCAGCCTGCTGGAAGCCTACCTCAACCAGTCCGGGGATGGCTGGCGCTACGAGGTGCTCAACAGCGCAGTGTGCGGGTACAACGCGGAAAACGAACTGGCAACCCTGCGGGAGATGGGCCCGCGGGTCAAGCCCGACCTGGTGATCCTGCAAACCTGTATCAACGACATCGCCCCGTCCAACTACGTCTCGGCCATCGGCGGCGGTTCCTACTTCAATTTCCGGGGAGACTACCTGCCCGAGGAAAGCCTGGTGAGAAGCACCGGGGAGTTCCTCGAAACCCACTCGGTCCTGGCGGCCGAATTTACGGTCAACCTCGACCGCTACCTGAAGGAGAAGGGGAAACGCGAGGACTATTTCCATTACTACCATTTGTTCTACGGGGAAATGTTCCTCGGCGAGTTCGAGCACCCCAAGGTGGAACGGGCCTGGGAGAAGGTCCTGGAGACCACCGCCGAGATGCACCACGAGGCCGACCGCCAGGGCACCCGCTTCCTCTGTTTGATCTATCTGCCCAACTACCTGATGAAATACGAGGATCTCCCGGGGGGATACTCAATGCGCCTGATGGGACTTGCCGAAGAGAACGGCTACTCGTATATCAACATGAAGGAGGCCTTCCTCGAACGCTGTGGGGGTCAGAAATTTTATATCGACCGGGTGCACCTCAACGGCTGGGGCCACGAGCTCACGGCCAGAATCATTCTCGACCATCTGGACGAGAACTCCGAGTTGTTCACCGCCCCTCGACCCGGATACTTGTGATGAGTCACCACAACAGCCCCGACCTCCCAACCCTGCCGGTGGAGGAGCTCCGCTCCACGTTCAACGAGCTGTTCCGGCAGGGTCACCTGGTGATCTCCGCTCCCACCGGCAGCGGCAAATCGACCCTGGTGCCCACCTGGTGTCTCGAGGAGCAGGGCCACAACGCCCGGGTCCTGGTGGTGGAGCCTCGGCGGGTGGCCTGCCGGGCGCTGGCCCGTTTCGTCAGCACCCGCTTCGAGGGTGAACCGGGGGGCACCGTGGGCTACCGGGTGCAGCACGAGGACTGCTCCGGGCCTGATACCCGAATCCTCTTCGCCACCCCGGGTGTGGCTCTCCGCCTGCTCCAGGGCAAAGGTTTCCGGCAATGGGCGGCGGTGGTGCTGGACGAATTTCACGAGCGGGGCCTGGAGACCGACCTGCTGCTGGCCATCTGCCGCCACGAGAAGGTGGGCCGCATCCTGGTGATGTCCGCCACCCTGGAGAAGAAGCGGCTGACCGAATTCCTCGGCGCCCGGCTGCTGGAGGCCTCGGGCCGGCTCCACCCGGTGGATGTGGAATACCAGGCGGAGAACGACCTGCCCTCGCCGGACGGCCTGGAAGACCGGGTGGTCCGGGCGGTGGCCGACTTCGGCGGCGACGATGGCGACCTGCTGGTCTTTCTCCCGGGCAAGGCTGAAATCGGGGCCTGTCTCAACCGGCTCCGCGGTTCCGCCGGCCTGGACGTGCTGCCGCTCCACGGCGGGCTGTCACCGGCCGAACAGGACCGGGTCTTCAAGACCGTCCGCGGAAGGCGGGTGATCCTCTCCACCAATGTGGCCGAAACCTCGGTGACCATTCCCGGCGTGGTGGGGGTGATCGACTCGGGGCTGGCCCGCCAGACCTACTACCGGGACGGCCGAACAGTGCTCGGGTTGCGGGTCATCTCCCGCGCATCGGCCGAGCAACGCCGTGGTCGGGCCGGACGGCTGAGGCCCGGCCGCTGCGTCCGGCTCTGGGGCCGCCAGGCCGTGCTCCAGCCGGACACCCCACCGGAGATTCTGCGCCAGGATCTCTCCCAGGCCGTGCTCACCGCGGCGGCGGCCGGCTATCGCCTGGACCGGTTGCCGATGCTCGACACGCCCCGCCATTTCGCCGTGGAACAGGCTGTGGAACGCCTGGCCGCGGTTGGCGCCCTGAGTGGAAACGGGATCACCGATCTGGGCCGGACCATGTTCCGGCTGCCGCTGGACGTCTCCTTTTCCCGCGTGCTGCTGGAAGCCCGTCGGCCGGAATACCCGTCCCACGTGCTCCAGGTCCTGGTGGACCTCACCGCACTGCTCAACATCGACCGCCCGCTCCTCGCCCGGCCTCCGGCGGGGACGGCCGGGGAAGAAGTGGCCGAGGAGCACCGCAAGCTGGGCCTGGCCGGTTGTGACGCAACGCTGATGGTCCGTGCTTTCCGCTCAGGGGAGATCCGCCGCCTGGCGCTCAACCCGGCGGTGCTGGCCGAGGCTCGCAGAGTGGCCGCACAGGTGCGCGGTCTGCTGAAGATCGACCCGCCCAGCGAAACGGAGCGGAAGAAGGTGGACAGCCGGACACTGGCCCTGGCCTGGATGCGGGCGGTTCCGGGATCGGCTTTCGTGCCCCGGGCCCGGCGCGACGCCTGGGCCAGCGATGCCGGTGAGGAGGTGGTGCTCTCCCGCACCTCGGTGCTGCGGGCCGGGACGGCAGCGCTGGTGGCGGCTGCCCGCCGCACAGTGGTGGGCCGCGGCGGCCGCAAAACCACGTTCACCACCTGCGCCATTCCGGCCGACCACAAACTGCTGATTGAAGCCGGTCTCGGTGACCAGCAGGCCGGCAGGGTCTTCATGGAAAAGGGACGGGTGATGGCCGAGGTGGAGCGGCGATACGCCGGCGTTCTGCTGAAGAGCCGCGAAGAGGAACCGGTGGGGCAGGCAGCGAGGGAAGCAGTGGCGGAACTGATCCTGCGCAACCGCCTTCTCAAGGGAGCGGCCGCACAACTGCAGGAGGAGGTCGCCCGCCACAATCTGCGGTGCCGCCTCGACCCGGCCCAGGGGCGGGAGGCGGTGGAACCCCACCAATGGCTGGTGGCCCGCCTGGGGGAGATCGGCCTGGAACACGGGTCGGATGTGGCAATCCTCTCTCCCGGCGACCTGGCCTTCCCTGAAATGCCGGACGGCGAACAGGAGGAGTTCGACCGGAAATTCCCGCGACAGCTCAACCTGGGCAATCTGCAGTGCCGGGTGGAATACGAGCCGGCGGGCCGGGTGGTCACCCTGGTCAAGGAGGCCGGTCTTTCACCCCAACCGCCGGACCCGCGCTACCTGCCGGCCTGGCCCGGCTGGAAGATCCGTTTCCGGGACCGCCAGCGGGTGGTGCCGGTGCGGGGATAGGACCCGAACAGGAGAACAGGGTGATGCCAACAGCGGAGAACAGGAAGGTGGGAGGGATCGCCGCCGTGATCCTGATCTACCTCGCCATCGCCCTGAGCACCATCGTTCTCGTCCCGATCTGGGAGGCACCGGACGAACCGGCCCACTTCCTCCGTGTCCGGGCTGAAGCCCGTGGCCTGGGACTGGTGAGCGGCACCGAACCGAGCCGGTGGCTCTTCCCCCCGGGGGTAGAGCAACCGCCCGACCATCACCCGGGCCTGGCTCTTCAGCGCCGGGAGGGGTTCTGGAAGAAAGGGACCGTGGTCTCGGGGTACGAGCGGCACCAGCCACCCGGCTACTACCTGTTGGCCGCTCCCCTCCTGGCCCTGGCCGGGGGCGAAGCGGAACCGCCCTTCTTCTTCAATCACCAGTACGAATCACGACAAGGCCAGGTCTTTCTCCACGGGGCCGACCACGACCCGCCCTTTGCCCGCTCCCGCCGGGCCGTACTGCTGCTGCGCCTGCTGTCGACACTTCTCGGCGCCATCACCGTCGTCCTTGTCTGGTACACGGCCGAGCACCTGGTGGTTGGCTCGAACCGCCGGCCGGTGTGCGTGGCGGCCGCCGCCATGACCGCCCTGCTGCCCCAGTTCATCTTCATCACCTCGGTGATCAACAACGACGCCCTGGCCCTGGCGCTCTCGGCGCTCTTCTTCGCCGTCCTGGTCCGGCCGCCGGGAGTTCGCCCACTGCTCACCCCGGCACGGGCCGCACTGCTGGTGCTGATCCTCGCCGCCGCACTGCTCACCGAGTTCTCCCTGGTCTTTCTCCTTCCCGCGGCCCTGGTCTATCTCGCCGCGGCCGGCGGAGGGCGTACGAGGCTGCGGACGGCCGCGGCCCTTGCCGTTGCCATCGTCCTCCCGGCGCTGCTCATCCTCACCGTGCCCGGGCGCCTCACCGGCGGCGCAGCCCACTGGAATCCGGCGCGGCAACTGGAACGGATCGGCACCGTGGGCCACGGCCTCCTGCAGTGGGAATCCCTGCGCGAAACCATTCGGCTCTTTTTCACTTCCGCCTGGGGGATATTCGGCTGGATGTCGGTGCTTCCCCCGCCACTGCTCACTGCCGCCTTCCTGGCGGTGTCCGTTCTGGTGCTCCTCGGCCTGGTCCGGCTGTTCGGGCCGGTGAAGAGCACCGATCCGGGTCCGAGGCCGGCGCCGGGGGTACGGGCGCTGTTTGCCGCCGCGCTGGTCTGCCTTGCCTTCCTGGTGGTGAGGAATGCCCTGTTCACTTTCCAGCCCCAGGGCCGGATGTTCTTCCCCCTCCTGCCCCTGGCGGCGCCGCTGGCCGCAGCGGG